>NZ_JANNMI010000261.1:0-6234 GCF_031397715.1 Roseateles sp.
GAATGCAACCGGCCTCGAACAACTGGCGCACGTATTCCAGCGCGTCGACCGTGTCTTGCACCGTCTGCGTCGGGAAGCCGTACATCAGGTAGGCGTGGACGAGGATGCCGGCGTCGGAGAATCCGCGCGTGACGCGCGCCACCTGCTCCACCGAGACGCCTTTTTTCATCAGCTTCAGCAGGCGGTCCGACGCCACTTCCAGGCCACCTGAAATCGCGATGCAACCGCTGTCGGCCAACTGCTGGCACAGGGCCGGCGTGAACGACTTTTCGAAGCGGATGTTGCCCCACCACGAGATCGACATCCGGCGCCGCGCCAGTTCGTCAGCCAGCGTCTTCAAGGCCTTCGGCGGCGCGGCCTCGTCGACGAAGTGGAAGCCGGTCTCGCCGGTTTCCTGCACGATGGCCTCGATGCGGTCGACCAGGGTGGCGGCCGACGCGCCTTCATAACGCGAAATGTAGTCGAGGCTCACGTCGCAAAAGCTGCACTTCTTCCAATAGCAGCCGTGGGCCACCGTGAGCTTGTTCCAGCGCCCGTCGGACCACAGCCGGTGCATCGGGTTCAGCATGTCCTACAGCGACAAATAGCGGTCCAGCGGCAGGCCGTCCCAGGTCGGCGTGCCGACCTCGGCGAAGGCGATATCGGCTTCAACAAAGTTGATGTATTTGACCTGGCCCGCTTCTCGCACAAAAGTTCGCACCAGCCGCTGCTTGGAGCGTTTGCCGTCCAGGTGTTCCAGCAGCGCCAGCAGCGGGCGCTCGCCGGCGTCCAGCGTCACATAGTCGAAGTAGTCAAACACACGCGGCTCGGTCAGCTCGCGCAGCTCGGTATTGACGAAGCCGCCGCCGAGCGCGATCACCATGTCGGGATGCGCGGCGCGAATGAACTGGGCGATCCGGAAGGCCGCATAGACGGCGCCGGGAAAAGGCACCGAGATCAGCACCAGGCGCGGACCATGGCGCTCGATCGCCGCCAGCGCCAGCTCGCGTAAGCTGATATCGACCAGGTTCAGCGGCGCCGCCAGCGCCTCGGCCAGCGGCTCGAAGGTCGGCTGGCTGGTCGCCAGCGACTCGGCATAGCGGACGAACTCGAAGCGCGGGTCGACCGCGTCGCGCAAGACGTCGGCCAGGTCGTTCAGGTACAACGTAGCCAGATGGCGAGCCTTGTCCTGCAGGCCCAGGGCGCCGAAAGCCCAGGCCAGCGGGTCGCCGCCGTCTTCGTCGATATAGACATCGAGCGAGGCAAAGCGCGGACCCTCGGGCAGAAACTGGCGGCCGCAGATGCGATGCGCGAGCGTGCTGTCGCGCCCTTGCAAAAACGCGATGGTGGCGGTGATGGTGGTCAGATAGGCGTCAAAGGCCTGATCGAAGCCCTGCACCAGCGGCGTGCGCTTGGCCTCGGCCAGGGCGTGGACGGACTCACGCAGAGCCAGCAGGCCGGCGCGCGAAAACAGCTTCAACATCAGGGCCAGAGCGAGATCTTCCTGCACCGCGTCGACCTTGCGCGAGCGCAGAAAGCCGGTCAGATAAGCGGTCGACGGATAAGGCGTATTGAGCTGGGTCATCGGGGGGATGACGGACAGCACACGCATGGCTGGTAGAGACTGGGGGGACATAGAGGCGCCTGGAGGGAGCCCCATTTTGCCAGTCCGCTCGAAAGCCGGCCGCTGGGGGGGCTAAGTGGCCGCGTTCATAGCGCTCAGAGCGTGCATTGCAGGGCCGCGTCGCTCGGGCAAGGGCCGCGCCAGCGCAGCTCGGTCGCATTGGCCGGCGGCAACGGTGAGCGCAAGGTCTGCGCCTCGGCACGCACCGTCTTGAAGGCGGCCAGCGCGGTCCAGGTACCCGCCGCACCGACACGGTACTCCAGGCTGTAACTGGCGTTGCTACGCAGCGCCCGCGTGCTGATCAGGTACTGGCCGTTCTCCAGCGTGAAGCTGGGGCTGTCGGGAAACGGTCGCGCCAAAGGCTCGCCGACGAACAGGCCCTGACCCGGCCAGTGCACCGACTTCCAATAGGCCTCGATGACGGTCGCGCCGCGGAAATAATGCTCGATCAAGACCGACGCTTTAGGAAACTTCTGGGTGAAATTGCAGGGCTCTTCGACGGTGCCGAAGCTGGCAGTTGCGCCGGCGTCCAGCCAGTCGGTGATGGGCATCTGGCCCGAGCCGGGCAGCAGGCCACCGTACGAGGTCAGGTGGTCGGCGACGGCGCCGGGCCGAAAGCCAATGCTGCCGAGTTTGAGCACCTTGGACAGCCCGGTGAAGTAAAACAGCACATCGCTCTTGTTCTCGATGGCGTCGGCCGCGGCGCCGGCCGAGTTGTCGCTGTAGTTGAGTTGCAAGCGGCCGGCCCAGGCGGCGGGCAAGGCGCTGAAGTCGGCATAGCGCACGCTGCGCGCCGCGTCGCTGGTGCGCAGCAGATAGCCGTCGCCGGCCGGCCGGCTGGCGTCGGCGCGCACACCCCGGTCGATCAGGGTCTTGGCGGCGGCTAGGCTGGCCGCACCCAGCAGCATTGAGGGCCGAATTTTGTGATCCGCCCAGGCTTGCCGGGACTCGGAATCGAAATAGCTCGAGGGCGCCGTGGCGGAGCAACCGCCGCAGTACTTGCTGTCGAAGCCGAAGGCCATCGCGCTGGTGATGCTCATCGCGCAAGTGCCGACTACCCGCGACGGCGCGGTCCAGGTCAGCAAGGTGGCCTGCACGCCGGCCGGCAGCTTGGCATCGACGTCGGCCTTCAAGACGGCAAAATCAGCCACCGAGATCGTCGCCGAGCTGGTGTTCAGCTTGACACGGATGATGTTGGCGGCCGGGATGCCGCGTGCCGCTTGGTAGTAGCCGGCAATCGCCTCCGATTGCACGTCGCCGTCGACCACGATCACCGCCAACTCCCCCGGCCCCAAGCCTGCACGCGGCAAACTGAAGCCCAGGGTCGTGGTGGCGCTGCCGATGGGCACGGGCGTCGGTGCGGGCGCCTCCGCCACGTTTGAACTTCCGCCGCCCCCGCCTCCACAGGCCGCAAGAAGCAGAACCGAAAACAACAGCAAACAGCTACGCAGCGGCCGCCATTGAGGCCGCGAGCCAAGTTGCGCGTCAAAGTTGAATGCATTCATAAGCCAAATTGTTCCGCGTCGCCATTTGGGTCAAAGCGGATGATGACCGCTGCTTTGCCACTTGTTTGCCTGTTCCAAGTTGCCACAATGGCTATTTGGGCTGATTTGGGGCGCGGTGATTCGCAAAAACACCACAGAGTGTGCAAGCCTCGGGGCCGCCGGTGAACTGAATCAGTGCGCTGGAAGTTTTGTACAGAGCTATATTTGGCAAACGATAAGTAAACAGTGAGTGCGTACCAACTAGACCAAGTCGGTGCATGCAGACCGTAAAAACCCCAAGTGCGGGCATGCCCAGTCGGCCCTACATTGCGCTCACTCGATGCGTCGGCAATACGGACGCTAGGGCGGCATGAGGAGACAATCTCAGGCAAGGCGGTACCCACAAAAAAGTGACACTGTCACAATCGACGGGCACCTGAAACTGGTTTTCAGGTGCCTGTTTTTCTTTGCAGGTTGGCCGCCGCATCTATTCATCGTTGATATCCCCGCATGCTTGAACTTGTGACCGTCGCGCTGGCCTCGCTCTTGGCCGGATTCATTGACGCGGTGGTGGGCGGCGGTGGCTTGATCCTGGTGCCTGCCCTGTTTGGTGTGTTCCCCCAAGCGCCCCCCGCCACCCTGTTCGGCACCAACAAGGGCGCGTCGATCTGGGGTACGGCTTGGGCCACCGCTCAATATGCAAGGCGCGTGACGCTGAATTGGCCGGCGCTGTTGCCGGCCGCTGGCGTTGCATTGCTGGGCAGCTTTGCCGGCGCATGGACGGTCACCCTGGTTGACCCCAGTTTCTTGCGCCGCGCCTTGCCGCTGATCTTGCTGCTGGTTCTGGCCTACACCTTGGCCCGCAAAGACCTGGGGCGGCAACATGCGCCCCGCTTCAGCGGCCGGGCGGAAACGCTGATGGCCGGCGGCATCGGTTTGATCATCGGCTTCTATGACGGTTTTTTTGGCCCCGGCACCGGCAGCTTCTTTGTGTTCCTGTTCGTGCGCTTGCTGGGCTATGACTTCCTCCACGCCTCGGCCACGGCCAAGCTGATGAACACCGCCACCAATGCGGCGGCGATCGCGTTGTTTGCCTACAAGGGCCATATTTGGTGGCATATCGCGGCCGTGATGGCCGTCACCAATGTGGCGGGTAGCCTGGTCGGTACCCGCATGGCTTTGGCGCGCGGAGCCGGCTTTGTGCGCGGCATGTTTATCGTCGTGGTCGGCGGCCTGATCCTCAAGACCGGCTGGGATGCGTTCTTGCGCTAACTGTGTATTGCAACGGTTGCTTGCAAAGTCTCGCTGACTTAGCCCATCAAGCGGGCCGTTCAAAGACTAAGATCGAAACAGTTTCAGGAGACTTTTAGCCATGCCCGTCGATCCAACATTGCGCACCCTTGATATCGAGATTCCGACTCAGCCCGAGGTCCTGGTCAAGCTGTCCTTGTTGATGGCGGCCGAAGACATTGATCTGCTGGCGATGTCTTCACTGGTCGAAACCGATATGGCCTTAGCCGCGGCCGTGCTGAAGGCCGTCAACTCATCGCTGTATGGTTTGCGCGGTCGGGTGCAGACAGTGCACCAGGCGCTGACCTATCTGGGCATGCGCGAGGTCGCCTCGATCACGTTCGAGATGGGCTTGCGTGCGGCGTTTCCACCGGCAGCCGAGTTGGAGCCGGTCTGGAAGCGCGCCGCCGAGCGCGGCTTGTTGATGGGGCGAATGGGCCAGATGTTGGGCATCGACCCCTGGGCTGCCCATTCGGCCGGCTTGTTTGAGGAATGCGGCAAGGCGGTGCTGTATCGGCATGCGCCGGCTCATTACCCGGCGATGTTGCGCGCGGCCGCCAATGATGTGGAACTGGTGCAGCTGGAACACACGGCATTTGGCGTTAGTCATGATGCCTTGGGCGCGGCGCTGTGCGAAAGCTGGGGCCTGGCGCCGACCGCGGTGGCCAGCGTGCGTCATCATGTCGAGGTGCAAGCCCACTTGATCATGCCCGAGAGTCTGCAGCGCCGCGGCGTGAGCGCGATCTCGACGATTGCGTGGGCGCTGTTGCTGCAACCCGAAAGACTGGATGAAGTGGCCAGCAGCATCGCGCCACAAGCATCGCTCGACGAAGCCTTGGTGCTGCGTGCAGCGCGCCGTGTCAGCGATCAAATGCAGCAAGCGCTGGAACGCGATCGCTGACCCCAGCCAGCCTCAGGCCCGCTCTGTATGCCCGCTGGAAGCCGCGGCTAGGCTTAGCCGGTCGCGGCCAGCATGTTTGGCGATGTAGAGCGCCTCATCTGCAGCTTGCATCAGCGCTTGCGGGCTCAGATAAGGATGAGTCGGGCTGTAAGCGGCCAAGCCGATGCTGACGGTCAGCACCTGGCCATGAACCCCGCCTTCATGCGGCAGCTGCAGCTCACGCAGGTCCTGGCGCAGCTGCTCAAGCAGGCCCTGCGTGACTTCTAAGCCAAAACCTGGCAGCAAAGCGACAAACTCCTCGCCACCGAGGCGCGCCACCAGATCGGTGTCACGCTTGAAACGCACCGCCAGCAGCTGCGCGAAGCGGGCCAGCACGGCGTCGCCGCTCGCCACGCCGTAGCGCTGATTGAAATTCTTGAAGTGATCCAAGTCCAGCACCGCCAAGGCCAAATGGCCACGCTGGCGTTGAGCGCGCTTGAATTCGCGCCGCAGGCCTTCGTCAAACTCGCGCCGATTCGCCAGGCCGGTCAGCTCATCAATGCGGCTCAGTCGGCCCAGCTCCAGATTTTTTTGCGCCAGCGACTGCTCGGCATTGCGCAAGGCTTCTTGCTGTCGCTGCACTTCAATGCGCAGGGCCTCCGCGCACGCTTGCTCGTCCTGCAATTGCTGCCACAGGCTGTGCTGCGCGCGCGTGATGGAATGCGAAATACGCGCCAACTCGTTCGGCGTCCTTGGCTCCGGCATCGGTGGCGGCTGGGTCGGGTCAAAAGCATCGGCGTGGCTGGCCAGGCGACGCAACTGCTGCAAGGGCCGCAACAGCATGCGGTCCAGCACCACGATCAAGACCAGGCTCAGCAGCGAGACCAAACCCAGGTCTCGCCACAGACTCGCCGGCATTTGATCGAGCAAAAAGCTGTTTTGCAGCGCATTGGTCAGCGCCGCCAAATCTTTCACGG
>NZ_JANNMI010000262.1:0-7577 GCF_031397715.1 Roseateles sp.
GGTTCTCATGAGCAATGTTTATCGCCTGACGCCAGATTTGCCGCTCAGCGCCCCGATCTACTTTGATCTGCCGGAAGCTTGCGCCGATGAGCTTTTTTTGCGCCCGCAGTCCGCACTCGAATTTGGCTCGCCCATCGTCGGGCCGGTGGACGGCGGCGATCTGCAGCGTTTTCAGGCGCTGATGGCGTGCGAAGGTTTGGCCTTGCAGCCGACCCGCATGCTCTATGACCGCCTCTACGCTTGCGAACGTTTGGCCCAAGGCCACGCCAGCGCCAATGCGGCCCTGCGCGAATTGGCGATGCGCATGTTCAATAGCTATCAGCAAGCCGGCGAATGGATAGGCTTGATTCACTGAGCGAACAGTGAACGCGACGATCACAAAGCCCTCCGCGTGAGGGCTTTGTTGTTGGCGGGCTCAAAGCGCCGTCAGCCAGTCGCAACGCAGGCGCCCGCTGCGGTGCAGGCGCACTCGCCAAGAAGCATAAAAGCCCGGTAGCAAAAAGCCCGCCGGGCACAAGGGCAGCAGCAGCCAGGCATGCATCAGCAACAGCGCCGGCAGCGCCACCCAGCCGAGCACCCAGGCCGTCAGCACCATATCCCAGGCACACAACTCCAGCGGATGACGGCGCCCATGCAGGAGCAGCCAGTGCTTGATCTGAGTCAGTTGGATCAGGGTCATGGCAGGGCTCCCAAGTTGAAAACGCCTTGACGTCAGTTTCGTGTCAGCTCAAGTTTGGGTCAAGGCTGGGGGAACATCCAGTCGAATGTCCGTACAGCCTTACTTTTGGCAGGGGTGCGGCGCTGGTGTAGGCTACTGCCCTGTTTGAAAAGGCTTGCTTCTCGTGCATATCAAAAAAATATTTAAACTCCTGAGTTTTGCCGCGGCCCTGGCCGCCATGGCGCCGCTGCAGACGCGGGCCGCCGAAGGCATGTGGATGCCGCAGCAATTGCCGCAAATTTCCAAGGCCTTGAGCGCTGCCGGGCTGCGGATCGACCCCAGCCGGCTGTCGCAGCTGACCGAATTTCCGATGGGCGCCGTCGTCAGCCTGGGTGGCTGCACCGCGTCTTTCGTGTCGCCGCTGGGTTTGATCGTGACCAACCATCACTGCGCCTACGGCAGCATCCAATACAACTCCAGCGCGCAGCGCGATTTGCTCCAGCAAGGCTTTTTGGCCGCCGGCTTGAGCGAAGAGTTGCCCGCCGCACCGGGCAGTCGCGTTTTCGTCACGGTGGCGGTCAGCGATGTGAGCGAACAAGTGCTGGATGCCAAGACCCAGGCGCTGGCCGGCAAGGCCCGTTTCGACGCCATCGAGGCGGGTCAGAAGCGCCTGACCGCGGCCTGCGAGGCGGACAGCGGCCATCGCTGCCATGTCGCCAGCTTTTATGGCGGCCTGCAGTACCAGTTGATCAAGCAGATGGAGCTGCGCGATATCCGCCTGGTGCATGCGCCCGCACTGGGCGTGGGTCTGTTCGGCGGCGATGCCGACAACTGGATGTGGCCGCGCCACACCGGCGACTACAGTTTCTACCGCGCTTATGTAGGCCCGGACGGCCGACCGGCCGACTTCCACCCAGACAACCAGCCGTTTCAGCCCAAGCACCACCTGAAGCTGGCCAGCCA
The DNA here is from genome assembly GCF_031397715.1 of Roseateles sp. Taxonomy (GTDB): domain Bacteria; phylum Pseudomonadota; class Gammaproteobacteria; order Burkholderiales; family Burkholderiaceae_C; genus Paucibacter_A. The sequence continues at coordinate 1,622 of NZ_JANNMI010000262.1, forward strand.
GCCACTCAAGGAGGGTGACTTTCTGATGGTCGCCGGCTACCCCGGCGAGACCAACCGGCACCGCCTGCCGGCCGAGGTGGACTTCACCTTCTCCTGGCAGCAGCCCAGCCAGATCAAGCTGATGGGTGAGCAATTGGCCTTGATCAAGGCCGCCACGCAGGGCCGCCGCGACGCCGAGATTGCCGTGGCCGACCGGGTCGCCGGGATTGCCAATTACCACAAGAATATGCAGGGCCAGCAGGCCAGCTTCGACGGCAGCGACATCTTGGCCCGCAAGTCGCAAGCCTTTGCCGAGTTGAAGGCCTGGGTGGCGGCCGATGGGGTCGCCCAAGCGCAATACGGCGCGGATATTGCGCGGGTTGAGCGCTTGCTGGCACAAAGCCAAGAGATCGCCCGCGCCGAGCAATTGCTGGACTACACCTCGCCGCGCCTGCTGGCGGCCGCGCGCAGCCTGTACCAGTACGCGCAGCAGCAAGCGCGGCCGGATGCGCAGCGTTTGCCCGGCTACCAGGCCCGCGACAGTCTGCGTTTTGCTCAAGAGCTGGAGACGCTGCAGCGTCGCTATGACGAGCCGGTCGACAAACAACTGAGCGCGCATTTCTTGGCCCGCTACCTGGCCTTGCCGGCGGCGCAATTGAACCCGTCTTTGCTGGCGGCGCTGGGCCTGCAGCCCGGCATGACGGAAGCGGCCGTCAAGACGCGCTTGGACGCGCTCTACGCCGCCAGCCAGCTGCACCAGCAGGCCGAGCGCATGGCCTGGATGCAGCGCGATGTGGCGGCCTTCAAGGCCAGCTCTGACGGCTTCATCAAGGCCGCGGTGGCGCTGTATGCCGATGACGAAGCACGTGAGGCGCGCGACAAAGCGCTCAGCGGCCAGCTGGACCAAGCCTATGCCAGCACCATGAAGGCCTTGATCGCTTTCAAGGCCAGCAAGGGCTTGGCCGTTTACCCGGACGCCAATAGCACGCTGCGGGTCGCTTTTGGCCATGTCCAGGGCCGCAAAGGCGCGGTCGACGGCGCCGATTGGCAGGCCTTCACAACGCTGCGCGGCATCGCGGCCAAGCACACCGGCGAGGGCGAATTCAATGCCCCGGCGCAGCAATTGGCGGCCATCAAGGCGCGCCAATTCGACCGCTACAAGGTGGATAGCCTGGATTCGGTGCCGGTGAACTTCCTAGCCACCCTGGACACCACCGGCGGCAACTCCGGCTCGCCGGTCTTGAACGACCGCGCCGAGCTGGTGGGCCTGCTGTTTGACGGCACGCTGGACAGCGTCATCGACAGCTGGGATTTCGATGTACAGAAGTCGCGCAGCATCTGCCTGGATGCGCGCTACATGCTCTGGCAGATGAAGGTGGTGGACAAGGCCGATCGCTTGCTGCGGGAGATGCAGGTGCTTTGAATTTGCGGCGACACTGCAGCCTGGAGTAACGATGACACCAGCCGCACAAAGCCAGCCCGGGGACAGCCCACGCGCGCAGCGCCTAGCGCAGCTGCATGCGCTGCAGACCATGGAGCATGGCAAGGTGGTGGCCGCCGCCGAGGCCGTGGCGCTGATTCATGACGGCGACTGCGTCGCGACCTCGGGCTTTGTCGGCATCGGCTTCGCGGAGAACCTGGCGCTGGCGCTGGAGGCGCGCTATCTGCACAGCGGCCGGCCGCGCGACTTGAGCCTGGTCTACGCGGCGGGCCAGGGCTACGGCAAGCAGCGCGGGCTCAATCACTTCGGCCACAAGGGCCTGCTTCGGCGCGTCGTCGGCGGGCATTGGGGTCTGGTGCCGGCGCTGCAAAAGCTGGCCTTGAGCGGCGCGATCGAGGCCTGGAATCTGCCGCAGGGCGTGATCAGCCAGCTCTACCGCGACATCGCCGCCGGCAAGCCCGGCCATCTGAGCCGGGTCGGCCTGGACACCTTTGTCGACCCGCGTCATGGCGGCGGCGCCGTCAACGCGCGCAGCACCGAGGCCTTGGTGCGCTTGATGGAGATCGACGGCGAGCCCTATCTGTTCTACAAGGCCTTCCCCATCGATGTGGCCCTGCTGCGCGGCAGCACGGCCGATGCCGACGGCAACATCACCATGGAGCGCGAGGCGCTGACGCTGGATTCACTGGCCATCGCGATGGCGGTGCGCAATAGCGGCGGGATTGTGATCGTGCAGGTCGAGCGGCTGGCCGCCAACGCCAGCCTGAACCCGCGCCAGGTCAAGATCCCCGGCATCCTGGTCGACGCGGTGGTGCTGGCCGAGCGGCCCGAATTCCATATGCAGACCTTTGTGGAACCCTATAGCCCTGCCTTTGCCGCCGAGCTGCGGGTGCCTCTGGCCGCGGTGGAGCCTATGGCCATGAGTCTGCGCAAGGTGATTGCCCGGCGCGCGGCGCTGGAGTTGAGGACGCACGATGTGGTCAACCTCGGCATCGGCATGCCCGAGGGTGTGGCGGCGGTAGCGGCCGAAGAACACATCATCGACCTGATCACGCTGACCACCGAGGCCGGCGTGATCGGCGGCATTCCGGCCGGTGGCCTGAACTTTGGCGCGGCGGTCAACACCCAGGCGGTGATTGATCAGCCCTATCAGTTCGATTTTTACGACGGCGGCGGCCTCGACTTGGCCGTCTTGGGGCTGGCGCAGGCCGACGCGCAAGGCAATGTCAACGTCAGCCGCTTTGGCAGCCGCCTGGCCGGTGCCGGCGGCTTCATCAATATCAGCCAGAACGCCAAGCGGCTGGTCTTCGTCGGCAGTTTTTTGAGCAATGGCGTGCCCAAGTTCTTGCCCAACGTGGAGCAGCGCACTTTCTCCGGCCGCGAGGCGCTACGGCGTGGCCAGCAGGTGCTTTATGTGACCGAGCGCTGCGTGCTGCAACTCGGGCCGGAGGGTTTGATCCTGACCGAGGTGGCGCCCGGCCTGGATTTGCAGCGCGATGTGCTGGACCTGATGGGCTTCAGGCCCTTGATGCCGACCGCGCCGGTGGTCATGGACGCCGGCTTGTTCGGCGACGTCGCGATTGGTCTGCGCGCGCGGCACTTGATGCTGCCGCTGACTGAGCGCTTCAGCTATGACGCGCCAACGCGGCAATTCTTTCTCAATTTCGAACGCCTGGCGGTGCGCTGCGTCGACGATGTGGAGGCGATTCGTGCCGAGGTGGAGCGGCGCCTGGCGCCGCTGGGCTCACGCGTCTGGTGCGTCGTCAACTACGACCATTTCCATCTGGACCCGCAGGTCGCCGATGCCTATGCGGCGATGGTGCGTGAGCTGAGCGATCAGTTCTATGAAAACGTCACCCGCTACGGCACGGCCGGCTTCAACCGCAGCTTGCTGGGCGCCGCCTTTGCCGCACGCGGCCTTGAACCGCAGATGTATGACTCGGCCGAGCAGGCGTTGTTGGAGGTCAAGGGCGGCGATTAGGGGTCAATACGAAACGTATCTGTTTCGTATATGATTGCGGCATGGGAATCGTCAAAATTTCAGACCAAATGCATGAGAGCCTGCGCGTCGCCAGCAGCGCACTTTCTCGTTCGATCAACGCGCAGGCCGAGCATTGGATGCGCATAGGCTTGCTGGCCGAGCTGCACCCCGACCTCGATCACCGCGAGATCTCTCTGTTGCTGATCCGTGCCGAGCAGGCCGGTGGGCTGGATCTGGTGTCGGCGTCCGCGCAACGGGAGGTGCGGCCGTGAGGGGCAGCCCGGTCAAGCTCCGCACGGCGGACGAGATCGTCAAAGCCAAGGAGGCCGGCCGCCTGGCGGCCCTGGTCTTGCAGATGATCACGCCCCATGTGCAGCCCGGCGTCAGCACCGATGCGCTGGACAAGCTCTGCCATGACTACATCGTCGACGAGCTCGGCGTCACGGCGGCCAATATCGGCTACCACGGCTATCCCAAGACCCTGTGTTCATCGGTCAACGAGGTGGTCTGCCACGGCATCCCGTCGCCGACCAAGATCCTCAAGGACGGCGACATCGTCAACCTTGATGTCGCCTTGATCAAGGACGGCTGGTTCGGTGACACCAGCCGCATGTATTTTGTCGGCGAGCCCAAACCGCTGGCGCGCCGCTTGGTCAATACCACCTATGAGGCCTTGCGCGCCGGCATCCTGAAGGTGCGCCCCGGCGCCACCCTGGGCGATATCGGGCATGCGATCCAGAGCGTCGCGCACCGCGAGGGTTTCTCCGTCGTGCGCGAGTACGGCGGGCACGGCATTGGCGACGTCTATCACGACCAGCCCCATGTCAACCATTTCGGCCAGCCGGGCGAGGGCATGAAGCTGCAGGCCGGCATGATCTTCACCATCGAGCCGATGATCAACGCCGGCAAGCGCGGCGTCAAAGAGCTGGCCGATGGCTGGACCGTGATCACCCAGGACCGCAGCCTGTCGGCGCAGTGGGAGCATATGGTGCTGGTCACCGCCAGCGGCTTCGAGCTGCTGACCGCTTGGCCCGAGGGTTATGGCGCTTACCCAGCGATTGCCTCAGCGATTGCCCCGGCGATTGCCCCAACGATTGCCCCGGCGATCAGCTGACCGGCCCTATTCCAGCGTCGCCGCGATGCCGATGATCAGCGTCGACACGGCGAACAAGGCCAGCAGTAGCGGCCAGACGAAGCGCAGATATTTGTCGTAGCCGACCTTGGCGATGGCCAGTCCGCCGACCAGCACCACGCTGGTCGGCGCCATCAGCAGCGCCAGGCCATGACCCATGATCCAGGCGGTGATGGTGCTGGCCCGGCTGACCTGGGCGAAGTCGGCCAAGGGGGCCAGCAAGGGCATCGCCAAAGCGCCATGGCCGGAGCTGGACGGGATCAAAATGGCCAGCGGGATGTTCACCAGCACCGTCAAGAAGACGAAAAAGCCCGCCGACGCGCCGGTCACCAAGCGCTCCATGGAATGCAGAATGGTGTCCAGCGTCTGCGTGTTGTTCATGATCACCGACACCCCGCCGGCCAGCAGCACCACCATCGCCGGGCCCATCATGTCGGAGGCGCCGGCGGCGATCAGGCGCACTGTCTCCTTCTCGCCCATGCCCGCCACGATGCCGACCAGCACCGAGGCCAAAATGAACAGCATGGCCAGCTGCGGAAACCACCAGTTCAGCTCGAACCAAAAAGGCGTGGCACCCACCACCTCGTGCAGGCCGTAATAGTCGGCCGCGGCGGCACGGCCACCGATCACGCTGGACCAGGGGATGACCGAAAAAATCATCAAGCCGAAGGCCAGCGCGGTGATCAGCAGCACCCATTTTTGCGTGCCCGTCAACTGCGCTTGCGCCTCATTCGTCGGTGCTTCCTCCGCAGCGTCCCAGCCCACCAGCGAGGCTGTCGGGTCGCGGCGCACCTTGGCCGCATAGCGCAGCACCCAGCCTATGGACATCGCGGTCAGCACCACCCACAGTACAAAGCGCAGGCCGATGCCGTCGCCGATCGAGATGCCCGCTTCGCCGGCCGCCACGCCGATGGAGAAGGGGTTGACGGTCGAGCTCATCACGCCGACCAGGGCGCCGATGATGATCATGGCGGCGGTCACCAGCCTGTCATAGCCGAGCGCGCCCATCAGTGGGATGAAGAGCGCGTAAAAGCCCAGCGTCTCGACCGAAAACCCCATCGTCGAGCCGAGCAGCGAGAACAGCGTCATGACGGCGGCAATCAGCATCCAGCCATTTTCCCGCAGCCGGTCGGCGAGTGCGGCCACGGCCACCTCGAGCGCGCGGGTGGCGAAGCTGACCGAAATGAAGGCGCCGATGGACATGATGAACACGATCACGCCGATCTGCCCGAACATGCGGCCGACGGTTTCGCTGTCAACCCGGTGGGTTTTGGAGTTATGCAGGCCGTAGACACCGTTGACCGGCGCCAGCACCAGTTGCTCGGTGGCTTCTTTGAGCGTCAGCGGGGACGCCAGCTGCAGGAACGTGCCTGGCATCGGAGAGACCTCGGCGTCGAGCTGATAGAGGCCGGACGGGAAGAAC
>NZ_JANNMI010000272.1:0-12306 GCF_031397715.1 Roseateles sp.
GCGTCTGTGCGCACGCTGCAGCCCAGCTCTTGCGCCCAGGCCGTGAAGAGTGTCCGCCCCTGGCGGTCCAGCTCGGTCAGGGCCAGGCGGCAGACGCCGCCTTTGGGTGTAGCGCCGATCTGCGCCAACTCCATCAAGGAGTTCCAGAGTCGATCGCCGTTGATTCGCAAGTTGTTCATGATCGTTGTACCGCTTGAGGGCTGAGGTCTTGCGTGCGCAGCAGCGCCGCCTTGGTATTGGGCCCAAAGGCCGGCCGTTTGATGTAGCGGCCCGCCCCGGCCACCGCGCGCAAATCACCCTGCGCATAGACGACGCGGCCCTGGCTGATGGTGTGGCTGGGCAGGCCGCGCACCTCTCTGCCCTCGAAGATATTGAAGTCGCCCAGGGAGCGCTGAGTTTCGAGAGAGATCGTCTTGGTCGCCTGCGGGTCCCACAGCACCAGGTCGGCGTCGGCGCCCTCGGTGATGCAGCCTTTTTGCGGGTAGATATTGAACAGGCGGGCGGCGTTGGCCGAGGTGATGGCGACAAACTCGGACGGCGTGAGCCTTCCTGAGTTGACGCCTGCATCCCAGATCACCGCCAGCCTTTCTTCGACGCCGCCGCAGCCGTTCGGGATCTTGGCGAAGTGCTCCGCGCCGGCGGCTTTCTGCGTCGCGCAGAAGGTGCAATGGTCGGTCGCGGTGGTATGCAGATTGCCGGCCTGCAGGCCGCGCCAGAGCATCTCCTGGTGCACCTTGGGGCGAAACGGCGGGCTCATCACATGGGCGGCCGCAAAGGCGAAATCGGGGTGGCGGTAGACGCTGTCGTCGATCAAGAGATGGCCGGCCAGCACCTCGCCATAGACGCGCTGGCCGCGTGATCTTGCCCGCGCGATCGCATCGACCGTCTCCTGGCAGGACACATGGACGATATAAATCGGCGTGCCCAGCACCTCGGCGATCGCGATCGCGCGGTTGGCGGCCTCGGCCTCGACCATCGGAGGGCGCGACAGCGGATGGCCCTCGGGGCCGGTGATCCCCATCTTGGCGACCTCTTGCTGCAGCAGATAAACCAGCTCGCCGTTCTCGGCATGGACGGTGGGCATAGCGCCGAGTTCAAGCGCACGCTTAAAACTGTTCACCAGGGTCTCGTCATCACACATGATGGCGTTCTTATAGGCCATGAAATGCTTGAAACTGTTGATGCCTTCTTGCTGCACCAGCGTGGCCATATCGGCGTGCACGCTGTCGCTCCACCAGGTGACGGCGACATGAAAGCCGTAGTCAGCGGCCGATTTTGACGCCCAGCCGCGCCAAGTCTGATAGGCCTCCAGCAAGGGCTGCTGCGGGTTCGGAATGACGAAGTCGATGATGGAGGTGGTGCCACCGGCCAGGCCCGCTGCCGTACCGCTGAAGAAGTCATCCCTGGTGACCGTGCCCATGAAGGGCAGCTGCATATGGGTGTGCGGGTCGATGCCGCCGGGCATCAGGTACTGGCCGCCGCCGTCCAGCGTGGGGCAGCCGGGCGGTGCTTCGCTGAGCGCGCGCGGGCCGACCGCAGCGATTTTGCCGTTCACGCACAAGACATCGGCGCCGAACTCGCGGTCGGCGTTGACGACCGTGGCACCACGAATCAGTAGGGACTCTTTCATGTCGGCCTCCGCGCCGTGAAGTAGTGGTACAGCCCCGCCACGGCCAGGCTGAAGAACCAGCCGAAGTCATACAGGCTCAAGAGCAGGGGCGCGACAGATTCCTTAGGGATCACACCCGAAACCGCCAGATAGCCGGGCAGGCAGGGCAGCACGCCCAGGGCAAAGGCGATCAAGGCATGGAGATTCCAGCCGCCGCTGTACTCATACTCGCCGCCGCGCCGGTAGAGATCGTCAATCTTTAATTCGGTCTTGCGAACAAGGTAATAGTCGACCAGCAAGATGCCCGCGATGGCGCCGAGCAGCGTGCCATAACCGCCCAACCAGATGAACAGATAGCCGCCCGAGCTGGCCAGTAAATTCCAGGGCTGGAACAGCAGACCGAGCAGGGCGGCGATCAGGCCGCCGGTGCGAAAGCTGATCTTGCTCGGCGCCAGCTGCGAGAAGTCATAGGACGGCGAGACCAGGTTGGCCGCCACATTGGTGGTCAGATTGGCCAGCAAAATCACCACCAGGCCGATGCCGGCCGCCACCGGCCCCATCTGCGTCAACAAACCGTCGGGGAAGAGCTGGGCCTTGCCGTAAAGAATTTGCGAGACCGAGAAGCCGATCACGCCGACCAGGGAGAACAGCGCCATCGGCAGCGGCAGGCCGACCGCCTGGCCGATGACCTGATCGCGCTGCGACTTGGCGAAGCGGGTGAAGTCGGGGATGTTCAGCGCCAGCGTGGCCCAGAAACCGACCAAGCCGGTCAGCGCCGCCCAGGTCTTGGGCTCGCCCTCGACCACCTTGGCCGGCAGGCCGAAGATCTGCGCTGGTGGCACGTTGATGAAGGCCCAGATCACCAGCGCCACCGAGGCCGCAATCATCAGCGGCGCGGCCACCACCTCCAGCAAACGCACCGATTCCAGGCCCTTCCAGATGAAGGCGATATGGACCGCCCAGAACAGCAAGAAGCAGACCATTTGCGAGGTGCTGATGGTCTCACCCGGCCCCGGCGTGGCCAGGCCCATTCCCAGCGTATTGGCCAGACCATGCAAGGCCAGCGCGCCGAAATAGCAGTTGATCGAAAACCAACCGCAGGCGACCAGGCCGCGCAGCACCGCCGGAAAACTGGCACCAATGACGCCAAACGACGCCCGCACCAAGACCGGGAAGGGGATGCCATGTTTGGTGCCGGCCCGCCCTATCAAGAGCATCGGCACCAGCACGATCAGATTGGCGGCGAACACCAGCCAGATCGCCATCTGCCAGCTGAAGCCCTGGTCCAGCATGGAGCTGGCCATGGTGTAGGTCGGCACGCAGATGACCATGCCGACCCAGAGGGCGGCAAAGTCCTTCCAGCCCCAATGGCGCTGGGCGGCGGTGGTCGGCAACAGGTCGGCGTTGGCAAGCGAGGGTTCGGTCATGCGAGGGACTCCTTTTTGAGCTGGCGTGCAATCTTTGTGCCTGAGGGGTCAAGGCGCCATGGGGATAAACCGCTAGGCTGAGACCCGCATCGGGTTGTTCGCATGCGTGGTCCAGTTGGCGTAGTCGCCGCTGACCGTCTGGCCGGTGCGCGGATCGATCTCGCCCGGCTGCAACGCCCGCATCGTGATGGTGTTGGGCACCGGGCAGATTGATACGCACAAATTGCAGCCCACGCATTCACCGTCCTTGACCTCGAAGTGGCGCTTGCCGTCCTTGGTGGCGCTGATGGCCTGGTGCGAGGTGTCCTCGCAGACCACATGGCAGCGTCCGCATTGGATGCAGCTGTCCTGGTTGATGACGGCCTTTTCGACATGGTTCAGGTTCAGCTGGTTCCAACTCTTGACCGAGGGCACGGCCAGGCCCTGCATCTCATCCAGCGTCTTGTAGCCTTTTTCATCCATGAAGTTGTTCAAGCCCGAGCACATGTCCTGCACGATCTTGAAACCGTAAACCATCGCCGCGGTGCAGACCTGCACCGTGCCGCAACCCATCGCGATGAACTCGGCCGCGTCGCGCCAATTGCTGATGCCGCCGATGCCGGAGATGGGAATGCCGGCGGTCAGTGGGTCGCGGGCGATCTCGGCCACCATATTCAGCGCGATCGGCTTCACCGCCGGCCCGCAGTAGCCGCCGTGCGAACCCCAGCCGTCGGTGCTGGGGCTCATCAGCATGGTTCCCAAGTCGACGCCCATCACCGAGTTGATGGTGTTGATCAGCGACACCGCGTCGGCAACGCCGGCCTTGGCCGCGCGGGCCGGTAGCCGTACATCGGTGATGTTAGGTGTGAGCTTGACGATCACCGGCAGCTTGCTGTGCAGCTTGCACCAGGCCGTCACCATCTGGATGTACTCGGGCACCTGGCCGACGGCCGCGCCCATGCCGCGCTCGCTCATGCCGTGTGGGCAGCCAAAGTTCAGCTCCACGCCATCGGCGCCGCTGTCCTCGACTTGCATCAGGATGTTGCGCCAGGCCTGCTCCTCGCAAGGCACCATCAGCGAGACGATCATGGCCCGGTCGGGCCAGGCGCGCTTGACGCGGCGGATCTCGGCCAAGTTGGTGGCCAGCGGCCGGTCGGTGATCAGCTCGATGTTGTTGAGTCCGATGACGCGGCGGTCGGCGCTCATCAGCGTGGTGTAGCGCGGCCCATTGACGTTGACTACGGCTGGGTCTTCGCCCAGCGTCTTCCAGACCACGCCGCCCCAGCCGGACTCGAAGGCTCGGTTGACATTGACTTCCTTGTCGGTCGGCGGCGCCGAGGCCAGCCAGAACGGATTCGGGCTGTGGATGCCGAGAAAATTGCTGCGGATATCGGCCATGGCTCTTCAGCTCCTCAAGAATGCGTCAATGGAAACAGCGGCTTGTTTGCCATGCTCGACCGCCTCGACGGTCAGGTCGCGCCCGCCATAACGGCAATCGCCACCGGCCCAGAGTTTGGGGTGCAGGGGCACGCGACCGTCCGCGTCGGTTTCAATCCGGCCGCCCTTCAGTGCGATGTTGGGCAGGTCGGCGGCAAAGCTCTGGCCGATGGCGGTCAGCACCATGTCGGCGGCCAAGCTGAACTGCTCGCCGGTTTCGATCAGCCGATCGCCTTGCTCTTCGGTGACGGCAAAGCGCACGCCGCTGACTTGGCCGGCCTCGCACAAGACCTCAAGCGGTGCGGCCCAGCAGCGCATGACGACGCCGTTCTTGCTCGCCCAGTCTTGTTCATGGCCGGAGGCACTGAGTGCCTCCACCCCGCGCCGGTAAACCATCGTGACTTCGCGCGCACCGAGCAGCTTGGACTGCACAGCCGCGTCCACGGCGGTCATGCCGCCGCCAATCACCACCACCTGGCGGCCGACAGCGACCGCAGCCGGGTCCGATTGGCGCAATTCGGCAATGAAGTCGACGGCGGGGCGCAGACCGTCACAGGCCGCCACGGGCAGATTCAGCGCATTCACGCCGGCCAGGCCCAGGCCCAGAAAGACGGCGTCGAAGTCGGCGGTTAGCTGAGCGAGTTCAAGCTCGCGGCCCAGCATTTGCTCGGTCTTGACCGTGATGCCGCCAATCGACAGCAGCCAGTCAACCTCCTGCTGGGCGAAGTTATCCGGCGTCTTGTAGGTGGCCAGTCCATATTCGTTCAGGCCGCCGAGTTTTGCGTTGGCGTCGAACAGCGTCACCGCATGGCCCAAGCGCGCCAGACCATGGGCGGCGGCCAAGCCGGCCGGGCCGGCGCCGACGACGGCGACTCGTCTGCCGCTGTCGGCAGCCCGGGTGAACAGCGGCGCAGCGTTATGGTTGGCGAAGAAGCTATCGGTGGCATAGCGCTGCAAACGGCCGATCTCGACCGGCTTGGCTTCACCGCAACCATTGCGCACACAGCTCTGCTCGCACAGCACCTCGGTGGGACAGACCCGCGCGCACATGCCGCCCAGTGGATTGGCGCTCAGGATCGCCTCGGCCGCGCCGCGGATATTGTCCTGCGCGATGCGCTGAATGAAGCTGGGCACGTCGATGCCGGTCGGGCAGGCGGTGATGCAAGGCGCGTCGAAGCAGTAGTAGCAGCGCTCGGCCTCGACCAGCGCCTGCGTGCGCGTCAGCGTCGGATGCGCGTCGCAGAAATTGGCCGGGTATTGCTCGGCCTTGAGCCGGCCGGCGTGAATGCCGGGGGTGTTTTGATCCATGCCAAGCTCCCTGAAGATGCGGTAAACGTTGGATGTCATAATTTACTGAGTGGTAAAAAATTACCAGTTGGTAAATTCCCGCATACGGAAAATCGCTTTTGATGTCAGAAACCACGGAAACCACAACGGGGTTCAGCCCCAGCCGCCGGGCCAAGGAAGCCGCGATCTGCGCGGAGGCCGAGCGGCAGTTCGCGCAGTTCGGTTTCGAGGGCGTGTCGCTGGAGGCGATTGCCGCCGGTTTGAACCTGACCCGCCACAACCTGCTCTATTACTTCCCCAGCAAAGAGGCGCTGTACCGGCGGGTCTTGGACGAGGTGCTGGACGAGTGGCTGGCCCGCATGGATGGCCTGGTCGCCGGCAACGACCCGGCCGTGGCGATGTGCGACTACATCGCCGCCAAGCTGCGTTTCTCGCGCGAGCGGCCGGCCGGCTCGCAGGTGTTTGCGCGTGAGGTGATGGCCGGCGCGCCGCGTTTTCGTGATGCGATTGAGGGTCGGGTCTTGCCGGCCTTGCAAGCCGATGTGCAGACCTTTGAGCGCTGGGCCGATGCCGGCCTGATCGCCAGGCTGGATTACCGCCACCTGATGTTCAGTATCTGGGCCAGCACGCAGGCCTATGCCGATCAGGCCGCTCAGTTCGCCATTCTTTTGGGCAAGCCGGCCTTGGAGCCGGTCGATTTCGAGGCGGCGCAGCGGCTGATTTCACGCCAGGTCTTGGCGGCGTTGGGACCCAAGGGCTGAGCCGGCGACCTTGCAATGACGAGGGTGGGTTGGCTGGCGCGCGCAGCGATTTAAAACGGCTCGTCCCCGTCTTCGAAAGCATCGGCTGAGTCAGCGACGGGCGGCGTCGGCGGATGCTTGACGGATGAGGGCTTGGACGCCGCCGCGCGCTTCGGCGCTGTGGGGCTCTTCCTTTCGCCAGCGTCCGTCTCGACGCTGTTCAAGGCCTGCTCCAGCGCCTGCTCGACGGCGGCGATACGGATCTTGCAGACCTTGTAGGCTTCGACCGACTCGGTGACGATGGTCAGCAGGTCGTCGATATTGGGTTCGCGCTGATTGCGCAGCGTTTCGGCGTGGGACTGCAAGACACCGTAGGCCTGCTTGAACGTGGTGGAAGTGGTTTTGGTCATCGCTCACTGCTCTCTTGGCTTGGATTGGACGGCCTGTGCCAACAGCACCCCGTCATGAAACTCAATCTGAATGGCGGCTCCGGCCGCCGCTGTCGCGGCACTGGTGATGGTCGACCCATCGGCCGCGCGCACCAGCGAAAAACCCCGGCCCAGCGTCTTGTCCGGCCCTTGGCCGCTGACCTCGCGCAGCAAGGCCGCAGACTGCGCTTGGGCATCCGCAACGATGCGCTGCGCGTCGCGCCCAAGCTCAGCGAATGCGCGCTCGGACGCCTCATTGGTCTGCCGAATGTCGGCCGCTGCGCGCTGCAACGTGGTCATGGTCTGGTCGGCCACCTCGACCTCGGCGGCGCGCAGCAGCCGGCGGCCCTCGGACTTCACCTCGGCCAAGGCGGCCGGCACCTCGTGGCGCGCACCGGCAATCACCTTGTCCGCTTGATGTCTGAGGGCTTCGAGGCCCGCTTGGGCTTGCTCGGACGCTTCACGCAGCGTCCCCAGCGCACGCAGGCGCAGGTCCGACATCAGCTCGGCCGAGCGCTCACTGGCACCGCGCAGATGCCGCATGGCGTCGAGCTTGACGCTGGCATCGATGGCGTCGACGGCCTGGCGGATCTGCAATGCGACCCGGCCGCTCACACCGACAATCTCGTCGAAGTGGCGCTCCGCCTCGCCGGCGCGGCGTGCAATGGTTTGCTCGATCGCGGCGATCACCTTGGACGGCGTGTCGAAACAGATATGGGCCACTTCGTCCAGGATGGTGTGATCCCGTTCGTGGCCGATGCCGGTCAGCACCGGGATGTCGAGCTCGCAGATCAGGCGTGCCAGCGCATAGTCGTTCAGCCAAGCCAGGTCGTTGACGGCACCGCCGCCCCGGATCAGCACGACGGCATCGGGCTGTGCCTGATGGTGGGCATTCCATTTATGCAGTGCGCCAGCGAGTGCGCTGCGGATCTCGTCCGCCGCGCACTCGCCCTGGAAACGGCTGTGCACATAGGTGAAGCCGCACAGACCGTGGCGCTCTAGCCTGGCCGCCTCGGCCTGGAAGTCGCCCAGCCCGGCCGCTTGCGCGGGCGCCACGACGATCACTTGCTGATAGTCCCAGGGCGATGCCAGCCGCTGATTGGCTTCGAAAATGCCTTCGCGCAGCAAGCGTGCGCGGATCTCGCGCTTCTTCGCCTCCAGGTCGCCCAGGGTGTAGTCCGGGTCAATCGCGTCGATGACGAGGTTCAGGCCGTACAGCGGGCTGGCGCTGGGCTTGGCCCGCACCAGCAACTTGATGCCGGCGGCGAGCACGACGCCGGTGGCGTGTTCGAACTCGGGCAGGATCTTGTTGGCGACGGAGGCCCAGATCATCGCGCGGGCTTGCGCCAGGGTGTCGCCATGGCTATTGCGTTCCACCAGTTCCAGGTAGACATGGCCTTTTCGGATATCGGCCTTGACGACCTCGGCGCGGGTCCAAACGCCCGCGGCGTAGGCCAAGGCCACCGCCTGGGCCACGCCGTTCAACAGTGCCGACAAGGCCATGCCTTTGCCGGGCAGGGCCAGATCGGCGCCACGCGGTGTATCCAACGAAAAGGCCAGCGCCTGGGGCAGGGCACCGGGTCGCAGCCCGCGCTCAGTGCCTGACCCAGCCAGCCACGGCGCAAAGGGTGCCAGATCCATGCCCTCGGGAACATACCAAGTCTTCAGCTCGGGATTCCAGCGGGCGCCCAGTTCCTTGACCCGGCTACGGTCCTGGTAGCTGGCCTTGAGCAGGGTACCGGTCACGGCTGTTCGCCCGTCTCGGCCTTCAGCCAATCCGCCCGAGCAACAGGTACTCCATCAGTGCCTTTTGCACGTGCATTCTGTTCTCCGCCTCGTCCCAGACGACGGATTGGGGGCCGTCGATCACGTCGGCGCTGACTTCTTCGCCGCGATGCGCCGGCAGGCAGTGCATGAACAAGGCGTCTGGCTTGGCCACCGCCATCATCTCGGCGTCCACACACCAGTCGGCAAAGGCCGTGCGGCGCTTTTCGTTCTCGGCCTCATAGCCCATGCTGGTCCACACATCGGTGGTGACCAAGTCGGCGCCGCGGCAAGCCTCCAAGGGATTCTTGAAGACCTTGTAGCAGTCGCTGTTCTGAATGCCGGCGACCACGGGGTCGACCTCATAACCATTCGGCGTGCTGACATGTACCGTGAAGCCGAGGATCTCGGCGGCCTGCAGCCAGGTGTTGGCCATATTGTTGCCGTCACCCACCCAGGCCACGACACGGCCCTTCAGGCAGTCGACATCGACGATGCCGCGCTGGTTCATGCCGCGCACTTCGATGAAGGTGAACAGGTCGGCGAGGATCTGGCAGGGGTGGTATTCGTTGGTCAGACCGTTGATGACGGGCACCCGCGAGTGGGCGGCAATGCGCTCGATCTTGGTGTGCTCGAAGGTGCGGATCATCACCAAGTCAACCATGCGGCTGATCACGCGCGCGCTGTCCTCGATCGGCTCGGCGCGGCCCAGTTGGCTGTCACCGGTGGTGAGGTGCACCACCGAGCCGCCCATCTGGTACATGCCGGCTTCGAAGCTGACCCGCGTGCGCGTGCTGGCCTTCTCAAAGATCATCGCCAGCGTGCGGTCGGCCAGCGGCTGGTAGCGCTCATAGTTCTTGAAGCGACGCTTGATGATGGCGGCACGCTCGAACAAATGCGCATATTCCTCGGCGCGAAAGTCCTTGAACTGCAGGTAATGGCGAATCAAAGCGGTACCCGGCTTCATGGCTTGGGGGTTTCTGCCGCGACAAAGGCCTTGATCAGTGGGCACAGGATGGCGGCAATTTGTGCGGCTTCTTCGCTGCTCAAAATCAGCGCCGGCAGCAGCCGCACCACACGGTCTGCGGTGACGCTGATCATCAAGCCGGCCTCGGCCGCTTGCATCAGCAGGGCGCCGCAAGGGCGGTCCAGCTCGATGCCCAACATCAAGCCCTGGCCTCGCACCTCGACCACGCCGGCCACGCCGGCCAAGCCGGCTTGCAGCGCTGCCTTCAACTCGGCGCCGACGCGGGCTGCGTTGGCCAACAGATCATCCTCAAGCATGATGGTAATGGTCTCGACACCGGCCCGCATGGCTAACGGGTTACCTCCAAAGGTCGTGCCATGGTTGCCCGGCTGCATCACCTGGGCGGCGCGCGGGCCGCAGACCACGGCGCCCACAGGTACGCCCGAGCCTAAGCCCTTGGCCAGTGGCATCACATCGGGTTGAATGCCGGCCCATTGATGGGCGAACCATTTGCCGGTGCGGCCAATGCCGCATTGCACCTCGTCCAGCATCAACAAGATGTCGTGCTCGTCGCAAACGCGGCGCAGGTCTTGCAAAAACGCGATGCTGGCCGGGTTGACGCCGCCTTCACCTTGAATGGTCTCCAGGAAGACGCCGGTGATGTTCGGGTGCTCGGCCAGCGCTTGGCGAACGGCCACGATGTTATTCAAAGGCACGCGCACAAAGCCACCCACCAGCGGGCCGAAGCCGGCGTGGATCTTGGGATTTGCGGTAGCCGACAAGGTGGCGATCGAGCGGCCGTGGAAGGCGCCCTCGAACACCAGCAATTCGGGGTTATGGTTGCCGCGGTCATGACCGAATTTGCGGGCAATCTTTAGCGCCGCTTCGTTCGCTTCCAAGCCGCTATTGCAGAAGAAGACGCTGCTCAGGCCGGACAACTCGCACAGCAGGGTGGCGAGTTTTTCCTGCAGCGGCACATGGTAGTAGTTGCTGGTGTGAATCAGGCGGGCAAGCTGCTCTTGCAGGGCCGGCACCAGGCGCGGGTGGGCATGGCCCAGGGTGTTGACGGCAATGCCGCCCAGGCCGTCAAGGTAGCGCTTGCCATGGGTGTCCCAAACCCAGCAACCCTGGCCGTGCGAGAGCGCGATAGGCAGTCGGCCATAGGTGTGCATCACGTGCGGCTCAATTGGTGCCTCGGGGCGGACTTGGGGCGCGTTCATCGACTCTCCATGCGGATCAAAGGGTGGTGGGGGTCGGGTCTTGTCTGCTTGCAAAGTCTTGGCAGAGCCCGGCCGCCCGCCGATTCTAAGGGGCGACCCGGGCGCCTCCGTTTGCGTGGCCCGATGCTGTGCAATTGTCCTGACTTTGACGCGCCACTTGCAGGCTCGGGCGATCTTCCAAGGCACAATGGCGCGGGTCGCAACCCTTGACCCAGCCCTCTTGGGCGCTATTCGGGCCTGCAATTCAAACCGCCAATTCATGAGTCAAGTCCCCAAACCGCGCGAAGTATTCATTCAAGGTGTGACCTTGGCGGGGCAGACCTTCAGACCCAGCGATTGGGCCGAGCGCCTAGCGGGAGCGATGTCGTGTTTTCGGCCCGGTGGTGTGCGCGGCGGCATAGGTGCATACATAGGTTATTCACCGCTGTGTGTGCCGCGCGTCATCAATGGCATCAAATGCGTGATCGTCAATGAAGAGCTGAAGAAGCTGGAGCCCATGGCCTGGGACTTCGTCATGAACTTTGCCCGCGACAACGACCTGCAAGTCGCCGAAGCTTGCCTCCTGCCCGATGCCGGCGCGCCGCCTGCGAAAGCGGGCTAGGCGCTTGCTTGAGTCATCTGGGAGCGCTGCGCCGACGCGCGCGACGCAGCGCCAGCATTTCCATCAAACCCGATAGCAGACACAGTCCAAGTGCGAGCTTGGTGTGAACGGCGGTTTTGAGAACGGTTGTGGGCTTGAGCATCGTTGACTCTTGAAATCAAGTGACTCCAAGGCTAAGCCGACTTGATGACAAAACGGTGTCATACCCCGCAGTTGAGCGGTAGTTGCAAAACCTGGCAACGGCTATGCTCGCGCCCGGTATCAATTTACAGGCGGTTCAAACGACCCGTTCCCGCGCGTGCAACAAAACCCCGCCTTGCCGCTCTTGCCACTATTGCCAGATTCATACGCCTTGGAGGGCCTGATAGAGGCAGGTTACCCCTATCTTGAGCGCCATCATTTGGGCTCGGGTGTGGCGGAGCGCAGGAACTACTGCCGTCCTGCTTTTTCCAAAGACACTGAAATAGAAATCATCGGCGGACGGCATCCCGTCGTCGAAGCTCGCATGGAATCGGAACATGCGCGGTTTCTCGCCAACGACTGCCGCCTTTCCTCTTCCCGCCAGCTGCTGCTGATCACCGGGCCGAACATGGGCGGCAAATCCACTTACATGCGCCAGGTGGCGCTGATCGCGCTCCTGGCGCATACCGGATGCTTCGTGCCCGCGCAGGCCGCGCGCATCGGCCCGATCGACCAGATCTACACGCGCGTCGGCGCCTCGGACGACCTGGCCGGCGGCCGCTCCACCTTCATGGTGGAGATGACCGAGAGCGCCAACATCCTGCACAACGCCACGCCCTCGAGCCTGGTGCTGATGGACGAAATCGGCCGCGGCACGTCCACTTTC
>NZ_JANNMI010000282.1:0-5093 GCF_031397715.1 Roseateles sp.
TTGGGCCCATGGGCGTTGCTCTTGGGGCCGAGCACGCCGCAGACCATCATCTGCGCCTTCGGGAAGCCCTTGGCCAGCATGCTCATCAGCGGGATCGTGCCGCCCTGGCCGATGAAGCCGACCGGGGCGCCGAACTGGGTGTTGGACGCGGCGTTGAGCGCATCGTGTAGCCAGGGGGCGAGCTCGGGCGCATTCCAGCCGGTGGCGCCGAGCGCGCCGGCGCGGCCATCGGCGTGGAAGGTCACCTTGGCGTTGTAGGGCGCGTTGTCTTCGAGCAGTTGCTTGAGCTTGAGCGAGGCTTCGTTGCCGTCGACCAGCGGGGGCAGGCGCAGGCTGAGCTTGAAGGCGGTGTAGGGGCGCAGCACATTGCCGGCGCTGCCGAGTTCGGGCAAGCCGTCGACGCCGGTGACTGACAGCGTGGGCCGCCAGGTGCGGTTGATCAGGGCCTGCGTGGGGTCGGTGGTGGTGGGCAAGGTCAGCGCCCCGTCGGCGCCGCAGGCCCAGGGGAAGCGCTTGTAGACCTCGTCTTTCAGGATCTCGGCGCTGGCGCGCGCCTGCGCCAGCCGAGCGGCCGGCACTTCGCAGTGAAAGCTCTGCGGCAACAGCTCGCCGGTCTGGCTGTCTTCCAGGCGGTCGAGCACATGGCGCATGACGCGAAAGCTCGAAGGCACCAGGCCGCTGGCGTCGCCCGAGTGCACGCCCTCGGTCAGGATCTCGACCTTGAGCACGCCGCTGACCATGCCGCGCCGGTTGGTCGTGAGCCACAGCTGGTCATAGTTGCCGGCCCCCGAATCGAGGCAGATCACCAACGACACGTCGCCCAGCCGTGGCCGCAGCGCGTCGATGTACGGCAGCAGGTCGTAGGAGCCCGACTCCTCGCAGGTCTCGATGATGCCGACGCAGCGCGGCCGCGGGATGCCCTGCTTGTCCAGCGCCATGATGGCGGTCAGCGAGGCATAGACCGCGTAGCCGTCGTCGGCGCCGCCGCGGCCATAAAGCTTGCCGTCCTCGTACTTCGGTGTCCAGGGGCCGAGGTCACTGCGCCAGCCGCTGAACTCGGGCTGCTTGTCCAGATGGCCGTACAGCACGATGGTGTCGGCGCTGTCCAATTTGGTGGCCGGCACCTCGAAAAAGATAATCGGCGTGCGGCCTTCCAGGCGTATCACCTCCAGCGTCAGGCCGGCCACCTTCTTGCCCTCGACCCAGGCGGCAGCATCGCGCAGCACCCGCTCGATATGACCATTAGCGGCCCAGTCGGCATCGAACATCGGGCTCTTGGCCGGAATCGCGATGTACTGGGTCAGCGCGGGGACGATTTCATCGTCCCAAACCTGGGCCGCAAAATCGGCGATGGCGCTGGCTTGGTCGGCCGGCAGGGGCAAGGCGGGGTCGCGTGCATTCATGATGAGGTTCCAGCTGATGGCGGAGAGCGTCAATCTTAGAACAGGCGTGCTCAGCCGGCACCGAAACGCCCCGCTAGCCAAGTTTGCAGGCGCCCAAACACCTGCTCGCGCTCCGGCTCATTGAAAATTTCGTGAAACAAGGCCTCAAAACAATGTGTTGTCACCAAGGCCTGCGGCGCATTGGCGGCAAATTCGGCGCTGCCGGCGGGTGCCACGCAGCGGTCGCTGCCGGCCCAGATCAACAGCGTCGGCACGGCCCAATCGGCTGCATGCTGGCGCACCAACTCGCCGCCGTCCACGATCGCTCGCGCCAAGATCGGCGTGAGTCGGTCATGCACCAGCGGATCATGGTCATAGGCCTTGACCACCGCCGCATCACGCGAAATCCATTTGGACTTGAGCCCATTGCTCACCGCCAGATGCGGCACCAACGCCACACCCAAGGCCAGTTGCAGGCGCTGCAACACGGACATGCCCGGGTCCAACGCCGGCGAGCTCAAGACCAAGGCATCAATCGGCCGAAACCACATCGGCAACTGCCCGCCGCTGCTGGCAGCCAGGCCGCCGGCCACAAAGCGCGCCGCCACCAAGCCGCCCATGCTGTGGCCCAGCAAGACCAGCGGGCCGCGGCCGAGCTGTGGGTCGGCGCGCAACTCATCGATCACCAAGGCCAGATCTCCCAGCATGCTTTCACCATCGGCGCTATCACCGCGCGGCCCGCCGGAGGCGCCATGGCCGCGCTGGTCATGGCCGACCACATGCCAGCCCCAACTATTCAAGCGCGCCGCCAACGCCTCATAACGGCCAATATGCTCGCCCAGGCCATGCACAATCAACAACGTGCCGCGGGCCGGCTCCATGCCGGGCTTGCTCCACTGCCGCCAATGCAGCGGAGTGCCGTCATCACATCTCAAAGTACGCATGGGGCAAAGTGTAGGCAGGCCAGACCCTCCAAGGACTCAGGGCTTGCCCGGTCGGTAGAACTACGCAAGCAGGTCACGCAACTGGGCAACAAAGCGGTGTGCGGCTGGTTTGGCTTGGATCTGACAGCCCTACACTGGCGCGTTGCTAAGCCATTCGCCCTATGAGATCAACTCTTACGCTGCTCTTGAGTCTGTTGCTGACCGCCTGCGCTGCACCCAAGTACACCGTCGATGATGGGCGTAAGGTGGATGAAAGCCTGCTGGCCAATATCCGCGCCTATGGCAATGGGGAGCAAAGCCTGCGGCCGGCAATTGTGCGCAGCGCCATGCTCAAGGATGCCACGTGCGACCACCAATGGGAGCTGCCCTTCGCGGTGGCCACCAGCTACGGCTGGGCCGACAACGACCGCGTGGCCTGGGTGCGCGGCCTGAACGTTGACGAGCGCTTGACGGTGGTGGCCGCGGCACCCAATTCGCCCCTCAATCCGGGCGACAAGTTGCTGGCCGTGGCGGGCCAAAAAGACCAGGATAGCGAACGCCTGCTGGCCACCCTGGCCGATGCGCGCGACGCCGGCAAGCCGTTTTCCGTCACCCTCAGCAGCGGCGCCAGTCGCACCGTCAACCCGTTTGAGGTCTGCCGCGGCTACGCCCGCCTGGCCCCACCCAATACGCCCGAGGTGCAGGACTACCACTGGCTGCTGAGCCTGCATTCGCTGGAGATTTCCAAAGCCCAGCTCAGCGAAGACGAGGCCTTGTGGGCGGTGCTGTGGACGCAGGGCCTGTCCGAAGAGGGCGGCGCACGCATGAAGACTTACCACTACGGAACCAAGATCGCCGGCACGCTCTACAACCTGGCCACCCTAGCGACCGGTTTGCACGGTGCCGCCTTGGCCGCTCAGGCGGCGGTCAACACGGCCAAGATGGCGGCCAAGTCGGTCGCCTCCGAGATTGTCAAACAGCAGCTGATCGAGCAGGGCAAGGCGTTGGCGGCGCAGCGCATCCGCGAGGGCTTGATCGATGCCGGCAAGGAGCTGACCAAGCAGCAAGTGATGAACGGTCTGCAAGCCGCTGCCGTCAACCGCAGCTCGTTGTCGGGCGTGGCCTGGATCGCTTCGACCGTGTTTGATCAAGCCGATCAATGGGCGTTCGAGCGCGCCGAAAAGCTCGGCGCCGACCCCTTGGCCGGTTTCAGCCTGCACCAAAAGATGCTGGAACGCAGCCTCGCCGGCAATGCCTTTGCGCTCGACATTGAGCGCCTCGAATCACTCAGCAAGCGCGCCCAGACCAAGGGCCTGGACGCGCAGATGCAGGCTATTTTGCGCGGCTTCAAGGCCAGCGAACTGGCGCTTGAGATTGGCACGATGCCGCTGGCCACGGCCAGCGAGTCGTTCTCCTTCGAGAGCGCCAGCGACCCCGGCAGCGAGCGCTTTTCGCGCGGCTTGATTGATGCCATGCTGGACATTCCGGCCGAGTCGGGTGGCCATAGAAAATGACGATGACATCCATGCAAAAAGTTAGCACAAGGCTGTGGCCCGCCGCGCTGAAGTTGGCTATCGCGGCTTTGGTCTTGAGCCCTCGCCTGGCGGTGGCGCAGGCGCAGTCTCCGGCCTTGCCACCTATCGCCGACGCCGCGTCGGCAGCCGTCGCCGCCGAGCCCGCTGCGTCGGCCGCCCCGGCCCCGCCCACTTGCTCGGTGCTGACCCAGCGCGCCATGTCGGCCGACCTGCGCGCCACCACGGCTTTGGCGCAAGGCAAGCCGGTGGACGACCTGGCCAAGCTGTTTGACGGCGCGGTCGCGCAATGGACCTTGGCCTTGGACAGCTGCGAAGGCCGGCCGCGTGAGCGGGCGCAGAAGAACCTCAGCGACAACGAACGCCAGCGCGGGCTGATTGCCGAGCGCCAGGCCGCTGGCTCGCAATGTGAACTTTCGCATCGCGATGCCGCATCCCTGCAGGAGCTGGCGCGCCAGGCCTTCGGCGAGCGCCGCTGGGTTGACGCAGCCTCGCTGTACGGCAAGACGGAAATCATGTGGGACTTGGGGATGGCCTGAACAACCCAGCCTGAAGTTTGCTATCGAATTCAAACCGGCCGGCGTTGCGGAAGCCACACCCGTCAGCCGGCAAACATCACGGGTTCCGGCCATATTTGAGCGTCCGCCCACCCCTTTCGAGGCAGTAACGCCAATTTCAGGCGCACTCATGCGCTGAAACCCATCAATTGACGCCGCGCCATCCAAAGGTTGGACAGCGCAAACAACGTCATCAGTTGCGCCGTGTTCTTCTTCAAGCCGCGATACCGCACCTTGACATAGCCGAACTGGCGCTTGATGACCCGAAACGGGTGCTCAACCTTGGCCCGAATACCTGCCTTGGCTTTCTCGATCTTGTCAGTCAAGGCATCGCGCTCGTTCTCCAGATCAAGCGCCGCCCGCTTGCCTGGGCGCATGGCGATATGCCATGCGACACCTGCCTTGGCATCCGGGCGCTTTTCAATGCCCTGGTAGCCGGCATCTCCAAAGGCCTCCTTCTCTTGACCGTGCAGCAAACTATTGCCTTCGGTGACGTCGCTGACATGTGCGGCCGTCCCGCGCACGGTGTGAACCAAGCCCGACTCGGCGTCCACGCCGATATGCGCTTTCATGCCGAAATACCACTGCTTGCCCTTTTGGGTCGAGTGCATTTCCGGGTCTCGTTTCTTGTCCTTGTTCTTGGTGGAACAAGGGGCCGCAATGATGGTGGCGTCTACAGCCGTACCGGCCTTGAGCAGC
>NZ_JANNMI010000315.1:0-3761 GCF_031397715.1 Roseateles sp.
CAATCTTGGCACTCCCGATGCGCCCACCGCGCCCGCCTTGCGCCGCTACTTGGCGCAGTTCCTCAGTGACCCGCGCGTGGTTGAAATTCCTCGGCTGCTTTGGCTGGCCATCCTGCACGGCATCATCCTGCGCGTGCGCCCGGCCAAGTCGGCCGCCAAATACGCCAGTGTCTGGACTTCAGAGGGCTCGCCGCTGAAGGTGTGGACCGCGAAGCAGTCCAAACTTTTGCAAGGCTATCTCGGTGAGCGCGGCCATGCGGTCACGGTGCGCTATGCGATGCGCTATGGCTCGCCCTCGATTGCCGACACGCTCAACAGCCTGCGCGCCGAAGGTGCCACCCGCATCCTGGTGCTGCCGGCTTATCCGCAGTATTCGGGCGCCACCACCGCCAGCGTGGTGGACGATGTGGCCACTTGGGCGCTGGGCACCCGCCACCTGCCCGAGCTGCGCTTCATCAACCGCTACCACGACGAAGCGCCCTACATTGGCGCGCTGGCTGAGAGCGTGCGCCACCACTGGACCGCTAACGGCCGACCTGAGCGGCTGGTGATGAGCTTTCACGGCATGCCGGCGCGCACGCTGGCCCTGGGCGACCCTTACCACTGCGAATGCCTGAAGACCGGCCGCTTGCTGGCCGAGGCGCTGGGTTTGAGCAAGGCTGAGTACATCGTCACCTTCCAAAGCCGCTTCGGCAAAGCCAAGTGGCTGGAGCCCTACACCGAACCGACCTTGAAGAAGCTCGCTGCCGACGGCGTCAAGAACGTGGCCGTGATCTGCCCGGGCTTCAGTGCCGATTGCCTGGAGACCTTGGAAGAGATCAGCATGGAAGCACGCGATGCCTTCATTGCCGCGGGCGGTCAACAATTCAGCTACATTCCCTGCCTGAATGACAGCCCTGCCGGCATGCGCATGCTGACCGCGCTGGCCGAGCGCCATCTGCAGGGCTGGCCAACTCAGGTCGGGCCCGATGCGGCGGCGCTGCAGATCCAGCGCGACTTGGCGCTGGCGGCGGGCGCGTCAAGGTGATGCGGCGTCATTTGCATTACGCTGCGCCATCGGCCTGACTTCCCGCCAGCGCATCACGTGCAGCCAAACACATGGCAACACCAGCACCAAGGCCACGATAGTCAGCAGCCCGCCCGACATCTGCCGCTGCAGGACCACGCCCCAATGGCCCTCGCCGATCGACAGCGAGGCAATCAGCGCCCACACCAAAGTTGACGCGGTCTGGAACAGCTGCAGGCCGGCCCGGGTACCAACGTTCTGCAGCGCACTCAACAAGATCGCGCCCGTCCCGAATTCCTCCTTGTGCTTGGACAACTTGCGCTCCGTCGCATAACTCAGGAAGGTCGGGATCTCCGAGCCGCCGGCTGGGATGGTGCCGAAGGGGAAGCCTAGAAAGGTGCCGCGCAGCCAAGCTCGACCATGATGGCGCGCAGCATGGCGAACTCCTGGTCGACAAAGCCGGCGAAGGCCTTGCCGGTCAGCAGCGCGGACGTCCAGTTATTCGACTCCAGCACGCTGATCCAGACCTTGTTGCGGGGCACCGCTGTGATCATGTCGGTCAAGGCCTTCGGCTGCTCGGACGTGATGCCGGGCGGGCGTAAACGCCGCGCCAATTGCCGATCACCACGTCCAGCCCCAACTCACACAGGGTCGGCACATTGAAGCCGGGCAAGCGCTGGTCCGAGGTGACGGCGATCGTGCGCAGCTTGCCGCTGGCGATGTACTGCGCAAACTCCGAGTAGCCGCAGGGCCAAGTCCAAGGCCTGGACGCCGTCGTGCGGCTGCCGCCGAGCGGTGCAGTAAAAACTTGAGGGAAAATATCTGCATGAAAACCGCCCTGCCCGCCTTCGACAAACTCACCACCGGACTACGGCTGGACAAATGGCTGTGGGCGGCGCGCTTCTTCAAGACCCGCTCGCTGGCGGCCGAGGAGATTGGACGTGGCCGGGTGCAGGTCAACGGCCAAGTGGCCAAGGCCTCGCGCGAACTCAAACCCGGCGACCTGCTGAAATTCCGCCAAGGCGTGGTGGAGCGCGAGGTGCGGGTCCTGGGTTTGAGCCATGTGCGCGGCCCCGCCCGCCAAGCGCAGGCACTGTTTGAAGAAACGCCGGACAGCATCGCCCTGCGCGAGAAGCTCAGCGAAGCGCGTCGGCTGGCGCCCGAGCCGGCCCAGAGCATCACCCAAGGGCGACCGACCAAGCAGGACCGCCGCCGGCTGGCGGATTGGGATCGCTGGTCCGCATCCTCAGACGACCACTAGTTCCGGGATTCCCGCAGCAAGCGTCCCAAATACCCCTCTTGAAATTCCGGAGAAGGCGTCCATATAAGCCCCATAGCTCATTTCCGCATCATGACGACATCCAATAACCCCCCCCAAGAGCCCCTCAGCCCAGACGAACTGATTGCCGCTGTCAACAGCGCCGATGACAGCAAAGTGACTGAGCTGGAAACGCGTTTAGCCGAAATGTCGGACGCCTATCTGCGTGCCAAGGCCGAGGTGGAAAACATCCGCCGTCGCGCCGACGACGATGTCAGCAAGGCGCGCAAGTTCGCGGTCGAGTCCTTTGCCGAGTCGATGCTACCGGTGATGGACAGCATGGAAGCCGCCATCGCCATGCCCGACGCCAAGGTCGAGACGGTGCTGGAAGGCGTACACGCCACCAAGCGCCAATTGGCCGCGGCACTGGAGCGCAACAAGGTGATCGAGTTGAACCCGCCCGCCGGCACCAAGTTCGACCCGCACCAGCACCAGGCGATTTCGGTCGTGCCGGCCGAGCAAGAACCCAACACCGTGGTGATGGTGCTGCAAAAAGGCTATTCGATCGCCGATCGCACGCTGCGACCGGCCCTGGTGACGGTCACCGCGCCCAAATAAATGTGCACCGCTGGGCTTGAAAGCCCAGGACTTATCCACAGCTTATAAGCATCAGCTTCAGGCGGTCGTCGCGACAAAGAACGCGGAGGCCATCAACAAATCTTCAGGAGAAATGACAATGGGAAAGATCATCGGTATTGACTTGGGCACCACGAACTCGTGCGTGGCCGTGATGGAAGGCAACACGACGCGCGTGATCGAGAACGCAGAAGGCGCTCGCACCACGCCATCCATCATTGCTTACCAAGAAGACGGCGAAATCCTGGTCGGCGCCTCGGCCAAGCGCCAGGCCGTCACCAACCCACGCAACACGCTGTACGCGGTGAAGCGTCTGATCGGCCGCAAGTTCACCGAAAAAGAAGTGCAAAAGGACATCAACCTGATGCCCTACACCATAGTTGCCGCCGACAACGGCGACGCCTGGGTCGAAGTGCGCGGCAAAAAGCTGGCGCCGCCCCAAGTGTCGGCCGAGATCCTGCGCAAGATGAAGAAGACCGCCGAGGACTACCTCGGTGAAGAAGTCACCGAAGCCGTCATCACGGTGCCGGCCTACTTCAATGACGCCCAGCGCCAGGCGACCAAGGACGCCGGCCGCATCGCCGGTCTGGACGTCAAACGCATCATCAACGAGCCCACCGCCGCGGCCTTGGCCTTCGGCCTCGACAAGCATGGCAAGGGCGACCGCAAGATCGCTGTGTACGACTTGGGCGGCGGCACCTTTGACGTCTCCATCATCGAGATCGCCGACGTCGACGGTGAAATGCAGTTCGAAGTGCTGTCGACCAATGGCGACACCTTCCTGGGCGGCGAAGACTTCGACCAGCGCATCATTGACTACATCGTCGCCGAGTTCAAGAAGGACCAAGGGGTCGATCTGAC
>NZ_JANNMI010000318.1:0-26917 GCF_031397715.1 Roseateles sp.
CGGACGAACCCACGCGCATCGAGCAATTGGTGGACTGGGAACTGGTGCTGGCCGCCGACCATGTGCATTCCTCTCTTGGCGATCTGTCGGACAACAGCTGGCGCGCGGCGTTGCCGGCGCTGCTTGATGACTTTCAGCAACTGCTGCGCGACGCGCTGGATCTACTGCAGGAGCTGGGCGACGCAGATGAGCGCAGCGACCGGTCGCACTGGGACTTGCCGTCTATCAGCCCGCACCGACAAAACCGAGGTTTCCGCGATTGGGTGACGTTGATTGAGCTGCTGCGCGACGCATGGCTGGCAACGCTTGAAAGCGATTCGAAACGCGCCCACCGGATTGCACTGGCTTGGTTTGATCTACCGTATTCGACCTTCAAGCGACTGGCACTGTTTGCCGCCAGCCAGGACGGCTGTGTCGATTCCGAGCAGTGGAGCGAGCGGTTGGTTTTGAACGGCGCTTGGTGGCTGTGGTCCGAGGATACGCGGCGAGAAGCAATGCGACTTTTGGTGCTCCAAGGGGCGACGCTCGCGCCACTCGGTCGCTCACGGCTTGAGGCCGCGATTCTTGCCGGCCCGCCACGGCACATGTACCTCGATGACCTCGAACCCGCGCGGTGGCAGTCGCTGGTGGATCACTCAGTCTGGTTGCACCTTGCCAAACTGTGTGAAGGCAGCACCCAACTCGGAGATGCTGCGGCGCAGCGCCTCGCCGAGCTGTCAGCAGCACATCCCAATTGGCGACTGGCAATCAACCAACAGGATGAGTTTTCTGTTTGGATGAGTGGTACCGGCGACCCGGACTACGAAGCCAACCGTGATGTCGATATTGCGCCGCGCAAACGAAAGGAACTTGTCGCTTGGCTCAAGCAACCAGCGCCGGAGCGGCGACCGAACTATGAAGACACCTGGCGGGAGACTTGTCGCACGAGGTTCTTCCATTGTTTCTACGCCTTGCGTGACTTGGCCGAAGAAAATACCTGGCCACCTGAGCGCTGGCGAGTAGCCTTACAAGCCTGGAGCGAGGATGGCCAGGTGCTTCGGTCGTGGCGATTTGTGGCGCCGTTGGTTCAAACCATGCCCGACTCGGTTTTGCTGGAAATCGTCCGAGGTGTAACTTGGTGGATGAAGGCAGCTTCGAAATCGATAGAGCACCACGAAGCCATCTTGTTGGATCTTTGCAGTCGGGTGCTGGCATTGCCCGTAGCGCCAGGCACCGGTATTCGTGAGAACGGTGAACCCATCAATCAACCCGTCTCCGAAGCCATCAATCATCCGATTGGGCACGCCACGCAAGCGCTATTGAATCTATTCTTCAGCCGCGAGCCGACCGACAACCATTCCCTCCCGAGTGACATCGAGCCTTTCTTCAAGCAAATGTGCGATGTTGACGTGGAGGTTTACCGTCACGGGCGCGTGCTGCTGGCATCACATCTGATCGCTTTGTTCCGGGTAGACCGCTCCTGGACCGAAGCGCACCTTTTGCCCTTGTTCGACTGGGCTCGCAGCCCGGTTGAAGCCAAGGCAGCCTGGGAAGGTTTCCTTTGGTCTCCAAGGCTGTACCGCCCGCTTCTGAGTGCGTTCAAAACGCAATTCCTCGCCACCGCGCGTCACTACGAAGACCTTGGTAAGCACAGCGGGCAATTCGCTGCAATCCTGACCTACGCCGGCTTGGAACCCATTGACGGCTATTCGCCAGAGGACTTCCAAGCAGCCATTGGCGCGCTACCACAAGACGGTTTGAATGAAGTGGCACAAGCACTTTTGCAAGCCCTCGAAAGCGCCAGGGAACAACGGGAGGACTACTGGCGGAATCGAGTTCAGCCCTTCTGGCATCAAATCTGGCCGAAGTCCAGAAACCTTGCGTCAATCAGCATTGGGGTGTCAATGGCTCGGCTATGCATCGCCGCTGGCGGTGAGTTACCCGCAGCGCTATTGGCGGTTGCGGACTGGCTGCGGCCGATTGACCATCCGAACGACGTGGTGCGTCGACTACATGAAGCCGGTCTGTGTGAACGATTCCCTGATGCCGCACTGCGTTTGCTCGATTCAATCCTGATCGATCAGCCTTGGGCACCCCGAGAGCTAGGGCAATGCCTGAATGCCATCGCTCAAGTAATGCCTAGTTTGCGCTACGACCATCGACATCAGAGATTGACCGAGTACGCACGGCGGCACAGGCGGACGTGAGCCGCCCAGATGGCCCTCAATTGCGCCGGTTCGCCGTACACAACGCTGCGATTAGACGGCTTGCGGGCCGAAGAACCCTCAACTCTGCTTGAACGCCGGCTTGCGCTTGTTGATAAACGCGTCCATGCCCTCGCGCTGATCGTCGGTGCCGAACAGCGCGTGGAAGTAGCGCCGCTCCACGGCCACGCCGTCCTTCAGCGGGCCCTGGTAGGCCAGATTGACCAGCTCCTTGATCAGCATCACCGACGGGCCGCTGAAGCCGTTGATCTGTTCGGCAGCGGCCAGCGCCTCCTCCATCAGCTTGTCGGCCGCCACCACGCGTGACACCAGGCCTGCTGTTGCAGCCTCGGCCGCATCCATCATGCGGGCGGTCAGCAGCATGTCCATGGCCTTGCTCTTGCCCACCGCACGCGGTAGGCGCTGAGTGCCGCCGGCGCCGGGGATGATGCCCAGCTTGATCTCGGGCTGACCGAACTTGGCCGTGTCGGCGGCGATGATGAAGTCACACATCATCGCCAGCTCGCAGCCGCCGCCCAGCGCGAAGCCGGCCACCGCCGCGATCACCGGCTTGCGTATCTGCAAAATGGTTTCCCAGTTCTTCGAGATCAGGCCGCTTTTGAAGGCGCTGATGAAGGTGTGCGGCGCCATCGTCGGGATATCGGCGCCGGCCGCAAAAGCGCGTTCGGAGCCGGTCAGCACGATGCAGCCGACGCTGTCGTCGGCGTCGAACGCCAGCAAGGCCTGACCCAGCTCATCCATCAACTGGTCGTTGAGCGCGTTCAGCTGCTTGGGGCGGTTCAGCGTGATCAGGCCGGTCTTGCGCTCGCCTTCGCCGCGCAGCTCGGTGATGATGCATTCATAGCTCATGGGTTCTCCTTGGATGAATTGGGCTCAACTATAGGGGCGCCCTGTTGGTCGGCCTGTTGGTCGGCCTGTTGGGGTGGCGCGTTCAACATCAGGTCGATAAAAGTTTGTTCGTCTTGGCGGATGCGCAGGCGCACCGGCAGGTATTGCAGCGACGGCGCGATCCAGACCTCGGCGCTCAGGTCGCCGCTGCCGGCCGCTTTCGACGGTTTCAAGTGCCAGGTCTGCAGCGGGCCCATCGGAGTTTGCAACTCCTCCTGTCCCAGCACCTCGTAGCGCCACAGATATTGGCGCTTGGGCAGCACCAAGGGAATGTCAATCACATGGCCGGTGCGCAGCGGCTCGGCGCCGGTCAGGAACAGCCGGGTCAGCTGCACAAACTGGCTGGCCGCATCCTGCACGCCGGCCGGCACGGGCTCAACCCGACCGTTGGGCATGGTCACCCGGTCACCGTGAAACAGCAGCGTCGAGCGGCGGCGCTGGCTGAACATCACCCGCGTGTCTTCGTCATAGCGCTGCGGGTTGACGCCAGCCGGCGTCAGCCGCCCATCGCTGCTCATGCGGCGCGCAATCAAGGGCGCAAATCTCGGGCCTACGGCCACATCCAGATGCATCTGGTAGCGCTCACCCTGGCGTATCCACTCCACCTGGGCGCTGCCATGCACCTCGCCGCGGTAGTTGCCACTCAGCCGGTAGCTGAGCAGGGTTGAGGGCGGCCACTCGGGGCCGGACTCGGCCAGCATCGCGCTGGCGGCCGGCTCAGCTGGCAAGGGGCTGCTGAGCTCGGCCAGCTCAAGGGCGGCCTTCGTCGCTGCTGACACCGCAGCCGCCGGCTCTGCCGCGACGACCGCACTCGCGGCGTCCTCGACCGGCCGCACCACGGCCGCAGCCGGCTTGAGTTTGGGCGGCTGCGCCGGTGCGCGGCGCGGCGCAGGCGGCGTGGGAGCGCGCACCGCCGGGGCGGCCGCCTTCAGCTCACGCACATAGGCGACCACCAGGCGCGCCGGCATCGGTGCGGCGGCGCCGCTCCAGCCCTGGCGCAGGCGCTGCACGGCATCGCCCAGCCAGAGATGCGCCAGCAACACCGGCAGCAGCAAGACGGCCAGCCAAACGGCGCGCCTTCGGGTCGCCGCGGCCACAGGCTTTGCGATCAGCCCGCCAGCCATGCCTTGCGCAGACCCACGGCAGCGGGCGGCACTTTTTCAGCAAGGCTCATCAAGACCGGCTCGCTGCCGTCGACAGGGCCGGCGGCCGACATCTCCACATCCAGGCTCAACAGGCGCTGATCGCGCGCGACCAGGAAGCTCAGGCGCAGCGTGGTCGGCGCCAGGGTCAGCGCCGCGTCTTCAAGACGGCGCAGGCGCCAGCCATTGCAGGCCAGCAGCTCGTCGCCGGCACACAGGCCGCCGGCCAAGGCGGCCGACCCCTGCAGTACTTGCTTGACGATGGTGCTGGCGCATGAACCCGCGCCCGACTCGGTCACGCGCAGACCCAGCCTTTGCGCCAGGGTCGGCTTGTCAGCCCGCAGTTGCACCGCGAAGCGCTCGAACAGCTGCGGCAGCGGCAGATCGTCGGTGCCGTGCACCCATTGCTGGAACTGCTGCGCCAAGGCGCTGCCGCCCAGCTCGGTGATCACGGCCAACACGTCGGCTTCGCTGATGGCGCCGCGCGCGCCGGTGCGCAGGCCGGCATGGCTGCGCCGCCAAAGGCCGCGCATCAGCTCATCGAGGCTGCTGGGGGAAGCCGCGGCACCACGGAGGCTTAAATCCAGCGCCAGAGCCAGCAAAGCACCTTTGCCGTAATAGCTGATGGTGCTGTTGGGCGAGTTCTCGTCCGGCCGGTAGTACTTGATCCAGGTATCAAAACTGGACTGCGCCAGGCTTTGCACCTTGCGGCCCGGCGTGGCCAGCACGCCGTTGTAACTGGTGGCGAGCAGCTTCAAATAGCGCGCCTCGTCGATCAAGCCGCAGCGCAGCAGCATCAGCTCGTCGTAATAGCTGGTGAAGCCCTCAAAAAACCACAGCAGCTCGGTGTAGTTCTCCTGCGCATAGTCCAGCTCGGCAAAGTCCGCGGGCTTGAGCCGCTTGACATTCCAGCTGTGGAAATACTCATGGCTGATCAGGCCCAGCAAACGCACATAGCCGTCGCTGACTTCCACTTGCCCAAGCCGCGGCAGGTCGCGCCGCGGCGCAATCAGGGCGGTGCTGGCCCGGTGCTCCAGGCCGCCGTAGCCGTCCTCCACCGCATTCAAGAAGAATGTGTAGGCCTCGAAGGGCAAGGCGCTGTCGCGGCTGGTCGCCGGCCCATGCCAAAAGTCCAGCTGCGCCGCGCAGATGCGCTGCGCATCGGCCAGCAGCCGCTCAGCATCAAAGACCGGCAAGGCACCGCTGACGACGATTTTGTGCGGCAGGCCGCCGGCGCTGAACTGCCCGGTCCAGAACTGCCCGAGCTCGAAGGGGTGATCGACCAGCTCGTCGTAGTCGGCCGCCTGATAGCGCCCGTCGGGCGCTTGCGCCATAGCGGTGGCGACCTGCCAAGCCGGCGGCAGCTGCCCGAACTCAATGCTGTGAACTGCTTGTTCACGGCCATGCACGCGCAGGCATAGGCCTGTACCGTTGAAGAAACCACGACTGGCATCCAGAAACGCCGCCCGCACCGAGCTGTCAAAGGCATAGACCTGGTAGCTCAGCAGCAAGGGAATTTCGGGGCTGCAAGCGACCTGCCAGTTGGCCTTGTCGAGCTGCTCAAGCGCCAGGGCCTGGCCCGCTTGCTCTGCCTTGAGCCCGCTCAGGTGGCGGGCGAACTCACGCAGCAAATAGCTGCCGGGAATCCAGGCCGGCAGGCTGAACCGCTGCAGCGCAGCCGGCGCGGCAACGGTCAGCGTCAGCTTGAAGACATGGGTCTTGGGATCGGTCAGCTCGATCAAATATCGGACGTCACTCATCTCAAACCCTTTAGCTTCCTGCCGCGGCCAAAAAGCAGCACAGCGCCGCCACCGAACTGAGTCGGAAGCGCAAGGTCAACCAGGCTGCCGCACCCAGCGCGGGATAGAGGCGCCGGTCAACCAGATAACAAACGATCAGCATCACGCCGTGCAAGACCAGCCCGGCGTAGGCCGGCATCACCAGCGCGATCCAGGCTCCCAAGGACGGCAAGACGCCCCAGACAAAGGGCTGCGCCGAGGTGTGAGGCGAGCGAAAGCCCAGCCCCCAATAAATGCCACCCAAGAATGAAAGAATCAGCGCGGCATAAGCCGACAAGGCGAAGCTGATCCAGGCGTGAGCTTCGGCATTGCGCCCACCCACCAGCCAAACCAGCAAAGCGCCCAACACAAAGGGCAACAAGCCGAGATGGCCCAGCCGCAAAGCCAAGGCGTTCGGGGGCAGTGGCGCAAGCGCATTGGCGGCAAAAGGCATGCGGTCAAATTCCGTAGCAATAGAGTTGTGGGCCTGGCTCAATGAAAAGGCCCCGAATCAAATGAAGGACGAATGCGGGGGCGGGCGTCAGGACTTGCCGACGCTCTGCAGGCGTTTTTCCAACTGCTCAGCGCTGATGGCGCCGGGAGCGCGGCTGCCGTCTTCAAAAATGATCGCCGGCGTACCGCTGACATGGCTGCGTTTGGACAAAGCCAAATTGCGTTCAATCGCGCCGTCATCACAAGTACTGCTGACCTTGGCCGGGGCCTTGCCCTCCAGCATCCAAGCCTGCCAACTGGCGGTGGCGTCCTTGGCGCACCAGATCGCGCGCGACTTTTCTGGCGAATCACCGCCCAGAATCGGCACCAAGAAGGTGTAAACCGTCAGGTCTTTGACGTCTTGCAGCGAGCGCTCGAAGCGTTTGCAATACCCACAGTTCGGATCGGCAAA
The DNA here is from genome assembly GCF_031397715.1 of Roseateles sp. Taxonomy (GTDB): domain Bacteria; phylum Pseudomonadota; class Gammaproteobacteria; order Burkholderiales; family Burkholderiaceae_C; genus Paucibacter_A. Next base: position 6,917 of record NZ_JANNMI010000318.1, read on the forward strand.
GACGGCGATGCGGCGCTTGCCATTGCCCGACTTCCACACCACGGCGTCCTTCAAGGGCAGGCTGGCAAAGTCCACCGTCTGCAACTTGGCGACCCGCTCCTCGGTCAGGTTCTTGCGCGTGCGCAGGTCGATCAACTCACCTTCCATCAGATAGGTGCCGGTGGCATCGGTGTAACGGATTTCGTTGCCGATGCGGATCTCCCACAGGCCCGGCATGGGGCTGGGCCTGACCTCCTCGACCTTGGGCAGGCCGGCCAGGCGCTCGGTCAGGTTTTTGCGGATGACCGCTTCGTTGGCCTGGGCCAACAGGGGCAGGCACAGCCCTAGAGCGGTGGCGATGGTGGTCGATTTCAACATCTTCATGGTGTGCGGAACTCAGCTAACAATGAAACTCAAAGACCCAAGGCGCGCGCGGTCAACCAGCGCTTCAAGGGGGGGACAGCATTCAAGGCGCTCAAGCCTTTGTTGCGCAACTCACGCAGCGGCATCGCTTCACTGGCGAATATTTTCAGCAAACCATCGGTCAACTCGCCCATGGCCCAATTGGGCGCCAGCCGCGCCCGCGCAAAGCGGCGCAACAGGCGCTCATCGCCGGCCGAACGCCAGGCTTCTTTGCCGGCCAACACCGCCGCCAACGCGGCCACGTCGGCCAAGCCAAGATTGAGCCCCTGACCGGCCAGGGGGTGAACCAAATGCGCGGCATCGCCCAGCAGGACCCAGCCCGGCCCTTGCACCGGTTCGGCCCTGGCCAAGGCCAAGGGCCAGCTTGAGCGGCCGCTGGCCAGACTCAAGGTTCCGGCGGCACCGCCACTGGCGGCATTCAGCGCGGCTTCAAATTCGGCCGGCGCTGCGGCCAGCAAATCCAGCGCTTGTTGCTCAGGCAGCGACCAGACCAAGCCGTAAGACGCGCCGACGCCGGGCTTGTCGATGGGCAACAAGGCCAGCACATCGGGTGACCTGAACCATTGGCGGGCGACGCCCTGATGGGCGGTATCGGCGCTCAAGCGCGCAGCGATCGCCCGGTGACCATAGGCATGCGACTCGAAGCGCACACCCAAGTCGGCGCGTTGCTGCGAGGCGCGGCCTTCGCACAAGGCCACCAAGTCGGCCGGCACCGCGGCATCAACCACCTGAATATGCGGCGAAAACCGCAGCGCCGCTGCCAGCTGCTGCTCCAAAGCACCGGCATCGACGATGAAAGCCAGCTCGGACACACCTTGCTGCCAAGCGGAAAATTCCAGCAGCGCGCCGGCTTGGTCGCCGCTGACCTTGATGTCATAGACCGGGCTGATCGCGTCAGCGGGCAATGAATCCCAGACCTTGAGCTCACGCAGCAAACGCACCGAAGCCGCGTTCAGGGCATAGCTGCGCACGTCCTCGCGCTGGACTGCGCTGGCCTCGGCGTTGCCCAGCAAAGCGACGCGCGTGCCCTGCGCAGCCAGAGCCAGCGCCAAGCTGCGGCCGACGCAACCGTCGCCGCGAACCAAGACCTCATATTTTTGCATTCGGCCATTGTAGGCAAGGCGCCGAAAGGCCTCAGACGGGGGCTCTATCGGGGTGCGTCTAAAATCACGCCCTTGCGTTCCCCGCACCACACCCAGAAAGCCCTCCATGAGCCTCAAATGCGGCATCGTGGGCCTGCCCAATGTTGGCAAGTCCACCCTTTTCAATGCGCTGACCAAGGCCGGCATCGCCGCCGAGAACTACCCCTTCTGCACGATTGAGCCGAATGTGGGCGTGGTCGAGCTGCCCGATCCGCGTCTTAGCGCGCTAGCCGAGATCGTCAAGCCCGAGCGCGTGCTGCCGGCCGTGGTCGAGTTCGTGGACATCGCCGGCCTGGTCGCCGGCGCGTCCAAGGGCGAAGGTCTGGGCAATAAGTTCCTCTCGCACATCCGCGAGACCGACGCCATCGTCAACGTCGTGCGCTGCTTCGAGGACGGCAACGTCATCCACGTCAGCGGCCGCATCGACCCGATCTCCGATATCGAGGTGATACAGACCGAGCTCTGCTTGGCCGATATGGGCACGGTCGAGAAAAGCCTGCACCGCTACAACAAGATAGCGCGCGCCGGCGACAAGGACGCGATCGCCTTGGTCAAGGTGCTGGAGAAATGCGAAGCGGCCTTGAACGAGGCCAAGCCGGTGCGCGGCATTGACTTCAGCAAGGAAGAGCTGGTGCTGCTCAAGCCGCTGTGCCTGATCACCGCCAAGCCGGCGATGTTTGTCGCCAACGTCGCCGAAGACGGGTTTGAGAACAACCCCTTTCTGGACCGCCTGACCGAATACGCGACGGCGCAGAGCGCGCCGGTGGTAGCGATTTGTGCCAAGACCGAAGCCGAGCTGTCCGAGATGTCGGATGAGGACCGGACGATGTTCCTGGCCGAGATGGGCCAGGATGAACCGGGCCTGAACCGCTTGATCCGCGCCGGCTTCGACCTCTTGGGCCTGCAGACCTACTTCACCGCCGGCGTCAAGGAAGTGCGCGCCTGGACCATCCACAAGGGCGACACCGGCCCGCAAGCGGCCGGCGTGATCCACACCGATTTTGAGCGCGGCTACATCCGCGCCCAGACCATCGCCTATGAAGACTTCATCACCTACAAGGGTGAGCAAGGTTGCAAGGACGCCGGCAAGATGCGCGCCGAGGGCAAGGACTATGTGGTCAAGGACGGCGACGTGTTGAACTTCTTGTTCAACGTCTGATTCGAAAGAAAATGGGCGCTGGGAGTCGCCTGATCCGCCGATTCAACCGCGGCAAACGTCGCAAAATGCCGGGGCCGCTGCTTGATGACAAGCTCGCGGCCTTCCCGCAACGCATCGCTAGCCTGTTCAACCCATGAGCTCAAACGCACTGGTTTCAAATTCCGGCCCAAGCTCCGGCTCCACGGCCATGTATGCCTCGGACCAAGCCAGACCTGATTCAAAGCAGTTTCTGACCTTCCATGTCGGCGCCGAGGAATATGGCATTGACATCCTGCGGGTGCAGGAGATCCGCTCCTATGAGCCGCCGACCCGGGTCGCCAATGCGCCGCACTTCGTCAAGGGCGTGGTCAATCTACGCGGCGTCATCGTGCCCATCGTCGACCTGCGCCTGCGTCTGGGACAGAACGGCGAATACAACGCCTTCACCGTGGTGATCATCTTGAACGTGTGCCAACGCGTGGTGGGCATCGTCGTCGATGCCGTCTCCGACGTGCTGGAGCTCAGTGCCGCCCAGATCAAGGCCCGCCCCGAGGTGGCCGCAGCGCTGGACGCGCGCTTCATCACCGGCCTGGGCAAGATCGCCGAGCGGATGCTGATCTTGCTGGATATCGAGGCCATGGTGGCCAGCCCCGACTTCGGTTTGATGGACTGAAACGCCATCAAAATCCCTGCAAGTTAGTGGGCGCACTCGCAGCACGTCAATGTCTGCGATGGGCAGCATCAAAACCTCTGGACTTTTAGCACTCCTCCTGCTGGAGTGCTAGGATTGCGACTGTCAACCCCATAAGGTTTGCTTTGCGAAAGAAGATGATGACAATCTCTAACCCTGCAGCTTTGACGGTACGCGACCCTTGGTCGTTAGTGCCCTCGTTGGGCAATCTGGATGCCTACATCTCCGCTATCAACCGCCTGCCCCTGCTGACGGCCGAAGAAGAAAGCTCGGCGGCCCGCCGCCTGCGCGACAGCGGCGACGTCGAGGCCGCCGGTAAGTTGGTGCTGTCCCATCTGCGCCTGGTGGTATCCATTTCGCGCCAGTACATGGGCTATGGCCTGCCGCAAGGTGATTTGATCCAAGAAGGCAATGTCGGCCTGATGAAGGCCGTCAAGCGCTACGACCCCGACCAAGGCGTGCGCTTGGTCAGCTATGCGATGCACTGGATCAAGGCCGAAATCCACGAATACGTGCTGCGCAACTGGCGCATGGTCAAGGTCGCCACCACCAAGGCGCAACGCAAGCTGTTCTTCAATCTGCGCTCGATGAAGCACAGCATGAAGGAAGAGCAGGCGGACGATATGAGCCACCGCAATAGCCTGACCGAGGCGCAGCTGGATCATGTGGCGACGACGCTGAATGTGAAGCGCGAGGAAGTGCTGGAGATGGAGACCCGCATGTCGGGCGGCGACGTGGCGCTGGAGCCGCAAACGGACGACGACGGCGAAAGCTATGCGCCCATCGCCTACCTAGCCGACGAAAGCCAAGAGCCAACCCGCGTGCTGGAAACGCAAGCCCGCAACGCCCTGGCCAGCGACGGCATCACGCAGGCGCTGGAAGCGCTGGACGAGCGCAGCCGGCGCATCGTGCAGGAGCGCTGGTTAAACGTCAATGACGACAACAGCGGCGGCATGACACTGCACGAGCTGGCGGCCGAATATGGCGTCAGCGCGGAGCGGATTCGCCAGATCGAAGTGGCCGCGATGAAGAAGATGCGCAAGGCATTGACACCGGCCTGAGCGAGATCAGACAAAAAAAAGCCCCAGGCATTCGCGCTGGGGCTTTTTTTTGGCAACAGTGAGAACTTCAGTTCTTTTCGGCCAATAGCAATTTGATGTCGTTCGCCAAGGCCGGCGCGCCCGAGCCGTAGCGCGAGAACACACGCACGCGGCCCTGGGTGTCGAAGATGAAGCTGGCGGCGGTGTGATCCATGGTGTAGCTCTCCGGCGTCTTGCCGGGCACTTTGGCGAAATAGATCTTGAACTCCTTGGCCAGGGCCTTGGTCTGCTCCTCGCTGCCGCGCAAGGCCACAAAGCTGGGATCAAAGCTGGCCACATAGGCCTTCAACAAAGCAGCGGTATCGCGCTCGGGGTCGACCGTGACGAAGATGCCCTGCACCCGCTCGCCGTCGGCGCCCAGCGAACGCTTGACCTCGGCCAATTCGGCCAGCGTGGTCGGGCAAACGTCCGGGCATTGGGTGTAGCCGAAAAACACCACCGGGATCTTGCCCTTGAAGTCGGCGAGGCTGCGGCTGCGGCCATCCTGATCCGTCAGATTGAGGCTGCGGGCGTACTCGGCGCCGGTCAGATCGATGCCCTGGAAGGCGGACTTGGCCTTGCCTCCGAGCTGGTCACAGGCCGTCAAGCTCAGCGCCAACAGCGTCACCAGGCCCAATGAGCGGCTCAGGTCGCGAAGTGTTTTCATCATGATTCAGGTCGTCCAGGGCAGCAAATAGTGATCAATCAACAATGCCGCGAACAGCAGCGACAAATGCCAGATCGAGAAGCGGAAGGTGGCGCGCGCCAACTCGTCGGAATACTCGCGCCAGAGTTTCCAAGCATAGGTACAAAAGCCCAGGCCCAACAGCGTCGCGCTGACCAGATAAATCCAGCCGCTCATGCCGGTCAGATAGGGCAGCAACGTCGCGGCCAGCAAGACCCAGGTGTAGAGGAAAATCTGCAAGCGGGTGTATTCGGCACCATGCGTGACCGGCAACATCGGCAGGCCGGCTTTGCGGTATTCCTCGGTGCGGTAAAGCGCCAGAGCCCAGAAATGCGGCGGCGTCCACAAAAAGATGATCAGGCACAAGAGCATCGCCTCGGGCCCGACATCGCCGCGCAGCGCGGCCCAGCCCAAGACCGGCGGCATCGCCCCCGAAGCGCCACCGATGACGATGTTCTGCGGCGTCATCGGCTTCAGGATCACGGTGTAGATGACCGCATAGCCGATGAAGGTGGCGAAGGTCAGCCACATCGTCAGCGGGTTGACCAAGAACCACAGAATAGCCATGCCCAGGCCGCACAAAACGGCCGAGAAACTCAGCGCCTGCAGCCGACTCAGCTCGCCGCGGGCGGTGGCGCGCCAGGCGGTGCGCTTCATCTTGGCGTCAATTTGCTGCTCGACCAGGCAATTGAAGGCAGCGGCGGCGCCAGCCACCAACCAGATGCCGGCGGTCGCCGCCAGGATCACCCCCCATTCGGCCGTTGAGGGCAGGCCCGGAATGGACAGCGCCATGCCGATGACCGCGCAAAAAACGATCAGCTGAACCACCCGCGGCTTGGTCAATTGGTAGTACTGCTGCCAAGTTGAACTTGGGCGGGGCGCGGCGGTGACAGGAGTTGATGAAGCCATAGAAACAAAAAGTTCGTTAAATTATTGAGCTTGATGCTGGCGCGCCAACAACGTCGTCAGCAGCATCAGCAAGGCGGCCGCGCCACCGGTATGCGCCAGGGCGGCCAGCAGCGGCCAGTCCAACACGACATTGGACACACCGCTGAGGAATTGCCAAGCTGCCACCAGCAAGAGGCGGTGCGCCCAATGACGAGCTTGGTGGTCGCCATGGCGGCAGAGCCGCCAAGCAAACAACAGCAAGGCGCTGAACACGACCAGAGCACCGACTCTATGCGTCCAATGTATCGCCGTCAGCGCGGCGAACGGCAGCCAACCGCCGTCGGCGCCGACGCCGAGTTCGCGCCAGATCGTGAAGCCATGGCCAAAGTCCAGCTCGGGCAGCCATTGGCCGTTCTGGCATTGCGGAAAGTCAGAGCAAGCCAGCACCGCGTAGTTGGTGCTGACCCAACCGCCCAGCGCCACCTGGATCAAGCTGAGCAACAGCAAGGCCAGCGTCGCCCGGCGCAAGCTGCCCCCGAGCGCCAGCGGCTTGGGGCTATAGCCCTGCGTTGCCCAGGCCAGCAGCATCAACAGCCCCATGCCGCCCAGCAGATGCAGGGTCACGATGGCCGGAAACAACTTCATCGTCACCGTCAAGGCCCCGAACGCGCCCTGCAGGCAGACCCAGAGCAAGGTGAAGCTGGCCAACCAGGGCTTGACCGCAGTGTTTGTTGCGGCATTTTTCGCGTTGCGCCAGCTCATCACGCACAGCACCAGGATCAAGACGCCGACGCCGCTGGCCAGGTAGCGATGCACCATCTCGACCCAGGCCTTGCCATGAGTGACCGGACCGCTCGGCATCGCCGATTGCGCAGCATGGATTTCGTCCCGCGCTCCCAGCGGCGAAGCGCTGCCGTAGCAGCCCGGCCAATCAGGGCAGCCCAAGCCCGAATCGCTCAGGCGGGTGAAGGCACCAAACAGCACCAGATCAAAGGTCAGGAACAGCGTCAGCAGGGTCAGCGCACGCAGCTTGGCCTGGGGACTGGCGCCGGCCGTGCGCAGGCGCAGCCACAGCAAAGGGGCACCGGCCAGCAGCGCACCCAGCGCGGCCAGTTGCCACAGCGGCGTGAAGTCGAACGCGGCACCCATGGTCATCAGCGCCCGGCCTTGTCCCAACCCGCATTGGCTTTGAGCAGGCGGTTCAAATCGGCCTTGATCTTGCCCGGAATGGGCGCGGCCGGCGACCTCAGCATCCAACGCCCCATCGGGTCGATCACGAACAAATGGTCGCGCAGCGCACCGCCCTCGGCCGGCTTCAGCCAGGCCTCCAGCTCGGCCCTCGGCGCACGCAACACCGTCACCGCCACGCCTTGCGCCAGCGCCTGCTGCAGCGCCGGGCTCAACGGCACCTCGTCAGCCAGCAGCAGTAGCTTGTCGACCTTGTCGCGCTCCTTGCCCAGCATCTCGCGCAACTGGCGCTGCATGAAGAGCTGCTTTTCGCAGGCCTCGTCACAGTCACCCCCCTGCACCAGAGTCAGCAGCCATTGGCCCTTCAGCGTCTCGGTTGCCACCGCCTTACCGTTCAAATCATGCAGGGTCAGCTGAGCCGGTAGATCGACGGTCGGAGCGATCAGCTCGCCATAGGCCTGGCCGCGCGGCTGAATCACATAGAAGGTGAAGTACGAGGCCAGCACCGGCGCCGCGCAGGCGGCCACCACCAGCAGCATGCGCAGCCGGCCGCTGTGGGTGCGTTGCTGCTGGGCGACCATTGCTTGTGGGTCAGGCAGAGCGTGAACCGTCATGGCGATGGGCTCGGCGCCCGAGTCAAACAGACTTGGCTTGCTTGCGGAGACGGATTGTTTGGAACCAGACATAGAGACCCAGAATTAACGCTGACAACGAAAACCATTGAAATGCATACCCATAATGCTTGTGCAGGCCCGCATCGGGCGCTGCCCAAGCCCGCAACAAGCCGTCGGCCACTTCGCCACCCTGCTGCAGCACGGTGACGGGCAAGAACGGCCGGCCGACTTCGCGCTCGAGGTCCTGCAGGTCGAGATTTTGCCGGATCACCCCAGACGCCGCCGGCGCAAACTCATAGACCTTGGACGGCGCCGCGATCAGCCGGCCACTCAGAGTCACCAAACCGGTCGGCGTCGGCACCGGTTGTAGCCGGCTGCGATCGCCGGCGTCGCGCGGCGACCAGCCGCGCTGCACCAGCACCAGCTCGGGTCGCCCCTCCAGCTGCAGCGGCGTCAGCACATAAAAGCCGCTGCGTCCTGCCATGGGTCGGTTGTCCAGAAATACCGTCTTGTCGGCCAACCAGTGGCCCGTCAACTGCACACGACGGTGCAGCTGCGCACCGCTTAATTCAGCCGTTTGCAACGGCGGCATAGCGCCATTCGCCAGCACGGCCGCCTGCAGCGTTTCCTTTTGAGCCGCGCGGTCCAACTGCCAAAACCCCAGGCGGGCGGTCAAACCGGCCGCCGCCAAGGTCAGGAGAAACAAGACAACGGCACGCGTAGACGGCTTCATTTGCCGCCACTCAGCGGATAATCGGCAACCATGAAAACAGTTTTCTTGTTCGCCTTCATCGGCATCCTCGGCGCGTTGGCCGCTGCCGGCCTGTTCATGCTCAAAAACAGCAGTGGCGCCGACAAAAGCCAACGCGGGCCCAAAATGGCGCGCGCGCTGGCGCTGCGTGTTGGCCTTTCGGTGGCTTTGTTCTTGTTCATCTTGATCAGCTATTTACTCGGCTGGATCGAACCCACCGGCTTGCCGCTGCGTCAATAAGCGCCGGCTCGCAAAAAGGAAAAAGCGCCGCGAACTGCGGCGCTTTTTCTTGGCCGGGCGAACCCCCAGGTCCGCCGCACGGTCACATCCAGTAAACGACGACGTACAGGCCCAACCAAACCACGTCGACAAAGTGCCAGTACCAAGCCGCACCTTCAAAGCCGAAGTGACGGTCTTTGGTGAAGTGGCCCTTTTGCAGGCGCAGCGTGATGAACAACAGCATCAGCATGCCGACGAACACATGGAAACCGTGGAAGCCGGTCAACATGAAGAAGGTCGAACCAAACACGCCCGAGGTCAGCTTCAGGTTCAGGTCGGCATAGGCATGCGCGTACTCATAACCCTGCACGAACAAGAAGGTAATGCCCAACAGCACCGTCACCCACATAAAGCCAATCGTCTTGGCGCGGTTGCCGGCGATCAAGGCATGGTGAGCGATGGTCAGCGTCACACCCGAGGTCAGCAGCAAGGCGGTGTTGATGGTGGGCAACCAAAACGGGCCCATGGTGCTGAAGGGCTCGACCGTGCCGGCCGGCGAAGCTGTCGCTCCGGCCGCGGCGCTGGGCCACAAGGCCTTGAAATCCGGCCAGAGCAGCGAATTTTCCAGGCTACCGAGCGAGGGTACCGACTGCACGCGGGCCCAGTACAAGGCACCGAAGAAAGCCGCAAAGAACATCACCTCGGAGAAGATGAACCAACCCATGCTCCAGCGGAACGACAAATCGATGCGGTCACTGTATTGACCACTTTCGCTTTCGCGAATCGCTTCACCAAACCACTGCGTCAGCACGACCGCGAACCACAGCAGGCCAAAGCCCAGCGAGTAAGCACCCCACTGATGGTCATTGATCCACTGGCCCGCACCCAGGGCCACAAAGAACAGGCCGATGGCGGCCATGACCGGGTGCCTCGATGGGCCCGGTACAAAGTAATAAGGGGCCTTGCCCGTGGTGGTCACTGCCGACATAACTCTTCTCCTCGAACTAATTTCAGTCCTGATAACGCTTGATCGAATTCAGGTGGCAGCGATGCCGCTGCCAATCACCCACTGGACCAGCATCACCAACACCAACACGAATAAAACAGCCCCGATGATCCCGGCAATGATCACATGCACCGGATTCAGCTGGGCGACATCTTTCTCATAATCAGCGCCGCGCCGCACGCCAAAAAATGACCAGGCCACCGCCTTCATCGTTTGCACAAACGACAAGGGCCGCGCCACGGCTTCTTTCAAATCTTCACCCGCCTTCATGAGGCCGACCGCTTCAACGACGGTGCCGCCACCTGCGCCGCCGCGGTCTTTTTCACACCCTTGCCGGCCACCTCAAAAAAGGTATACGACAAGGTGATGGTCTTGACGTCTTTGGGTAGCTTGGGATCAATCACAAACACCACCGGCCAACGCTTGGACTCGCCCGGCTGCAGCGTGTATTCATTGAAGCAAAAACACTCCAACTTGTTGAAATGCGCGGTCGCTTGCTTAGGCGCATAACTTGGAATCGCCTGCGCCACCATCGCCCGCGTCTGCACATTGCGAAACTCATACATCACCGTCGTCAATTCACCCGGGTGCACGGTCAGGTACTTGGTCGCCGGGCTGAACTCCCAGGGTCCGCGCGAATTCGCGTCGAACTCGATCACGATGCTGCGGCTGTAATCGATCTGGGTGTTCTTGACATCCTCGGCCCGCAGTGCATGTTGCCCCCCGGACAAGGACAACACATTGATGCCCAGCGCCGTGCAAATGACGCGGTACATCGGCACCAGCGCATAGCCAAAGCCGAACATCAAGGCCGTCACCACGACGAGTTTGCCCACCAAGTGCAGGTTATCCCTGCGCAAGGCGGTGGCAAATGTCCAGCGATCGTTGTTCATGCGGGCCGCCTCAGAAACCAAACAGCAGGATCTTGCTGACGAAACCAACGCCAAACACAATCGCAACGCTGAGCAAAATCAGCGCCAAGCGCCGATTGCTCTTTTCTTGTTCAGGCGTCATGGACATGTTTGATCAAGCAATGATCTTGGTGGCCGCAGCATTCAGCTTCGGCGGTGTTTCAAAGGTATGGAACGGCGCCGGCGACGGCACTTCCCACTCCAAACCTTCGGCACCTTCCCATGGCTGCTGCGGGGCCTTCTCGCCCTTGCCGCGCATCATCGGGATGACCACGAACAAGAAGAACCAGACCTGCATCAGACCGAAGCCAAAGGCGCCCACCGAAGCGATCGCATTGAAATCGGCGAACTGCAAAGCGTAGTCGGCATAGCGACGCGGCATACCGGCCAGACCCAAGAAATGCATCGGGAAGAAGGTGATGTTGAACGTGATCAGCGAGCCCCAGAAGTGGAACTTGCCCTTCCACTCGGGATACATCACGCCGGTCCACTTCGGGGCCCAGTAGTAGTAGCCGGCGAACATGCCGAACAGCGAGCCCGCCACCAACACATAGTGGAAATGCGCCACCACGTAGTAGGTGTCTTGGACCTGGATGTCGATCGGTGCCATCGCCAGGATCAGGCCGGTGAAGCCGCCCATCGTGAAGACAAAGATAAAGCCCACCGCCCACAACATCGGCGCCTCAAACGTCATCGAACCGCGCCACATCGTGGCCAGCCAGTTGAAAATCTTCACACCGGTCGGCACCGCGATCAGCATGGTCGCGTACATGAAGAAGAGCTGACCCGTCACCGGCATGCCGGTGGCGAACATGTGGTGTGCCCAGACGATGAAGGACAGGATCGCGATCGAAGCGGTCGCATAGACCATCGACGCATAGCCGAACAAGCGCTTGCGGGCGAAGGCCGGCACGATCTGGCTGACGATGCCGAAGGCCGGCAAGATCATGATGTAGACCTCGGGGTGGCCGAAGAACCAGAAGATGTGTTGATACATCACCGGGTCGCCGCCGCCGGCCGGGTTGAAGAAGGACGTACCGAAGTGACGGTCGGTCAGCGTCATCGTGATGGCACCGGCCAAGACCGGCATCACGGCGATCAGCAAGTAGGCGGTGATCAGCCAGGTCCAGCAGAACATCGGCATCTTCATCAGCGTCATGCCGGGGGCGCGCATGTTCAAAATCGTCACAACGATATTGATCGAACCCATGATGGACGAGGCGCCCATGATGTGCATGGCAAAAATGCCCGCATCCATCGAAGGGCCCATCTGCAGGGTCAGCGGCGCATACAGCGTCCAGCCGGCCGCCGGCGCGCCGCCGGGCAGGAAGAAAGAGCCGACCAGCAACAAAGCGGCCGGAATCAACAGCCAGAAGCTGAAGTTATTCATGCGCGCGAAGGCCATGTCACCGGCGCCGATTTGCAGTGGAATCATCCAGTTAGCAAAACCGACGAAGGCCGGCATGATGGCGCCGAACACCATGATCAGGCCGTGCATGGTGGTGAACTGGTTGAACAGCTCGGGGTTGAAGAACTGCAGACCCGGCTGGAACAACTCGGCGCGTATGCACAGCGCCAAGATGCCGCCGACCATCAGCATAGTGAACGAGAACAACAGGTACAGCGTACCGATGTCTTTGTGGTTGGTGGCGAACACCCAGCGACGCCAGCCCGAGGGGGCGTGGTGATCGTGGTGGTCGTGAACGTCGTGACCGTGATGATCAAGCACTGCACTCATATGGTTTCCTTATTCGATGCTTGTTTGACGCTCAGACGCTTACTTGCGCGCGGCCAGGACTTCGGCCGGCTGCACCATCTGCCCGGTCTTGTTTGACCAGCTGTTCTTGGTGTAGGTGATCACAGCGGCCAATTCGGTGTCGCTGAGCTGCTTCCAAGACGGCATCGTGCCTTGATTCTGGCCATTCAACAGCACGGCGATTTGCTTGAGCTTGTCATCACTGAGCACCACCGCAGCGCCGTCCAGCGGTTTGATCGGACCGGCGCCCGTGCCATTGGCCTTGTGGCAGGCGGCGCAATTGGTGTTGTAGACCTTCTCGCCGCGAGCGACCAAGGCAGTCAGCTCCCAGACCTTACTCGGATCGTCAGCCTTGGCGGCCAGAATCTTCTTCTGCTCTGTCACCCATTGCGTGTAGGCCTCGGCCGAAACTACCTTCACATGGATGGGCATATAGGCATGCTCCTTGCCGCACAACTCGGCGCATTGGCCGTAGAAGTCACCTTCTTTTTCGGCCTTGAACCAGGTGTCGCGCACAAAGCCGGGAATCGCATCTTGCTTGACGCCGAAGGCCGGCACCATCCAGGCGTGAATCACGTCATTGGCGGTGGTGATGATGCGGATTTTTTTGTTAACGGGCACGACCAGCGGATGGTCAACGCGGAACAAATAATCGTCGCCTTCGGGCTTGCCGGAGTCCGACATTTCGCGCTGACCGGCGTCCAGTGCGGAGATGAAACCAATGCCTTCGCCCTCGCCCTTCAGGTAGACATAACCCCATTCCCACTGGTAGCCGGTCGCCTTGATGGTGACATCGGCGTTGGTGGTGTCCTTCATGGCGACCACGACCTTGGTGGCCGGCAAGGCCATCAAAATCACGATCACGAACGGGACCACCGTCCAAGCGATCTCGACCCCAACGCTCTCGTGGAAGTTCGCAGCCACCGCTCCCTTGGACTTGCGGTGTTTGAAGATCGAATAGAACATCACGCCGAACACGGCGATGAAGATCAGCACGCAGATGACCATCATGAAGTTGTGCAACCACATTTGGTCGGCAGCGATCCTGGTCACCGGCGGGTGCAGGTTGAGCTGATTGACGGCCGGGCCGCCTGGCAGATCATTCACCGCCAATGCCACTTGCGTCGCCAGCGTCGCACCTGCTGCAAGCGCCAATTGCCCCATTTGCCCCAACCGGCGCGCAGCCTGATGCACTCGTGCGTTCATCATTTTCATGGTCGTCACTCTTGTTTCCAATTCAATTCTGGGAACCCGCAGGTTTCAAATGCTCGCAGATTTCAACTGACTCCTTTGAGCCAGCTCAAACCTGCAGGCAAGTCCTGACCCTAGACTCCTGGGCCAAATGCTGACTAACTCAGGATTTTAGCCTACCGTCATCACCGCTCTGTGGTCTTTGCGGCACGTCAGGCGCCGGATCTTCGCACCATCGCGCGCATTTCTTCCAGCGACAGCGTGGTTTCAGCGCTGACACGAATTTTGGGCTTGGGTTTGAAGGCATGGCCATAGACCATTTCAAGACTCAGCCTCAAGCGGCCATCGGCAGCGCGCAAGGCCTCCAACTCGTTCAACAGTTTTGCTCGCCATGCTCGACTGCGACAGCCCTTGAAACGCTCAGGCGAAAGATTGCCGCCGAGAGCTCGCAAGTCCTTCAACAAGGCCTCACCGTCACCCCAAGTCAATCCGATACGCTCTTGATCCATCACCGGGTCGGCGAAGCCGGCGCCGACCATGGCGTCGCCAATATCGTGCATGTCCCACCATTGCGGCGCGGTCTTGCCCCAGCCCATGCGCTCAAAGATTGGTCGCAACTCAACAAAACTGTCGGGCCCCAAGCAAGAAAACATCACAAAGCCATCCACCGCCAGCGCGCCATGCCAAGCGGCCAAAACAGCCGGCAAATCCGCATTGGCATGCAGGCACATATTGGCCCAGACAAGCTCCGCCTGGCCTGCCGCCACGCTGCCCGGCGCGCCAATCTGCGTGCCCGCGCCACCGCCCAAGGCCCGCCACCACGCGCGCTTGTGCGCGGCTTGACTGCGCGCCAGCAACTCGGGACTGAGCTCGACACAGCGCTGTTCGGCCTGCGGATATTGAGTCGCCAACAAAGCATCGGCGGCACCCAGAAATGCCGACCACTGCAGCACTCGGCGCGGCTTCAGCTTGATGATGGGCAGACGCTCGGCCATGCGCGCTGCCACTTCGACGTGCAGCCAAGGCGGGGTCTGAGCGCCCGCCAGTCGGCGCGTCTGGCGAGTTAGCGCCACGGCATCCACTTCGCGCGGATCGGCGGCTTCGTATTTAGGGGGGGGTGACGAGGTGAGCATTCGTCACAAGTATATTGAAGCCATGTCCGAACGAACCCTGGCGCCCCATAGACCCAATGCCGTGGAACGGGTATTGATGCGTTGTCCGGGCCAATGTGCGGTCTGCCGTGCCTGGTGCACGCAACATGTCTGTGGCGAGTGCCTTTTGCGTTATGCCAGGCCAGCACCACGTTGTTGGACCTGTGCGGCCCGCTTGCCCGCGGCCCTGACTGGGCGCCGCGAGGCCAAATGCGGCGCCTGCCTACGCACCCCCCCGCCGCTGGACCGCACCATAGCGGCGCTCGATTACGGTTTCCCCTGGGACGGCCTGCTGCAGCATTACAAGTTCCATCAAGCCATAGAGTTACGTGAAACCCTGCTGGAGCGCCTCAACCAGGCCCTCAACATCGCCGACGCCATGGCCCCGGATTGGTTGCTGCCCGTTCCGCTCACGCAAGCCCGGCTACGAGAGCGCGGCTACAACCAGAGCTATGAGCTGGCGCGCACCTTGGCCCGGCATCGCAAGCTGGCCTGCGATCCGGACTTGCTGCTGCGGGTTCGCAACAGCGGCAGCCAAGCGCAACTGCCGCTGCGTGAGCGCGCCGCCAATGTGCGCCGCGCTTTTGCCGTCAACCCAACCCGTACGGCGGAACTGCGCGGCAGCCATGTGGTCTTGCTCGATGATGTAATGACCAGCGGCGCAACGCTGTTCGAAATTGCCGGCGTGTTGCGCAGCGCCGGCGCGACCCATGTGCAAGCCTGGGTGGTGGCACGAACGCCCGATCCGGCCGATGGCTGAAATACCCTTAAAACAAGCAAAAGACCCCATGTTCCATATCGTGCTGGTGCAGCCAGAGATTCCGCCGAACACCGGCAACATCATTCGTTTGGCCGCCAATACCGGCTGCAGCTTGCATCTGATCGAACCGCTGGGCTTTCTGATGGAAGACCGCCTGCTGCAGCGGGCCGGTCTCGACTATCACGAGTACACCGCCGTGCACCGCCACGCCAGTTGGCCCGCTTTCATGGCCAAGCAACAGCCGCCGGCCGAGCGCATGTTTGCCTTCACCACCAAGGGCAGCCGGCCGTTTTCGCAAGTGCAATGGCAGGCCGGCGACTACCTTGTGTTTGGCTCAGAGACGGCAGGTCTGCCACCCGAGGTGCGCGAGCAGTTTGACAGCGCGCAGCGCGTCAGGCTGCCCATGCTGCCGGATCAACGCAGCCTCAATTTGAGCAATAGCGTGGCGGTGGCGGTGTTTGAAGCCTGGCGGCAAAACGGCTACGCAGGCGGCGTCTGAGCTTCAGTGCTCAGCCTTGGCTTGCCGGCCCATCAACAGGTCGACCGCTGCCGCCGGGCTGAGGCGGCCATCCAGCACCTGCACCACCGCCTCGGTGATGGGCATCTCCACACCCTTCAGCCGCGCGCGGGCCAACACCGTCGGGGCGCTGTAAACGCCCTCGGCCACATGGCCCAGCTGATGCAAAATTTTCTCCAGCGGCAAGCCCTCGGCCAAGAGCAGGCCGACGCGCCGATTGCGTGACAGGTCGCCGGTCGCCGTCAACACCAGGTCACCCATGCCGGACAGACCCATGAAGGTCTCAGCGCGCGCACCCAGCGCCAGCCCCAGGCGCAGCATCTCGGCCAAACCCCGCGTGATCAAGGCGGCGCGCGCATTCAAGCCGGGCGCGTCGGCGCCGGCCGCACTCAAACCAATTCGCTCGGCCCGCAGACGCAGGCCATCGGCCGTGCCCACCGCGATGGCCATCACGTTCTTGACCGCGCCGCCAACCTCCACGCCGACCGGGTCCAGCGAGGTGTAGACGCGCAAGCGGTCGCTGTGAAAGGCGGTCACGGCGGCCTGAGCCAACTCCGCGTCTTCGCTCGCCGCGACCAGCGCCGTCGGCTGACCTGCCGCCACCTCTTGCGCAAAGCTCGGGCCTGACAAGATGCCCACACGCAGGCGCGGCTGCACCTCGCGCGCGATCTCATGCCCCAGCAAGCCGGTGCCGGCCTCAAAGCCCTTGCATAGCCACAGCACCCGGGCGCCGTCGGGCAGGCCGGTCAGCATGCTGCGCAGCGCCGCCATCGGTGTGGCCACGACGATCAGGCCATCCGCTTGCGTCGCATGCGCCACGGCCGCGGCCAAATCGGACGAAAGCGCCAAGCTCGCGGGCAGAACCGCCTCGGGCAGATACTGGCTGTTGCGCGCCGACGCTCGCATCACCGCGACCGCGGCCGCATCGCGCGCCCACAGCATCACCTCGTGACGAGCGCTGGCCTGTATGGCCAAAGCCGTGCCCCATGCGCCGGCACCCAAAACGCTGATTTTCATAGTCTTGCCCGACAAAAAAGTACGCGCCCCGGCTGCCAGCAGCAGCGTGGGGCGCGTTGCATATGGAACCTGCTTAGTTCAGCGTCGGCGAGGCAGCGGCTTCGCGCTGCGCTTGCTGTGCTTCGAACATGGCCTGGAAGTTGACTTCCGTCAGCAGCACCGGAGGGAAGCCGGCGCGGGTGCAGACGTCCGACACGATGGCACGCAGATAGGGGTAAATCATCTGTGGGCAGACGATGCCCAAGATGCCCTCGACCTGCTCTTGCGGCACATTGCGGATCTCGAAAATACCCGCCTGCTTGGCTTCGATCAGGAACAGCGTGCGCTCGCCCACCTTGGTGGTGACGGTGCCGGTCACGCAGACCTCGAACACGCCTTCGGCCACCGGTTCGGCGGACAGGGCCAGGTTGATATCAACCTGCGGCTGGGTTTGCTCCAACAGGATTTGCGGTGCGTTGGGCTGCTCCAGCGACAAATCCTTCAGATACATGCGCTGAATCTGGAACACGGGTGCGTTGCTGGGGATGTTGTTCTCTTCGGACATGGTTTCTTTCAATGAGGTGTGAGGCCCGGCAAACATGACCGCGGGCAGCGCTTGCGATTATCACCTAGCGTTTATGACGATTTGGCGGGGGCTTCCCCCCTCTTGAAATCAGGCAGCTTGCAACAAGGCCTGCAGGCCGCCGCGCTGATCCAGCGCAATCAATTCGTCGCAACCACCGACATGGGTGTCGCCGATAAAGATCTGCGGCACCGTCCGCCGGCCGGTCAAGGCCACCATCGCATCCCGCTCGGCCGGATTCAAATCGATCCGCACTTCAACGATCTGCCCAACGCCGCGTTGCTTCAGCAAGGCCTTGGCCCGCACGCAATATGGGCAGACTTGGGTCGTGTACATCTTGACGGTTTGCATTCAAATTCCTAGTTAGAGCTCTTTTGACGAAAACGCTTCGCGCTTTCGCCGAAAGAACACATACAGCTCTTTTGACGAAATCGCTTCGCGCTTTCGCCGAAAGAACGCTTAAGCGTTCTTTTCAATCGGCAGGTTGGCTTCGCGCCAGCCATTCAGGCCGCCGGCCAGCGCCTGTGCATTTGCGTACCCCAGCTTGCGCAGCGTTGCTACCGCGCGTTGTGACCTAGCACCGCTCTTGCACAACACCACCAAGGGCAAGGCCTTGTTGGAAGGCAGGGACTTGTGACCCTCCAGCGCATCCAACGGGATGTTGCGGGCACCGGCCACGTGAGCGGCAGCAAACTCGGCGGGCTCGCAAACGTCAATCAGCACCGCCTTTTCGCGGTTCATCAGGCGCACCGCTTCGGCCGGGGACAGCGCCGTGCCTTGGCTGCTATTGACCAAAGTGGGCCACAGCAGCAAGCCGCCGGAGGTCAAGGCGGCCAGGACAAGAATCCAGTTATCAAGCAGGAAGTTCAATGGGGGAGTCCGGTTATTGAAGAGGAACGAAAAGCGCCAGAAGGGCGAAAAGCCGTGATTATAGAAAAAGGCCCGTCGGCATGCCGGCGGGCCTTTCTATTTGACCTTGAACGCTCGGGTTTAACGCGTCAAAGCTTGAAGGTGGCCACCGCTGTTTGCAGCGCCTGCGCTTGGCTCTCCAGGCTGCTGGCTGCCGCCGCCGCCTGCTCCACCAGTGCCGCATTTTGTTGCGTCATTTGATCCAGCTGCGTGATCGATTGATTGACCAGGCCGATGCCTTGACTCTGCTCGCCGGTGGCGGCCGTGACCTCGCCGATGATGTCCGACACCCGCTGCACGCTGGCGACGATCTCGTTCATGGTGCTGCCGGCATCCTTCACCAGACGGCTGCCGGTCTCGACCCGGTCGACGCTGGCGCCGATCAGCGCCTTGATCTCCTTGGCCGCTTCGGCCGAACGTTGCGCCAGCGAACGCACCTCGCTCGCCACCACCGCGAAACCACGCCCCTGCTCACCGGCACGCGCGGCCTCAACCGCCGCATTCAAGGCCAGGATATTGGTCTGGAAGGCGATGCCGTCGATCACGCCGATGATGTCGCTGATCTTTTTGGAGCTGGTGTTGATCTCGTCCATGGTCGTGACCACTTGGCTGACCACCTCGCCGCCTTTGCGCGCCACCGTGGCGGCCGAACCCGCCAGCTGATTGGCCTGTGCGGCCGCTTCGGCACTCTGGCGCACGGTGTCGGTCAGCGTTTGCATATTGCTGGAGGTTTGCTCCAGCGAGGTCGCCTGCTTCTCGGTGCGCATCGACAAATCATGATTGCCGACCGCGATCTCCCTGGACGCAACCGACATCGAATCGGTGCCGGAGCGCACATTCGAGACGATACCGGCCAAGCCTTGCGAGACATCGCGCACGGCCGCCAGCAAGCTTTCATCCGCCCCCTGCGCCACCACGATGGACTGAGAGAGATCGCCGGAGGCGATCAACCGCATCACATCGCGGGCATATTCGGGCTCGCCGCCCAACTGCCGCCAGACGCTGCCAATCACCATGAAGGAGCCCAGGCCGAGCGCCGCCACCACCACCAAGCCGCTGATCAAAATAGCCATCAGACTGGCCGAAACGCCAGCGTCCGCACTCTTCAGACCATTGTCAAAACCGTCGCTGGCCTCGCGCCTGGCCTTGGCCACCTCGGCCTCAAAAACCTTCAGCGACGCCTGCATCTTCGGAATCGCGCCGGCCTGATCGCCTTGCTTGATGCCCAAAAACAGCTGTGCAGTTTCAACCGAGGCCGCCAAGTAGGCCTCGAACGCGGTTTTCAGCTTGCCGGCTGTTTCGCTCTTGCCCTCAATGCGCGCGATCGAATCCAGCAGTTTGCGTATAGCCGTGGCCCGCTCATTGGCCTCATCAAGACGTTTCTTCTCACCCTCGGCCACGGCGCTTTGTATCGTCGCCCCCAA
>NZ_JANNMI010000389.1:0-1943 GCF_031397715.1 Roseateles sp.
CTCGCGGCTGGCCATGCCCTCGGGGTCTTTGTCGACCACCTTGCGCCAGTCGTCGACCCAGCCGATCGCGCCGAAGCCCATGGTCACCAGCATCACCACCCAGACAAAGCGGTTGCTCCAGTCGAACCACAGCAAGGTCGAGACGCCGATGCCGATCAGGATCAAGACCCCGCCCATGGTCGGCGTGCCGCTCTTGACCAGATGCTGCTGGATGCCGTACTCGCGGATGGGCTGGCCAATCTTCATCTCGGTCAGTTTGCGTATCACCCAGGGGCCAAACGCCAGACCGATCAGCAGCGCGGTCAGCGCCGCCATCACCGCTCTGAAGGTGATGTATTGAAAAACGCGCAAAAACCCCAGCTCGGGGTAGATGCTCTGCAGCCATTGCGCCAGACTAAGCAGCATCGCCGGCTCCTTCTGCTTGGAGTTCTTGCAAAGCGCTAACTACCCGTTCCATCTGCATGAATCTCGAACCCTTGACCAAAACCTTGACCACCCGCGGCAGCTCGGCCGCGGTGTTCAGCGCGGCGACCATTTCGGCCGTGCTGTTGAAATGAAGCGCGCCAGGGCCGAAGGCCGCCGCCGCGTCGGCCGCCGCGCTGCCGGCCGTCCAGAGATGCTCTAGACCGCGCGCGGCCGCATAGGCGCCGACCTCACGGTGAAAGGCCTCGCCCTGGTCGCCCACCTCGCCCATATCGCCCAGCAGCAGCCAGGACGCACCCGGCAGATCGGCCAGCACATCGATGGCCGCCCGCACGCTGTCGGGGTTGGCGTTGTAGCTGTCGTCGATCAGGCTGACGCGTTGACCGTCTTTGCGCGTGAAGCTCTTCAGCTGCGAGCGGCCCTTGACCGGCTGGAAATCTTCCAGCCCGCGTTGGATCGCCGTTAGCGGCGCGCCGGCGGCCAGCGCGCAAGTGGCAGCCGCCAGGGCGTTGCGCACGTTGTGCAGGCCGGCCACCGCCAGCGCCACCGGCACATCGCCGGCGGGCGTGTGCAGCTCCAGCGCCCAGTGGCCTGACTCAACCCAGCGCGCCGAGCCCGTCACATCGGCGCCGCCTTGCAGGGCAAAGCTCAGGTGCGGACGGCTGCCGGCCAGCGCATGCCAGATCGGCGCGCAGGCATCTTCGGCTGGGAACACCGCCACGCCGCTTGAGCCCAGGGCCGTGATGACCGCGCCGTTCTCGCGTGCGGCGGCCTCGACCGTCTGCATGAATTCCTGATGCTCGCGCTGGGCGTTATTGACCAGGGCGACGGTGGGTGCAGCCATCAAGGCCAGCGGCGCGATCTCGCCCGGATGGTTCATGCCCAGCTCGACCACCGCGGCGCGCATCCACTGATGCTCGTCCTGGCGCAGACGCAGCAAGGTCAAGGGCACGCCGATATCGTTATTGAAGTTGCCCGCTGTCGCCAAGGCCGCGTCGCCGACCCAGGCCTGCAGGATGCTTGCAATCATCTGCGTCACCGTGGTCTTGCCGTTACTGCCGGTGACCGCGATCAGCGGCAATTGACATTGGCGGCGCCAGGCGGCAGCCAGATGACCCAAGGCCGCCTTGGCATCGGGCACCAGGATGCCGCTCAATCCCGCCTCGGCCAAGCCACGCTCGGCCAGCGCGGCCACAGCGCCAGCGGCCGCCGCCTGGGGCAAAAACTCATGCGCATCGAAGTGCTCGCCACGCAGCGCGACGAACAGATCGCCCGCGGCCAAGCTGCGGCTGTCGCTGTGGACGCGGGTGATCGGGACCGAGCCATTGCCGATCAGCTGCGCCTGCGGAACCGCCTTCAACAACAGTTGATGGGCTTGGCTCAGGGTCATCATCGTGCTCACAGTCCGGCCCTCGCGATCAGGGCCAGCCTGGCTTCATCTACATCGGAGAACGGCAGACGCTGGCCGGCCACTTCCTGATAGTCCTCATGACCCTTGCCGGCGACCAGCAGCACATCGC
>NZ_JANNMI010000475.1:0-11350 GCF_031397715.1 Roseateles sp.
AGCAGTTGCAGCTCCTTGCCCTGCAGGTCATAGACCAACAAACCCTGCGTCTTGTTGCTGCCCAGCACGCGGCTGCGGCTGCGGCAGGCGTGTTGCGAATGCTGCCAGATGGCCGGACTTCGCTAGGCCAGGCCCAGCAGCGAAAAACAGCCTGAACCCGCGTGGCGTCGCCACGGGGGTCAGGCTGTCAGGTGCGACAGCTTGTGTCGGTGGTCAGGCGGCTTGGCCCTGCTGGTGGCGGCGGGCAGCAAAGCCCCCCAGCGCTGCCAGGCCCAGGGCCATCATGGCGTAGGTGCCGGGTTCGGGAACCGCGCCGACGGTGAGGTTATCCATGCCGACGTACAGCGAAGCTCCGGGCGCACTCAAGGTCAGCGAGGTAATGGACAGTGCGGTGGTGAAGCCGCGGTAGCTGTTGTCGGGGCTGGTGGGCATGAACGTGGTGACGTGGCCGTTGCTCAGCGTCAGGGTGATTGACACCGGCTGAAACACATCGGAGATGTTGGTGGCGTAGAAGTTGCCGCCCACAGCGGTGACCGGCGCGCCAGTGAAGGTGACGGTCAACGGCTCGTTAGGAAGGTTGGTGCCGATGAAGACGCCGTTACCGTACAGGCCAGTCGGCGCTGCCACGGTGTAACCGAAGGCACCCCCAGAGAAATCAAACGACGGTTCGCCGGAAAAGTCGATGTTGTTTTCAAAACCCTCGGTGTAGGACCCTGCCAATACGTTCGGCAGGAAGCTCGCGGAGCTCGTGTAGACGGTGGTTTGGGCAGAGACTGCAGAGGCCGCGGCCAGAGCAATGGCGGCGACGGTGAGGTGGATGGTTCTCATGCTTGGGGACTCCTGTTACTGCGGGTTGGCTTAAGGAGCGCGGTGTTGAGTCTCCGCGCGAAAGAATGATCCCACGGGCCGTTCGGATGTCTTCCCCCCGGTTCGGGGGGGGCACTTACCCGGTGGCCCGTCTGTGGGCTAAGGCCTAGAGCGCGTACCCACACCCAGCACGCCTGACACCGTGGCGTCCTGGCGGGTCAGCGGGCTGTCTTTCGCATCGCATCGCCTTGCTGGCTGCTCGCCGACACCGCCAGCGTGCTGTTCTTGTTGGCGTACTCGGCTTGCCGCGAAAGCGGGCTCGGGCCTGCGCCACGCCGCCAGCGCGAGCCTGCAAGCCGGCGACGCGTTGGCCGGCCGGCGCGCTGCTGCTGGCACTGTATTTGCGCAGGTTCCTGGACGGCCTGGCGGCTGCGGGCCAGCCGCTGCTGATGGGTCTGAGCGAAGGCTTGATCGACGCGGTACAGCTGCTCGCCGGCTTGGCTCTTTTGCTGATGGCCGGGCGCATTTGGTTCGGGCTGGATTTGGCTCAGGCCCAGCGACTTTGAGTCTGAGCCCGCCCCGCAGCTTCAGCGCAGCTTCAAGGGCAGCGACGCCATGTCGATGCGCTTGCGGCAGCTGAAAGGGCGCAGCGCCATCTGGCTAACTTTTACGACCTACGGCAAGCCTGAGCGACCAACGGCCGGCCTCTAGCGCCGTGAAGCAAAACTCAGCAGCTCTTCCTCAACCCAACGCCTGAGCAAGCTGCCGGCCTCACTGGCAATGTCGGCCTCAGGGAAGCGCTCGCTCAGCGTTTCGCACAGAGCGGCAAAACTCTGGCCCCCGGCCAAGCCGTCCAAGGCCGCCGCCTCCAGCGCGCCGAGGCTGCGGAAATGCGGGCTGCTGCCACGCCGCCAAATCAGCACATCGAGTTCATGGCCCAAAGCTTCAGCAGCCGGCGGGACATCGTCTTGGTCCAGCGCCTGCCAGATTGCCAAGGTGTTGTGGGTCAAACGCAAGCGCCGGTAGCTGGGCGGCAGCGCAAAAACCAGCGTGGCCCAGGCCTCAGCCGGCAGCG
The DNA here is from genome assembly GCF_031397715.1 of Roseateles sp. Classification (GTDB taxonomy): domain Bacteria; phylum Pseudomonadota; class Gammaproteobacteria; order Burkholderiales; family Burkholderiaceae_C; genus Paucibacter_A. Next base: position 1,883 of record NZ_JANNMI010000475.1, read on the forward strand.
CGCCCAAGTCGGCGGCCGTCAGCACTGGTGCGTCGGCGGCGTCGAACGCCCCGCGCAACGCCCAGTCCAGCGCGGCCAGTTCGGCGATGTCGGGGTCGCCGGGGCGGCGCTCGGCCAGCCAGGCTGGAAAAGCGGCACCAAACCAGCGCAGGCTGGGCTGGGTGGACGGGTGGGCGATCAGGTAGGCGCGCGCCTCGCTCTCGAACCAGTCCTCACCAAGATAAGTCACGGTATGGCCATAGCTGTCTTGCAAGGTCTCGACCAGCCGGGCGCGGTAGGCCTGGTGGTAAATGGCCAAGCGGCGCTCCACACCCATGCCACCCAACTTCACCGCAGCGGCAAAGTGCTGCGGCTGATCCAGCAAATGAGCCTGGAACTCGGCCTGCAGGGTTTCCAGCGCCGTCATGCCGCCAGCTCCAGCGCCGCGACCTTGTTGGTCTCGTCGGCCGCGTCGGCCGCTATAGCGCGGGCCATGTCCAACTCAGCCACCAGCTCGGCCAAAGGCGGGATATGGTCGTCGCGCTCGATCATCGTCGCCACCGGCCCGAAGCGCCGCAGCGCCTCGCGGTAGAGCGCCCAGACCGGCGCGGCGACCGGGTGGTCATGGGTGTCGACCAGGTGGTCACCGTGGTCGCTGTGCCCGGCCAGGTGGAATTGCTGCACGCGCTCAAGCGGCAAGGCATCCAGATAGTCCAGCGCGTCAAAGCCGTGATTGACCGCGCTGACATGGATATTGTTCAGGTCGACCAGCAAGAGGCAGTCGCTGCGCCGGCACAACTCGGCCAGGAACTGTGCTTCGCTCATTGTCGAGTCGTTGTACTCGATATAGCTGGAGACGTTCTCCAGCACCAAGCGGCGACCCAAGGCCTCTTGCACGCGCGCCACATTGCGCGCCACCACGGTCAGCGCTTCCTCGGTGTAGGGCAGCGGCAGCAGGTCGTGCATCTGGCGGCCATGCACCCCTGTCCAGCACAGATGGTCAGACACCCACAGCGGCTGCACCCGATCCGCCAGCGCGCGCAGCCGGCGCAGATAGTCGGCATCGGGCCCGGCCACCGCGCCGATGGACAGCGACACGCCATGCATCACCATGGGATAGTCGGCGCGGATCGCGTCCAGCATCTGCAGCGGCTTGCCGCCGGGCACCAGATAGTTTTCGGAAATGATCTCCAGCCAATCAAGCGGCTGGCGTTCGGCTAAAAAGCCGCTGTAATGAGCGCTGCGCAGCCCCAAGCCAAAGCCAGGGCTGGGTCGCGTGATGCCGGTCATCAGCGGCCCCCGCATCACTTCTTGGCGGCCAAATCGCCGATCACGCCGCCGGCGGTCAAGCAGGCCTTGGCCTCCATGCCCTTGAAGCCATGGCCTTTGCAACCGTTCTGGCCCTTGCAGCCGTTCTCGCTGGTCTTGCAGTCCGAGTTGCCCTTGCACTCGTGCACGCCGTAGCAGTGCACCTTTTCGCTGGCAGCAACCGCCAGGCCGTTGCTGCCGGCGGGCGCCGGGGCAGCGAAGGCATTCATGGCAAACAGTGCAGCTGCGGCGGCGAGGGCGGATCCTTGAATTTTGCTGATCATGATGAAGCTCCGTGAAGTCGTTGAGTAAAGGATTGAGAGAAAAGAAGCAAGTCAAACTGCTTGCCTTACTCCGTCGCCGCGACCCGGCGCGTCCTTACAGCGCCAGCCAAGAATCTCTTCTTTTCCTGTCTTTTCTTGACGCAGCCGGCTGGGCCTCAAGGGTCAGCAGAGGTGAGGGCCCCGTCATTCAACCGCCGCAGACTCGTTGTGCCGGTCAGGCTCGGTGGTGCGGAGGATTTCGTTCAGAACGGAAGTGGCGTAGCTCCCGGCGGACAAAGAGAACGTGAGCAGCAGCTGATCGGTCTGCGGCCATTCCCATGACATGTCCACCGGGCGCGCCACCAAGGCGCGGCGCTGCTGATCCAGACCGGCGTATTCCATGCCATCGCACAAGGTGGCGTGACGTTCAGCCACGCCGTTTTCCAGGGCCTGCGCTTGATCGGTGGTGACCACGCGGCCCCGTCCCCAGAGCGGACCGGTAGGCCGGCCCGCCTCATCCATCACGTCACCGGGCAGGGTCTTGCCCCAGAGTCCCTGCTGAATTCGTAAGCCCAGCACTTCATTGAAGACGAAGGAGCGCACCGCCGATAGGTAGATGCCCTTTTTCTTTGGGTGGCGCACGCGGATTTCGCGCGCCAGCATGGCCCTACCCTGCTCGACGTTGCCGCCCTCAAAGCCGAAGCGCTGTGCGCCGAAGTAATTGGGCACGCCCTGTGACGCCACAGCCTTCAGATTGACCTCAATGAGTTCAGGGTCGCCGGTCACGTCACGCAGCACGATGCGGAATCGGTTGCCCTGCAGATCACCGGGGCGCAGCTTTTTCACGTGGCGGCTTTGACTCAGCACCTTGAATTCCGGGTGCTGAAGCTGGGTCAGGTCGGGCGTCTCGCCCTTCGGTAAATAGATGCTGAACCATTGACGGGTGATGGCGTTGCGGTCCTTGAGGCCGGCATAGCCCACGTCCCATTCCTGCACGCCGGCGGCCTCGGCCAGCACGTTAGCGACGAAGGCGGTGTTGGCACCGTTCTTTTCGATGTCCAGCCAGAGGTGTTCGCCCGCACCGGAGGGCAGCTGCAGCGGCAGTTCGGTCACGCTGAAATCCTCGTTGAGGCCTTTCAGGGTGGCGCTGGCGCCGCTGGCCGGATAAGCGTTGGGCCACTGCGGCAAGGTCGTGTATTGATAAGCGTCGGTCATGAGCGGTCTGATGGCACCAGGTGTAGGTAAGGACAGGCTGTCTTGTAACCCTGATTCTCTCCCTGCCCGCTTGCCTTGACGAGCGCCAACAGATGCGACTTCTATGGGAGACGTTGCGCGCTGCGACAGCCGGCTCCCGGGCGCCGACGTCAACTCACAGACCCGGCCAATGGCTGTTGATGGCCGGGCCCGTGAGGCCGCATCATCGCCAGCAAGCCGCCGTTTACCCAAAGGGTGGACGAACCCTATGTCAGCTATGCGGCGCTCGCGCGCATGCTCAGACATGAGCTCGCTGCGCTGTATCGATGGGCCAGGCTTTGTGGCAGCTCTGTGCCCGGAGCCGTCACTCCGAATTTGCTTTTGACAGGCCTAGCGTCGGACCTGCGCACTCGCCCGACCTGCATTTATCCCTTTCATCCCCTTCATCCTGGTTAAATAATTTTCCGGTGCCACAGATCAATCATGCCGAGGAGCCGGGCCGCTGGCCCGGTGCGGATGGCAAGGAGCAGCCCCAAGCACGTTTTTTGCCTGCCCCCGAACGTTCGCTGACCCTGGACCCAAACACCCACTCCTGGCCGGGGGTACAGAGACGAAGAGTCGCCAGGAAGCAGACTTTCGAGGCGCGAGCCGACACCGGCAGCTGCGACCCAAGGTTGCCTGGTGGCGTCCCCTGCGGTCGCGACAACATCACCCCGACAGACCGCGCCGACGTGGCGGGCCGCGAACGGCCTCCGGCATCGACGCAGCAGGAAAGCGCCAGGGCGCCCTCCTCATCGACACCGCCCTCAGGCGCTCCGAGTGGCGTTAGCGCTCAAGCGGCGGCGCACCAGGTTCAGCAGAGGCAGTCCTCCTACGAGCATCAAGGCCCAACTGCCGGGCTCCGGAACGGGCGTGATGGTCAGGCTGGCCGCAGCTCCCGGCAGCCAGTTCCAAGCGGCTGGCGCATTCGCGTCGCCACGGATGCCGAGGTGATTGGTGATCACACCACCTTCGAGGTCTCGGGCATTGCCCAGGCCGAGTGCGCCTAGAAAGCCGTTGGCCTCGTTGTTTGTTTCCGAGCCCGCGTCATAGCCAAAGAGATTGATCGTCACCGTGCCGGTGATCGTCGACAGGTCCAAGCCGTTGATGCCGACGAAGCCATCATTGGTCCATCCCAGCATGCTGGCAAACGACAGCAGGTGATGTGAGGCATCGGCCTGGACGACGACGCTCACGGATTCTTGCTGAGGCAGCGGGGCCGAAAGCGGCGCCGCGACGCTGAGTACGCTCGTACCCACCAGGGCGTTCACCTCGTCGAGCAGAAAGCTGCGGTTGCCACTCTCGGCAATGCGCCAGATCGTCTCGGGAGCGGTCTGACCAACGTCGTACGCGCTGTAGGCCGAGCTGTGGGTAACAAACACCGGGGGCGACAGTCGCTGCCCGGTTTGCGCCGGCGGGGCGCCAGCGGTGAGTGCGCTGCTGGTGAGGTTCTTGAAGGTGATTTGGTAGGCCGGCGCTTGAGCATTGGCCTGTTGCGAGATTGACAGGCCGGCCGCAAGGGCCACGCCGAGAGCTGCCAATCGCTTTGCGGCAGCGGACGAGCCGTTCGCGCCATCGGCGCGGTGTGGGGTTTTCATTCGAGATCTCCTGGCTGGTTGGGTGACAAGGCGGATGCCCTGCGCCTGAGAGTCGCCGTCGGCTCGGAATCCATTACATGAGTTTCGAAGCCCCCCTAGGATGAAGATGACTGCGAAGCCCCCAGTTTGGTCCGCTCTCCTTCACGAATGCCTGCACCATTTACTCACGCAGATGGACGAGCGGGAGGTGTCGGGCATCTCAGGCGTCAAATCGGATGCCGCCGAACTACCAAGTCGGCGCCGGAGCGTGTAAGTTCTGGCGACGCGAACCGACAATGCTCTATGAAGCGCTTCCTTCTTATCAGTACCCATGCGGTCACACTACTCATAGGGTTTGCCCTTGGAATTTATGCGCTTCCCATACTCACCGCGCCCTCCGCTCCATCGTCTGCTGACATCGCTTCGCTGATGGGTCCAACCTTGTGGAAGGCGCAGTTTCACCGTGGCCTCAAGGACAGCGATGCCCTTCACTGGGGCGAGGGCAACCTCTCGGTTGGCCCGCGGAGCATCACTTTGGTTGGAAAGCTGGCTCCCGGTCCGGACTACAAGCTGTACCTGTCGCCGGAGTTCGTTGAGACAGAGGAGCAGTTCAAGGCCCTGAAGGGTCGCATGCTTCGCGTCGGCGACGTCAAGACTTTCGAGAACTTCTTGGTTCTAGTGCCGGAAGGTGTGGATCCCGCGCGCTACAACACGGTCATCATTTGGTGCGAATCGTTCAGCCAGTTCATCACAGCTGCCAAGTATCAATAACGGGTCGCTTGCGGCTAGTCGCGTGCCGACGCCTTACCCCGCTAGAAGGGCTATCCACCATTGCAAGCTCCTGTAGCAAGACCTGACCCTTCGGGGTCTTTTGCATTGAGGAACTGGCGGCACATGATCGGCATCAAAGTCGATCTGCTGACCCTGCGCCTGACCGAGTTCCCGGTCTTCGATCAGCGCTTGCATGCCAGGGTCGGCAGCGAGGCGACCGTACAAGCGCTGCTCGACAAGGTGCGTGCCGAGGTCGCCGTGACGCCCTCGCCTGCATTCAACCGCAGCCAGCACAGCTATTTGCAACTTTTTGCCGGTGCCTACTCGGTCGGCCTCTGCAGCCAGAAATGGGCCGACTTGCTGAGCGTGAATTCCCGCAGCGCGTTTGAAATCCAGAGCGTCCCCGATGCCAGCGTCGGCCCGCGTTATCTGCAAAAAGTGCGGGAAGTCGGAGGCTCGCGCCCGGCGATAGAGGGCTTCAACGCCTTGCGCGGACGCGACCCAAATAGCGACGCCTTGCTGCTGCATCAAGGCATGCGCTGATCGAGACACCAAATAGATACGTCGGCGGTGTAAGCAATGGTGCTTGACAGTGACTGAAGGAAATCTACAACTACTCGACGTCATCATCATGGACTTGCCTCGCCGCCGCTTCTGCCTATCCGCCTCTGCTTTGCTTTTGACCGCCTGCGGTGGAGGGGGATCGAGCGATCCGACCCCGCCTGCCTCACAGGCTGCAGTCGAGCCACTGGCACGCTACAAACTCACGGTTAGAAACGCCTGGACGGCTGCAAACTTCCCGACCCAATTTCCAAGCACGGCTCACCTGACCCGCTTTGTGGGTGCCACTCATTCAGAGGCCATCACTTTTTGGGCCAACGGTTTGGCGGCCACACTGGGCGTTAAGAATGTTGCAGAACGAGGCCGCATCGACGAGATGGCAGCCGAAGTGATGGCTGCCATCTCGGCCGGCACGGCCATGACACTGCTAGGTGCGGATGCCATCCCCTTGGGCGGAACTGAATCCAGTCTGGAGTTCACACTCAGCCAAACCCACTCCAAAGTAAGTTTGCTGTCTATGCTTGGCCCCAGTCCGGATTGGTTCACAGGCATCAGCGGCCTGGCATTGTTTGAAAATGGCGCTTGGAAGCAGTCGGTGACCATGCCTCTGCGGGTCTATGACTCAGGCACTGATGACGGCTTGAGCTTTCGCTCGCCAGATGCGGCCTCGGCGCCACCGCAGTCGGTCCAAACACTCAGCACTGCAGCTGCGGACAGCGACTTTCTAAACGGCGTCCACCGAATTAGCAGCGCCGCCATCGCCTCTGTACTGGTTGAACGTCTTACCTTGGCCTGAAGCTAGGAGGAAGGAGTTGCACACAGTGGTCTCATCGATAGCACTGGCCGGGTGAAAGACGATGCAGGGCTGTGAGGATTGGGCATCAGTGCCGCCCGCCACCTCCTCAAACACCCCGTCGACCACACAGACGAGGAAGCGCAAATGCCGGCTCAGGCTGGAGACAAAGCGGTGGATAAAGGCTACGGCACCAATGTGCGGGCTGGCTTGTCCACCTGGACCGAGCCGGGGCTGTCGGTCTGAACCCGTAAAAGCTTGGGTTAGAGCGGATCCTTTGGCGAATCACTCTGAGATTCGCGCAGCAGGCTGAATTTACTGCTGCTTTGCGCCCTCAACCAGGCGCCTGCCTAGTCCAACCGCATAGGGTGCCGCGCGTGCAGGCAACATGGGGTCAGCTGAGGCCTCTACACCTTTTGGCATGACAAGCGGGTTGTAGGCAATGGTTAGGCAGGGGCCCCCGCCATCTTCGGATACTGAAGTGATCTTCAGCATGCCTAGATTGACCTTCTTTCGCCCTTCAGGCAACGGGACTGTCGCGCTGTCTATTTTGTCGCCAGCTTGCGCCAACTCAAGATTGAAGTTGAAAGCAACTTTGCCGTCTTTGACGCGCTGGCGCAGGTCGTCAAAAAGGAAAGCTGGGCCTTTTTCTTTTGCTTCGTCATCACTCAAGCCCTGTTGGCCGCCGACGGGCTCAAAAATCCATTTGCCAAACTGTTTCGCGCCTCGGGCGTTGACAAAACCATAGGCGTGCACGCCCCAGTAGTTAACACTGCCAAAGCTGGCCGGTACGGGCTGAGATGCAAAGTGTTTGCCAATCAACAGCACCTCGGGGTTGGCCTCATTGAAGGCCTTGACCTTGGCAGGGTCGGCTTGCTTGGTGGCAGGGTCAGGCTGCCGGGAGGCAATCAGATCGAAGAACTGCTGTGGCGACGAAGCACCAAATACCGGGGCAGAGATATTCCCCATCTGCCATTGTTCACCGCCCGGCAGATTGAACTGCAACGCCATATTGCGTTGCGACTTGGCGTTGTCTGGTGCCTTTGGGTTGGCTCCGCCGACTGAGAAACGCACAATCACGGGCACCGGACTGCCACTGAAGGCTGAAGCTGTTGACAGAGTGCGGGCGTCTGGGGTGGCTACAAATTCACCCATAGCGCAAATACCCTTTGCGCCCGAGCGCCTGTACCCTTCAGACTTGCCGAAAGTCGATTCGAATTGATTCAGAAAGGCATTGGGATCGGCCGCTGTGGCTGCAGGATTGACTTGCGCCACTGCGTTGAGGGCCAACATGGAGGCGGCTGTAGCCACCACGGAAAGAGTCAAGTTTTTCATCGGCCATTCCAGGTTTGTAAATTGAAAAATAACTAACGAATACCAAGCCGCGCAGTGCATGTACAAGCTTTGCAATGTTCGTTGGGTTGTAGTCGTTCCAAGTTGTAAATTCTTACAAGCGAGTGAAAGACTGTTTTGAAAAATGACTAATTTCGATCACTGCTGTTCGTTTGACTGATTCACTGTGTTTTTTTCGAGCAGTTGTCTGCTTGGCTGCATTGGTCGGTGCGCTGAACTCAAGCCGGCAACGGCTTACGGCGTCCGGCACCCAAGGCCGGCTCAAATGCCGATGAGCTAACAAAATTTTTGAGCGGTGTAAGTATCTGTCTTGCCGCTACGACTCTGAGGAGGTCGCGGTGCTAACACCAAGCAGACCGCTCAAACTGCCTAAAACGCCCAAGCTGTTCATGCAGGCCCACGCCTCATCAAGGATCGATCATGCTCAAAGCCAAGACCGCCCTCGTCACCGGATCCACCAGTGGTATTGGTCGCGCCATTGCCGAAAACCTTGCGGCACAAGGTGCCAACTTGATTCTCAATGGCTTCGGCGATGCCGATGAAATCGAGGCTTTGAGGCTGCAGATTGCATCCCAGCATGGCGTGCAAGTGCGCTACAGCGGCGCCGACTTATCCCGGCCAGACCAAATCGAGCAAATGATGGGCCAGGCCATCACGGAGTTCGGCTGCGTCGACATCCTGGTCAATAACGCCGGCATTCAGCATGTGGCACCGGTGGATGAGTTCCCGGTGGATAAATGGAACGCCGTGCTGGCGCTCAACTTGACGGCCAGCTTCCACACGGTACGGCTCGCCTTGCCCGCGATGAAGGCCAAGCAGTGGGGGCGCATCATCAATATCGCCTCGGCGCATGCCTTGGTGGCCTCGCCCTTCAAGAGTGCCTATGTGGCGGCCAAGCATGGTGTCGCCGGCTTGACCAAGACGGTGGCCCTGGAGGTAGCCGAGCAAGGCATCACGATGAACGCGGTTTGCCCAGGCTATGTCTGGACGCCCTTGGTCGAGAAGCAGATCCCCGACACCGCCAAGGCACGCGGCATCACGCCGCAAGAGGTCATCCATGATGTGCTGCTGAAGGCCCAGCCGAGCAAGAAATTCGTCACCGTTGAGCAGGTTGCAGCGCTGACTGTCTTCTTGGCGAGCGAGGCGGCCGCTTCGATTACCGGCGCTGTCATCCCGATCGACGGCGGCTGGACCGCCCAGTAGCAGAACTGGCCTCCGAAGGCCTCCACCCCCAGCAAAAAGTACCCAAATCGCCCCTGTCTTCAAGCAGGGTGGGCCGCTGCATTGCCTGGGCTTCTTTCTCCCTTTAACGATCAATGGCCGCCATGACTCCAAAGCTCGAACGACAGCAAGTCCCCAAACCGCCTGGCCAAGCCGTCCTTGTGCTGCAAGGCGGCGGGGCCCTCGGTGCCTATCAGGCGGGGGTCTATCAAGCGATGCATGAGGCCGAGATCGAACCCGAATGGGTGGTCGGCACCTCCATCGGCGCGATCAATGGCGCCATCATCGCCGGCAATCCGCCGGGCCAGAGAATGGAGCGCCTGCATGCCTTCTGGGACCGCATGGCCTTGAACAAAGGCAACCCCGTTGCGGACTGGATGCAGACCTTTGGCAATGGCTTCAACACCGC
>NZ_JANNMI010000492.1:0-1805 GCF_031397715.1 Roseateles sp.
GTCGCAATCCGCCAACCGGTAGAGCCGTGCCGCGGAAGGTTTTTTTTAACCAGCCAGATTCCCGGAAGCCGGGTTAGAGGTGAGCGAGATGATGCAGCAACACAGGTCCAATTCCTACCTGTTCGGGGGCAATGCGCCCTATGTCGAAGAGATGTACGAGGCCTACCTCGACAACCCCGCCTCGGTGGCCGACAGCTGGCGCACATACTTTGATGCGCTTCAGCATGTGCCCGCCGCCGATGGCAGCGACGCCCGCGATGTGGCGCACGCGCCGGTGATCGAATCGTTTGCCCAGCGCGCCAAGGCCAACGCCTTCGGCAACAAGGCCTCGAGTGCCGATCTGGCCGTCGCCCGCAAGCAAGTCCATGTGCAGTCGCTGATTGCGGCCTACCGTTTCTTGGGCTCGCGCTGGGCCGATCTGGACCCGCTGCAGCGCACCGAGCGCCCGCGCATCCCGGAGCTGGAACCGTCGTTCTACGACCTGACCGAGTCCGATATGGACATTCCGTTCAGCGCCGCCAACACCTATTTCTCGTCCGCCGAGCAGATGACGCTGCGGCAGATTCTGCAGGCCCTGCGTGAGACCTACTGCGGCAGCGTCGGTGCCGAGTACATGCACATCACCGACATGACCGAGAAGCGCTGGTGGCAGGAGCGGCTGGAGAGCATCCGCTCCAAGCCCAGCTTCACGGCCGACAAGAAAAAGCACATCCTCGGCCGCCTGACCGCTGCCGAGGGCCTGGAGCGTTACCTGCACACCAAGTACGTTGGCCAGAAGCGCTTTTCGCTCGAAGGCGGCGAGAGCTTCATCGCCGCGATGGATGAGCTGGTGCAAGGTGGCGGCGCATCCGGCGTGCAAGAAATCGTCATCGGCATGGCCCACCGCGGCCGCCTCAATGTGCTGGTCAATACCTTGGGCAAGATGCCCAAGGACTTGTTCGACGAGTTCGAGCACAAGGCTCCCGAAGACCTGCCGGCTGGGGACGTCAAATACCACCAAGGCTTCTCCAGCGATGTCACCAGCCCCGGCGGCCCGATTCACTTGACGCTGTCCTTCAACCCTTCGCACCTGGAGATCGTCAACCCGGTGGTCGAGGGTTCGGTCAAGGCGCGTATGGACCGGCGCGGCGACAAGACCGGCGCGCAAGTGCTGCCGGTGCTGGTGCACGGCGATGCGGCCTTTGCCGGCCAGGGCGTGGTGATGGAGACGCTGGCGCTGGCGCAGACGCGCGGCTACTACACCGGCGGCACCGTCCACCTGGTCATCAACAACCAGATCGGTTTCACCACCTCCGACCCACGTGACAGCCGCTCGACGCTGTATTGCACCGACGTCGACAAGATGGTCGAGGCACCGGTCCTGCACGTCAACGGCGACGACCCGGAAGCGGTGGTCTTGTGCACCCAGCTGGCGCTGGAGTATCGCCAGCAGTTCAAGAAGGATGTCGTCGTCGACATCGTCTGCTTCCGCAAGCTCGGCCACAACGAGCAGGACACACCGGCGCTGACCCAGCCGCTGATGTACAAGAAGATCGCGCAGCATCCCGGCACGCGCAAGCTCTACGGCGACAAGCTGATTGCCCAGAATGTGTTGCCCGCCGACGGCCCGGACGCGATGTTCAAGGCCTTCCGCGCCGCCATGGATGAAGGCCGCCACACAGTCGACCCGGTGCTCACCAACTACAAGAGCAAGTACGCGGTCGACTGGTCGCCGTTCCTCAACCGCAAGTGGACCGACGCTGCCGACACGGCCCTGCCGGTCGCCGAGCTCAAGCGCCTGGCCGAGCGGATCACCACCGTGCCCG
>NZ_JANNMI010000001.1:0-1569 GCF_031397715.1 Roseateles sp.
GCACGACACCAACGGGCGCTGGGACCTGCTGGCCGAGCTGCGCGCCGCCAACCTGTCCGAACTCTCCCGGGTGATGGAGCGCGTGCGCCTGATCCGGGGCATCAGCAGCTCCGAGACCAGCATTCACCTGGAAACCTACCGTCTGTCATGACAAGTCCCATCGCCCCGGAACTCGACCGCATCGACATCAAAATTCTGCAGCAACTGCAACTGGACGGCCGCATCTCCAACATCAAGCTCGCCGAGACGGTGGCGTTGTCGCCCACAGCGGTGCTGGCACGGGTGCAGCGGCTGACCCGCGACGGATACATCCTGGGCTATGAGGCGCGGCTCAATGCGCACAAACTCGGACGCGGCATGCTGGTATTTGTCGAAGTGTTGCTGGACCGCACCACACCCAATGTGTTCGACGCCTTCAAGGCCGCAGTGCAGGTGCGCAGCGAGATCATGGAATGCCACATGGTGGCCGGCGGATTCGACTACCTGCTCAAGACCCGCATGGCCGACATGGACGCCTACCGCGCGTTTGCCGGCACCGTGTTGTGGCAACTGCCCGGCGTACGCGAGACACGCACCTACGCGGTGATGGAGGAGGTCGTGAACTCGACCCATCTGCGCTTGCCATGAGCCGCCGGGCCGCCCCAAGGCGAATCCCGCAATGCGCAGCATGCAGGGGTAATCCAGTGAGCCGCCGGGCCGCCCCAAGGCGAATCCCGCAATGCGAACGGGCGTTCACTATGCAGCGGTCGCGGGTATCGTGACAAATCACCGGGCCCGCCCGTGCTGAACTGGCGACAATCCGCATTTTCAGGGGCAACCATGCGCACATTTCTGGTTCCATTGCTGCTGGGCTGCACGGCTCTGGCCGCGCAGGCACAGTCCCTCAAGCCCGGTTTGTGGGAAATCAGCAGCAGCCTGCAGAGCGGTTCGGGCGAGATGGAAAAGGCCATGGCCCAGATGCAGCAGCAGATGGCGTCGATGAGTCCGGAGCAAAAAAAGATGATGCAGGAGATGATGAAGGGACAGGGCGTCGCCCTTGCCAGCGGGGGCCCGGGAGGCATGCGCATGCAGGTGTGCATGACCAAGGAGATGCTCGATCGCAACGAAGTGGCAACCCCCGAGGGCGACTGCAAGAGTACCTATGCCGCGCGCGTCGGCAATACGATGAAGATGGCGTTCACTTGCAGCAAACCGCCGTCCAGCGGCGAGGGGCAGGTGGAATTTGTAAGCCCGCAGGGCTACAAGTCCCGCATGACCATCACCAGCAGCGCCGCTGGCAGAAGCGAAAAGATGGACATGGACAGCCAGGGAAAATGGCTTTCGGCTGAATGCGGCGCGGTCAAACCGATCGTTGGACAGAAGAAATAATCGATAAGGAGCGCAACTCAGACTGGTTTGGCGCGTTGCCCGAATACCGCGGTACCAACGCGCACCATGGTGCTGCCGGCATGTATCGCCGCCTCAAGGTCACCACTCATGCCCATCGACAGGGTATCGAGCGCGAGCCCGTCGGCGTTGAGCCGCCGCAGCAGCGCACTGGCGCGCTGGTGCAGCGCCAGCGCAGACGCG
>NZ_JANNMI010000015.1:0-23573 GCF_031397715.1 Roseateles sp.
AGCCTTCCACAGCACCATTCTCGAAATGGAACTGGCTGGCAAGGTCGAGCAAGTGTTGCTGCGTGACTTCCAGATGCACCCGTACAAGCCGCAAGTGCTGCACACGGACTTCCAGCGCGTTGACGACACGACCAAGATCACCAAGAAGGTGCCCCTGCACTTCGTGGGCGAAGAGACCTCGGCCGCCGTCAAGACCGACTCTTTTACCGTCAATCACGTGATCACCGAATTGCTGATCACCTGCTTGGCCAAGCAATTGCCCGAGTTCATCGAGGTGAACCTGGCCGGCCTGACCAAGGGTCACTCGGTGCACATCAATGACCTGACATTGCCAGCCGGCGTCAAGGTCGTCACGCACGGCAAGCCAAACCCGGTGGTTGCCACGCCGGTTGATCCAGTGGCGGAAGAAGTCATCGTGGTTGCCGCAGCGCCCGTCGACGACGGCAAGAAGAAGAAGAAGAAATAAGTAATTCTTCCTCCTCCTTGTATGTTCAAAAGGCCCTGCTCTGCGGGGCCTTTTTGCATTGAAAGCCTACTCACACACCCGGCTACGGCCATAAACTCACGACATGATTCGACTCTTTGTTGGCCTCGGCAATCCAGGCAGTGAATACGAGCACACGCGCCACAACGCGGGCTTTTGGTGGATTGATGAGCTGGCTCGCAAACTCGGCGCCTCGCTGCAGGTCGAGCGCAATTACTACGGCCTGTGTGCCCGCGTCAACAACGCGCCAGGTGCTGCGGGGCCGATCTGGCTGTTGCAGCCGATGACCTTCATGAATTTATCCGGCAAATCGGTCGCACCCTTGGCTAGATTTTTCAAAATTGCGCCCGAAGAAATTCTCGCCATCCATGACGAGCTGGACCTGGAGCCGGGCCAGATGAAGTTCAAGCAGGGCGGCGGCAATGGCGGCCACAACGGTTTAAAAGATATGCAGGCCCAACTTGGTTCGGCCAATTTCTGGCGCTTGCGTCTGGGCATCGGCCACCCCGGGCACAAAGACGAGGTGGCAGGCTATGTGCTGCGCAAGCCGCCGCTGACCGAGCGGCAACTGCTGGAGGACTGCATAGCCAAATCGATGCAATCGGTGGAGCTGATGTTGGCGGGTCAGCTGGACAAGGCCTTGGCCAAGATCCACGCCAAGCCGCCGCGGCCAAAGCCCGAGAAGCCAGTGGCCTTGAGCGAAAGCCCCTGATGAAGCTTGCGCCCCTGCTGCTGCTGGCAGCCGTGCTAACGGCTTATGTCGGCGCAGCTGCGGCGCAATCAAAAACTCGGACCATCCCGATCTACCGCTGCGGCCCGGATGGCCGCGATCTGCGCGACTCGCCCTGCCCGGCCAACGCCGGAGCGAGCGCTTCGCAGCTGCTGTTTGACCAGCCCAGCGCCGGGCAAGCCCAAGCCAGCAAGGACATGGTCGCGGCCGACACCAAGCGCGCCAATGACCTGGAAAGAGCCCGGCTAAAAAAGGAGGCCGAAGCAGACCGGCGCAATAACAAGGTCGTCGGCATTGACGGGCTCAAGCCACTCGGGCCGACGCCCGCGGCGGCCAGTGCGGCCAAGGCGCAAGCGCCCGCGTCTGCCAAGTCCCCAAAGCCACCGAAACCTCCAAAACACCCAAAGCCGCCGACAAAGACTGCCACTCAGGCCGGTTAGAATCGGCCGCTGTTGGTGCTCGCGCAGAACCTCAAATCTGCGCAGTTAAACGGGAATCAGAACGGCAACGCTCCCACGGAGCAAGCCCAAACTGAGCTGTCCCCGCAACGGTAAGTGGACGGAACGCATCAGCGTTTCAAGGCCTGTCAATATTCCACTGGTGCTTTTCAAGCGCTGGGAAGGACACAGGTTTCGCTCCACCAGCCCGGATACCGGCCAACAACGTGGAGAGCTGCGGCCTTTTTTGGCCAAGGCATTCCGTTCCACAGGATTTCAGCGGGTGAGCTGATTCCTGGTTGTTTTTTGCGTCCTATCCCTGATGAACATATTTACTCGGCGTGCTGCACGCCCCGACTTTCGCGCGCCCGTTGCCGTGAAGGCGCCCTTCGCATTGGCACTCTTGGCCAGCCTGCTCCACAACCCCGTGCTAGCGCAGACCAACCCAGGCCCCGGCCCCAACAAGCTCGGCGCCGTCGTCGTGACCGCGACCCGCAGCCCGCAACTGCTGAGCGAGGTGCTGTCCGACGTCACCGTACTGAGCCGCGCCGACATCGAGCGCCAGGCGATCGGCAGCCTGGCCGATCTTTTGCGCAGCCAGCCCGGCTTCGAGATGCTGCGCAACGGCGGCCCCGGCGCCAACACCAGCATGTTTGTGCGCGGTGCCGACACCCGCCACACCGTCGTCATCATCGACGGCCAGCGGATTGATTCCCAAGCCAGCAGCGGCGCCTCCTGGCAAGCGATTCCTTTGGCTCAAATCGAGCGGGTCGAAATCGTGCGCGGCGCGGCCAGCGCGATCTGGGGCTCGGATGCGATCGGCGGCGTGGTGCAGATCTTCACCCGCAAGGGCGACAGCAAACCGCAGATCGACCTGGGCGTCGGCGCCGGCAACCGCGGCTTGGTCAAGATGGACGCAGCGATCAGTGGCCTGAGTGGCATGTTCGACTACGCCCTCTCGGTGGCCGGCGAGCAAAGCAATGGCTTCAACGCCCGCCCCGTCCTCAACGACCCCAAATACACGCCCGACGACGACGGCTACCGCAACCGCAACGCCAGCCTGCGCCTAGGTGCCCAGCTGAACGCCGCCCACCGGCTGGACCTGACCGGCCTGGTCAGCCATGTGGACGCCGACTACGATGCCACGCCCAAGCCCAAGACCGATGACCAGACCATCTCCGACACCCGCGCCCTGCGGGCCGGCTGGTCGGCGCAATGGAGCCCCGAGCTGAACAGCAATTTCAGCGTCGGCGAATCGATGGAGCGCTACGAAACCCGGCCCAGCCCCTACGTGACCGAGACCAAGCTGCGCAGCTACGCCCTGGGCGGCAGCTACAAGCTCGGCGGCGGCCAGCTCAACGGCCTGCTGGAGCGCCGCGAAGACCGGCTCGACAACACCGGCCTGTCCGCCAGCCCCACGCCGGGCAAGGCTGAGCGCCATCAAGACGCCATCGGTGCCGGCTATATCTGGGGAACGGGTCCGCTCTCGCTGCAACTACACGGCCGCCATGACAAGGACAGCGAGTTCGGCGGCAGCGAAACCGGCACCGCGGCCATCGGCTACCAGGTCGCGCCGCAGTGGCGCGTGCTGACGTCGGTCGGCTCCGCCTTCCGCGCGCCCTCGCTATACCAACGTTTCAGCGACTACGGCAACCCCAAGCTGATCCCCGAAGAAGGCAAGAACGCCGAAGTAGGCCTCAAGTTCAGCCAAGGCGTGCACGCGCTGGGCCTGACCGTCTACCGCAATCTGGTCGACAACCTGATCATCTTCGGCGCGCCCGGCCTGTGCAAGAGCGAGTTCGGCTGTTATCAAAACGTCAGCCAGGCGCGTCTGCAAGGCCTGACCCTGACGGCCGCTACCGCCCTGAGCGGCGTGCGCCTGAGCGGCTCGCTCGACCTGCAATCGCCCAAGGATGTAACCGACAGCGCAGGCTACAAAAACTACGGCAAGCTGCTGGCCCGCCGCAGCAAGCAGCACGGCGTGCTGCGAGCCGACACCGATCTGGGCGGCTGGGCGCTGGGCGCGCAGATCTTGGCCAGCGGCATGCGCTATGACGATGCGGCCAATACCAAGCGTTTGGGCGGTTATGCCTTGCTGGGTCTGGACGCGCAGTACAAGCTCGGCCGCGATCTGCAGCTGCAGCTGAAGCTGGACAACGCCTTCGACAAGGCCTATCAAACGGCCGGCGGCTACGCCAGCGCACCGCGCCAGATCTTCATCGGTCTGCGTCACGGCATTTCGTTGTAAGCAGCATGGCGGCCCAGCACCAGCTGATCGTCGGCGGCCAGCGCAGCGGCAAGTCACGCCAGGCCGAGCGGCTGGCGCTGGCTTGGGGCTCGGCTGCCAGCGGCCATCAAGTGACGGTCATTGCCACCGCCCGGGCCTTGGACGGCGAGATGCAAGCGCGCATCTCGCGCCACCAGCAAGACCGGCCCGCCGGTTTTGCCACGGTGGAAGCGCCGCTGCAGCTGGCTGCGGCTTGCCAAGCTAATGCTGATCCAAAACGGCTCTTGCTGGTCGACTGCCTGACTCTGTGGCTGACCAATTGGTTGATGCCGATGTCGGGCAAGCCTGACTTGGCCGGCTGGGAGGCCGAGTTGCAGGCGCTGCTGGATGTCTTGCCTAGTCTGGCTTCGCCGGTGCTGTTTGTCTCCAACGAGGTCGGCTGGGGCGTCTCGCCGATGAGCCGCGAGGCGCGTTTTTATGTCGATGAGTTGGGGCGCTTGAATCAGCAAGTGGCCCTGCGCTGTCAAGACCTGACCCTGATGGTGGCCGGCCAGGCCTGGACCCGCAGCGTGGAGAAACCTGTTTGATGAAGAAAATTCTGTCTCTCCTGTCACTGCTGTCGTGCTTGGCCCATTCGGCCCAGGCCGCCATCACCATCAAAGATGATCGCGGCGTCAGCGTCAGCCTGCCCGAGGTGCCCAAACGCATCGTCAGCCTTTTGCCCTCACTGACCGAGACCATCTGCGCTTTAGGCGAGTGCGCGCGCCTGGTCGGCACCGATCGCTTCTCCAACTATCCCGCCAGCGCGATGGCTCTGCCCAAGCTGGGCGGTATGGAGGACACCAGCATCGAGGCCTTGGTGGCGCTGAAGCCCGATGTGATCGTGCTGGCGATCTCCTCGCGCCTGACCGACCGGCTCGAAGCGCTGGGGCTGAAGGTGGTGGCGCTGGAACCCAAAACATTGGGCGATGTGCAGCGCGTGATGACGACGCTGGCACAGCTGCTGAACAAGCCCGATGAGGCCAAGCGTCTGTGGACACAGATCGACGCAGCCATCAACAAGCAAGCCGCCGCGCTCATGCCCGCCGCGCGCGGTTTGCTGGTCTATTACGAAGTCGACAGCGCGCCCTATGCCGCCGGTACGCAGTCTTTTATGGGTGAAATCCTGACCCGCTTGGGCGCGCGCAATATCGTGCCGGCCGAGCTCGGACCCTTCCCCAAGCTAAACCCCGAATTCGTCGTGCGCGCCGACCCGCAAGTCATCATGGTCGGCCAGCGCAGCGCGCCCGGCCTGCCGCAGCGGCCCGGTTGGGGCAATATCCGCGCCGTCAAGGATCAAAAACTCTGCGTCTGGGTGCCGGCCGAATCGGACATGCTGGTGCGCCCCGGCCCCCGCATGGCCGAAGCCGCCGCACTGATGGCGCGCTGCCTGAGCGAGGCCGCCAGCGGCCCGGTGGCGCTGCCGACCACCCCCTTCAAAGCGCCGCCCGGAGGCATGCGTTGAGCCAACGAAACATCGCTCCGGCCTTGCCCTGGCTCTTGCTCTTGCTCGGCCTCGGTTTGCTGGGCCTGGGCCTGGCCATCGGCAGCACCGGCTGGAGCCCTTGGTTTGAACAAGCGGACCCTGCTATGCGCCAGATCCTCTGGGACATCCGCGCGCCGCGCTCGATCGGCGCCTGGCTCGCCGGCGCGCTGTTGGCGCTGGCCGGAGCGATCGCGCAGGGCCTGTTTCGCAACCCGCTGGCCGATCCCTATCTGCTCGGCTGTTCGGCCGGCGCGACCCTGGGCGTGGCCCTGCTGTTGGCCATGATTGGCATGTCACCCGCCGCCACCGCGCTGGCGCTGCGCATCGGCATGACGGGTGCGGCCTTTGCCGGTGCCACCCTGGCGGTGCTGTTGACGCTGCTGTTGGCACGCGGTGCCGAACAATCGATACGGCTGCTGCTGGCCGGCGTGGTCGTCGGCATGGTGTTGGGTTCGGCCTCGTCGCTGATCACGTTGATGAGCCCCGACATCATGCGGGCGATGCTGTCCTTTATGTTGGGCAGCACCGGCTTTGTCGGCTGGAACGCCGTGCTCATCATGGCCGTCGTGTTCGTGCTTTGTTTGGCTGTGGCGCTGGCTTGCAGCCGCAGCCTGGACGCCCTCTCCTTGGGCGAAGCCACCGCCAGCTCGCTGGGCGTGCGCCTGAAAATGGTGCGCCTGAGCCTGATCGCCGCGCTGACGCTGGCCACCGGCGCGGCGGTGGCGCAGTGCGGCTTGATCGCCTTTGTCGGCCTGGTCGCACCGCATCTGGTGCGCAGCTGGGGGCCGATCACGCACCGCAGGTTGTTGCTGTTAGCACCGCTGACCGGCGGCGCGCTGCTGTTGGCGGCCGATATCCTGGCCCGCTGGGTGATCTCGCCGCAGGAGCTGCCGGTCGGCGTCATCACCGGCCTGCTCGGCGGCGGCTATCTGCTCTGGCTGATGCACCGCCGCCCGCAAAGCCTGCGAGGCCACCGATGAGCGCCATGCTGAGTCTGCGACTGTGCGGTTTGAAACTCGGCGGCAAGACGATTCTGCAGCCGCTGCAATTGGACGTCAGGCCGGCTTGCTGGACGGCGGTCGTCGGCCCCAATGGCGCGGGCAAGTCGACGCTGCTGAGCGCCTTGGCCGGGCTCTTGCCGTTTGACGGCGAGCTGAGCCTGCAGGGCCGTGGCTGGGCGACTTGGCACAGCCGCGAGCGGGCCCGCGTGCTTGCGTGGTTAGGCCAGAACGAGACCAGCGCCGACGATCTCTCGGCCGAGGATGTGGTGATGCTCGGCCGGCTGCCGCACCAAGCCTGGTTGGCGCCGGCCAGCGCGCAAGACCACGCCGAGGTCGAACGGGCCATGCGCCAAACGCAGAGCTGGGACTGGCGCGCGCGTGCGCTGTCCAGCCTTTCGGGGGGCGAGCGCCAGCGCGTGCTGCTGGCGCGAGCGCTGGCCGTGCGCGCCAGCGTGCTCTTGATGGATGAGCCGCTGGCCCATCTGGACCCACCGCACCAAAGCGACTGGGTGCAGATAGCTCGCGAACTGGCCGGTGCCGGCGTCGCCGTGGTGAGCGTGCTGCACGAGCTCAATATCGCCTTGCAGGCCGATGTGCTGGTCGTGATGGACGGCGGCCACATCGTTCATCAAGGTGCGCCGCACGAGCCGAGCACCCATGCGGCGCTGCAGCAAGTGTTCCAAAACCGTTTGCTGATCCTGCCCTTGCAAGGGCGCTGGTTGGCCTTGAACGCATGAAAGAAAAAAACTGCAAAGCGCTGCTGATCAGCGCCCCATCCTCCGGCTCGGGCAAGACCAGCGTTACGGCCTCGATCGCGCGCTGGCATGCACGGCTTGGCCTGAAGGTGCGCGTCTTCAAGACCGGCCCCGACTATCTGGATCCGATGGTCTTGCAGCGCGCCAGTGGCCACCCGGTCTATCAACTCGACCTCTTCATGGGCGGGCTGGAGCATTGCCGTGCGCTGCTGGCCGAGGCGGCCCTTGATGCTGACCTGATCCTGGTCGAGGGCGTGATGGGCTTGTTCGACGGCAAGCCCAGCAGCGCCGACCTCGCCGCCGCTTTTGGCCTGCCGGTGCTGGCCGTCATCGACGCCTCGGCGATGGCGCAGACCTTCGGTGCGCTGGCGCTGGGCCTGCAGAAGTTCCGCAGCGATATTCAGTTATGCGGCGTGGTCGCCAACCGCGTCGGCAGCGCCGGTCACGGCGTGATGGTCGGCGAAGGCCTGCCGGACGACCTGCCCTTGATCGCCGCCCTGCCCCGTGATGCCTCGCTGACCTTGCCCGAGCGCCATCTGGGGCTGGTGCAGGCGATCGAACTGCCGGGGCTGGACGCACTGCTGGACGGCTGGGCCGATGCCTGGGGTGCGGCCGTCGCGCCAGGCTTCGAGTTCGAGGCCGTGCGCTTCGAGCCTCAGCCAGTCTTCGCCACGTCGCCACTCCTGCTGGGCAAGCGCATCGCGGTCGCCCAAGACGCCGCCTTCAGCTTCATCTATCCAGCCAATCTGGATTGCCTGCGCGCACTCGGCGCCGAGGTGCTCACCTTCTCGCCGCTGCAGGGCCAGAGCTTGCCGGACTGCGACGCGCTTTGGCTGCCGGGCGGCTACCCGGAGCTGCACGCCGAAACCCTCAACCAACATCCGAGTTTTTTTGCCGACCTGCGCCGGCATCTGGCCGCAGACAAGCCGCTGTTGGCCGAATGCGGCGGCATGTTGTGCCTGGCCATGTCCTTGACCGATGGCGCCGGCCGGCTGCACCCGATGGCCGGCATTTTGCCCGGCCAGGCGATGATGCAAAGAAAGCTCTCGGCCCTGGGTTTGCAAAGCATCGCTTGGCCAGAGTGCGAGCAAGGGAGCCCGCTGCGCGGCCACACCTTTCACTACTCAAACTTGGCCACGCCGCTAGCACCCATTGCCACCGCCAGCAATCCCAATGCCGGCAAAGCGGCTGAAGCGCTGTATCAGCAAGGCAGCTTGCGCGCCAGCTACATACACCATTACTTCCCCTCCAACCCGGCAGCTATTGCCGCCTTTTTCCTGGGTGACAAATCCTATGTTTCTTGAAGCCGGGTTTTCCCAAATTGCCCAAGCGCTGTTGTGGCCGGTGCTGTGCCTGGTCGGCCTGGGTTTTGTGTTCGCGCTCTGGTCGGTCGGCGCGGTGCTGATGGAGGCCGTGCAGCGCTGGCGCAACCCGGCCTTCCAGGCGCTGCGTCACGCACCCGACACGCCGCTGGAGCACCTAGAGCTGCAGGTGGTCCGCCAGTTAGAGCCGCTGCGTCTGCTCGGCCGCGTCAGCCCGCTGTTGGGCCTGATCGCCACCATGGTGCCGCTCGGCCCCGCGCTGCAAAGCGTGGCAGCCGGCCAAGGCCAACAAGCGCTGGCGGTATTCAGCGGCGCGTTTGCCGGCGTGGTCTTGGCGCTGGCGGCGGCCGCCGTCGGCCTGGTCGTGTATTCGGTGCGCCGGCGTTGGTTGATGACCGAGTTGGTGGCGATCCGCATGAGCAGGTCCAAGGCATGACCGCCCCCACGCTCACTTCGTTCGCTGCCCCCCGAGGGGGTGCCGGACTCCTTTGGGGCGGCCCGGCAGGAGTCCGCGCATGAAACACCTGTCGATTCTGTCCGAAGAAGACGATGACCCGATGCTGTCGGCCGTCAATCTGGTCGACGTCTTTCTAGTGTTGGTGGTGGCCTTGCTGACTGCGGTCGCCTTGCAACAGCAACAAGCCGACAACACCACGGTGATCAAGCGCCCCGGTGAGCCGGACATGGAGATCATCGTGCGCAAGGACGGCAAAGAGATCAAGTACAAGGGCAATGGCGGCAGCAGCGAAGGCCAGGGCGTGCGGGCAGGCGTCGCCTACCAACTCAAGGACGGCAACATCATCTATGTGCCCGAGGCCAAGCCTTGAGAGCACTCCTGCTCTTGTTCCTGCTCGGTCTGTTCGCGCCCTTCTCGCAAGCGGCCAGCACACCGCCCCGCCTGCTCTGGCTGAGCATGGACATCACGCCCGCCGCCCGCCATGCCTTGATTGAAAGCGCGGCCGCCAAGGCCAGCTTCGAGCTGATGGCGCTGGACTACCCGCTGCGCAGCACGGCGCTGGACGCGACCCAAACACGCACGCTTGAGGCCAGCCTCAAGCGTGCGCAAATGATCTGGATCGACGCGCCCCACGCCAGCGTCGAGGCCAAACTCAAGTCCTTGCTGGGCACCAAGCTGCCGGCCAAGAACGTCATCTGGATCACCGCCGGTGAACCTGGCCCTAACGACAACTCGCTGCGGGCCTTTTTGCAAGCCGGCGGGCCAAGCAATACCGCCACGGCGTTTGCGATCGCGCAGGCGCAGATGGACGGCAAGCCCCTCATCAATATCGCGCCCCCGACTCTGCTGGCACAGCGCGGCCTCTACCACCCGGATGCCCCCAAGCTATTCGCCAATGCCACTGAGGTAAGGCGTTGGGCCGACGGTCGTGGGGACCACCGCCCGGCCGTCGCCTTGCTGCTGCACCGCTACCATTTCGTACATGGCGCAACCGCCTGGGTCGATGACTGGCTGCGCCGCTTCGAGGCCAAGGGCCTGCTGGCTTACGCAGTCTTCAGCTCACACCTGGCGGGCGACTCGCTGGCGGCCTTGATGGAAGACGCGCCCGGGCATTTGCACGCCGGCGTCATCGTCACCCATGCGCTGCTGCCGCAGGCCGGCGCCATGCAGCCGCTGTTCATACGCTGGGGTGCACCGGTCCTGGCGACGCAACCGTTCCGCACAGGCGACGCGGCAGCCTGGGCCGCCAGCGAAACC
Source organism: Roseateles sp. (assembly GCF_031397715.1). GTDB lineage: Bacteria > Pseudomonadota > Gammaproteobacteria > Burkholderiales > Burkholderiaceae_C > Paucibacter_A. The sequence goes on from NZ_JANNMI010000015.1 coordinate 10,196, forward strand.
GGCCTGCCGCAGAGCGATCTGCCGTTTTACTTTGCCCAGCCCGAGGCGGCCGGGGCGATCGATCCCGTGCTGGTCGTGGCGCATGCCAAAGGTGGGCGCGAGCCGCAGCTGATAGGGCCGCAGGCCGACGCGGTGGCGGCCAAGGCGGCCCGCCTGATCGCCTTGCAGACCAAGCCGGTGGCGGACAAGCGGCTTGTTGCCTTTGTCTACAACTACCCGCCCGGCGGCGACCATTTCGGGGCCAGCTTTTTGAACGTGCCGCGCAGCCTGGAGAGCACGAGCAACGGGCTCTTGGCGGCCGGCTACCGGGTCGAGCCGCTGGCCGAGGCTGAGTGGATTGCCCAATTGAAGCCGCTGATCGCCGCCTACTACCCCGGCGCAGATCTGGCGGGATTATTGGCCCGAGACCAGGCCGGTGCCTTGCCCTTGGCCGACTATCAGACCTGGTTCAATTCGCTGCCCCTTGCGCTGCAACAGCGTGTGAGGGCACGCTGGGGCGAGCCGGCCAGCAGCCGCTACATCGTCACGCAGCAAGGCACACAGGTGTTCGTGATTCCGCGCCTGCAACGCGGCCACTTGGTCGTGCTGCCGCAACCGCCGCGCGAGGAAACCCTGCGCCAGGGCCAGGACCCGTTTATGCACAAAAGCAAGACGCCCTTGTCGCATCACTATCTGGCCGTCTATCTGTGGGCGCGGCTGCAATTCAAGGCCGACGCGCTGATCCACTTTGGCACCCACGGCACGCAGGAATGGGCACCCGGCAAGCTGCGCGCACTGGACGTGTTTGACGAAGCGCTGCTGCCGCTGGGCGACCTGCCCGTCGTCTACCCCTATATCGTTGACAACCTCGGCGAGGCGCTGACGGCCAAGCGGCGCGGCCGCGCGCTGATGATCAGCCACCGCACGCCCAGCTTCGCGCCGGCCGGTTTTAATGCCCGCATGGCGACCATGCACGAGCTGATGCACGAGTGGGAAACGGTCGATGCCGGCCCGACCCGCATGGCGCTGGAGCGCCAGATGGTGGCGGCCTTTGTCGAGCACCAGCTGCACCGCGACCTGGGCTGGACGGCCGCGCAGATCAGCGCCAACTTCAGCGGCTTTTTGGAGCTGCTGCATCCCTATCTGGACCGCCTGGCGCAAAGCTCACAGCCGCAGGGGCTGGCGGTATTCGGTCAGGTGCCGGACGCCGCCGCAAGACGCGGCACGATTCTGCAGGTGCTGCGCCAGCCGCTCATCGATGCCTTGGGCGAGGACATCGACGAGGCCTTTTTGATCAACCATCAAGGCGTGGCCACATCCCGGCCGGCGCGCTGGTTGGAAGTGGCTTTGCAAGACGCCGTGGCCGCATCGAACTTGGATCTCAGGCCCGCCGAAGTAGCCGGTTACGTCCCTAACCGCGCGGCCCGCAAGGCTATCGACACGCCGGCGCTGCTGAAGTTAGCCCTGCGTGCACAGGAGCTGGAGGAAAAGTTGGCGACCGAAGGCGAATTGCCCGGTTTCTTGAGTGCCTTGAGCGGCCGCTTCGTGCCGGCGGCTTACGGCGGCGATCCGATCCGCAACCCCGACAGCCTGCCGACGGGGCGCAATCTGGTCGGCCTCGACCCCAGTCGTTTGCCGACCAAGCAAGCGTTTGAAGTCGCGAAAGCCTTGTTCGCGACTTGGTATGCCGAGCAGGGAAGCAAAGCGCCGCAACGCCTGGCCTTGTCGCTGTGGGCCGGCGAGACGCTGCGCCACCAAGGTTTGATGGAAGGCCAGGCGCTGGCCGCTTTGGGCGTGCAACCGATTTGGGACGACAGCGGCCGCCCGACCGGCGTGCGCGTGCTGCCTTTGGGCGAGTTGGGCCGGCCGCGCGTTGACGTGTTGCTGAGCATCACCGGCTCCTACCGCGACCAGTTCCCGGCGCTGATGACGCTGCTGGATCAGGCGGTGGCCGCAGTCGCCGCCGCCGAGCCCGACAACGCGATCAATCGCAACACCGCCAAGGTCGCGGCCGAGCTGCGCGGCAAGGGCTTGAACAAAGTCGAGGCTCAAGCGCTCGCCCAGGCCCGAGTGTTTGGCAATGCGACGGGAGACTACGGCACCGGCGTCTCGGACGCCGTGCAGGCCAATGGTTTGAAGGCCGATGACGCGCGGCTGGGCCAGTTGTTTTTGCAGCGCATGAGCCAGCCCTATCTGAACGGTGAGCCGCTCAAGCTGAGTCAACCGGCCGTCGCCGGACAAGCGCTCGGCGCGCACCTGAAACAGACCGACGCGGCGCTGATGTCGCGCAGCTCGCATCTGTACGCGATGCTCAGCTCGGATGATCCGTTTCAGTATCTGGGCGGCTTGTCGGCGGCGGCCAAGGCGGCCGGCCGGCCTCAGGGTTTGAGTTTGCACGTCAGCCAGTTGCAGGACGCCAGCGAGGTCCAGACCGAAAGTGCCGCGCGCTCAATCGCACTCGAAATGCAGAGCCGCTATCTGCATCCGGGTTGGTTGAAGGCGCAAAAGGCCGAGGGTTACGCCGGCACGCTGCAAGTGCTGAAGGCGGTGCAATTCGCCTGGGGCTGGCAGGCGGTGGCGCCCGAGACGGTGCGGCCCGACCATTGGCAAAGCCTTTACGACACCTTGGTGCGTGACAAGCAAAATCTCGGCCTGCCGCAATGGCTGAACCAGAACAAACAAGCCTATGCGCAGGCGCTGGAGCGGATGGTGCAAGCCGAGCGTCTGGGCTATTGGAAGCCCAATGCCGCGACCCGCAGCGAGCTGGCCGCGACCTATCAGGCCTTGACGCATGACGCCCCGCTGCACCAGGAATTGAGCGCCGTGCGGCAATGGAGCGCGGAGCAATTGCAGCAGGCGGTGGTGGCTGTCGCCGCCCAACCGGCACCCCAAATCAAGCCATCAGCAGCCACGCCGCCCACCCAACGCGGCCTGCTTTTGCAGGCCCAAGCAACGCCTGCTCCCGCCCAGCAAGCAACAGCGCCCGCGCAGATTTCACAAGCGCTGGCCTGGGTCGCGATGGCCCTGGCTGTGAGTTTGGGCGCCGCCTGGCAAGGTCGCCAGGTGCCGCGCCAACGCTTGCAAGGAACCCGCACATGAACCCCCAATATCGTTTCAGCGCGGCCGAGCAGTCCAACTTTTACGAGCTGGTGGGCGCGCGGCGTGACTGCCGCCATTTCAAGCCCGGCGAGCAGGTCGAAGCGGCCCAGTTGCAGCGCATCTTGCAGGCCGGCTATCAATCGCCGTCGGTCGGTTTGATGCAGCCCTGGCGCTTGCTGCGGATTGCCGATGCCGGCCTGCGCGAGGCATTGACGGCCTGCGTCGAGCTTGAGCGTCAGGCCACGGCTGCGGCCTTGGGACCGCGCAGCGATGAATTCATGCGCCTCAAGGTTGAGGGCCTGAAGGACTGTGCCGAGATCCTGGCCCTGGTGCTGGCACCGGACGACGGCACCGTGTTTGGCCGTCGAACGCTGGCCGCCGAAATGGCGCTGGCGTCGGTCGGCTGCATGGTGCAAAACCTCTGGCTGGCCGCCCGCGTCGAGAATCTGGGGCTTGGCTGGGTTTCGATGTTCGAGCCCGCCGAGGTCGGCGCTTTGCTACGTCTGCCGGCCGGCGCGCAGGCGCTGGGCCTGCTCTGCTTAGGCGCAGTGGATGAGTTTTACCCAGCACCGATGCTGACGCTGGAAGGCTGGCGCGAGCCGCGTCCACTGGATCAAATGATGTACACCGATTACTGGCCCGACGGCCCGGAAAGAACAAGTCATGGAAATTGAACAACCCCCGATCGACCGCGAACGCGTGATCCCCACGGCCGAGCGGCGCGGCCTGATCCTCGTCCACACCGGCAACGGCAAGGGCAAGAGCACCGCCGCCTTCGGCCTGGCCCTGCGCGCGCATGGGCGCGGCAAGACGGTGAAGATTTATCAGTTCATGAAGGTGCCCAGCGCCCGCTTCGGCGAGCACCGCATGTTTGAAGCTTTAGGCGTGCCGATCGAAGGGCTGGGCGACGGCTTCTCGTGGAAGAGCAAGGACCTGGAGCATTCCGCCCAGCTGGCCCGCGACGGCTGGGTCAAGGCGGAAGCCACGATTCGTGCCGGCGAGACCTTTCTGGTCGTGCTGGACGAGATCATGTATCCGCTGCGCTATGGCTGGCTGCCGCTGGAGCCGGTCTTGCAAGCGCTGCGCGAGCGGCCCGCCCACGTGCATGTGGTGCTGACCGGACGTAACGCGCCGGACGAGCTGATTGAGCTGGCCGACACCGTCACCGAGATGCTGATGGTCAAACATCATTTCAAGGCCGGCGTGCCGGCGCAGCGCGGCATCGAAGACTGATGGCCTGGCTCTTGCCCATCGCAATGCTGGCGGCCTTGGTCGTTGATCGCATCTTTGGCGAGCCGCCGGCGCGCTGGCACCCGGTCGTCGGGATGGGCTGGTTTCTGGGCTTGTTCTCCAAGCGCTTGCTGACGCTGGCACCGGCCGCAGCTTTCAGCGCCGGGGCCCTGATCTGGTGCGTCGGCGCGATCAATGTCGGCCTGCTGGCGGCGGTTTTAGAGACCTCGCTGATCTACGCCTTCAAGCCCTGGGAAGGCTGGCTAGGTTTGGCTGGATGTGCGCTGCTCTTGGGCCTACTCTTGAAGCCGCTGCTGGCCTGGAGAATGCTCAGCGACGAGGTCGGCGCGGTGGAGGCGGCGCTGGCGGAATCGCTGCCGGCCGGCCGCGCGCGTTTGGCCCGCTTGGTCAGCCGCGACACCGCCAACTTGAGCGCGGCTGAGGTGCGCGAGGCGGCCATCGAGACGCTATCAGAGAACCTCAACGACTCGGTCGTCGCACCCTTGTTCTGGTTCATGCTGGCGGGCCTGCCGGGGGCGGCGATCTATCGCTTTGCCAACACGGCCGATGCGATGTGGGGCTACCGGGGTGAGTGGGAATGGGCCGGAAAATGGGCAGCGCGTGCCGATGATTTGCTGTCCTGGCTGCCGGCACGCATCACCGGTTTGGCCCTGCTGGGTTTCAACTTCAAGCGATGGCCGGCACTGGTACAACAAGCCCGCCACACGCCGTCACCGAACAGCGGCTGGCCGATGGCGGCGATGGCTCTGATCTTGAACACCCGCCTGGCCAAGCCGGGCGTCTATGTGCTGAACGAAGCCGGCGCCGAGGTAGCGCCCGGCGATTTGGCCCGGGCGCAAGGCTTGGCCCTCAGAGCGCTGCTGATCTGCGCCGCCCCGCTTGCCGGCGGTGCCGCCGCGCTGCGAGGTTTGCTGTGATTGCTGAGCACGGCGGCAGCGACAGCGGCCCCGCCCCCATGCATGATTTCTCCAGCAATGCCAGTCCGCTCGGTCCCCCGCCGGCTTTGCTGAACGCGGTCTTGGCCGCCGACCGCGGCCGTTATCCCGACCCTGACTATCAGGTCTTGCGCGAATATCTGGGCGCGGCCGAGGGCGTGGATCCTGCACGCGTGCTGCCGGCGTCGGGCGGCGCCGAGGCAATTCGCCGACTCAGCCTTGCAGCCATGCTCAGCGGCCTGCGCCAGGTCTGGGTGCCGCAGCCGGGCTTTGGTGACTATGCAGCGGCCGCCCTGGCCCTGGGCCTGCAAGTACACCGTTACGCCAACGTGGCCGAACTGTGCCTGGCCTTGGCGGAGCCCGCGCTGGTGTGGGTCTGCGAGCCCTGCAACCCGACCGGCGACAGCCTTGGCAGCGACGACTGGCTGGCCTTGGACGCCGCGCTGCAGCGCAGCGGATCAAGCTTGGCCGTCGACAGCGCTTATGAGCCGCTACGACTGATGGGTGCCAGCCAACTGCCGCCGCACTTGGCCGAGCGGGCCTGGCGCTTGATTTGCCCCAATAAAGCACTCAGCCTGACCGGCGTGCGCGCCGCCTTTATGCTGGCACCCGCTTCGGAGTCCTTGGCAGAACAGGCTCGCCATGTCGCGCCAAGCTGGGTCTTGTCCAGCGAAGGCGTCGCTCTGCTGATGCACTGGCATAGCGCGGAAACCCAAGCGCATTTGCGCCAGGTCAGGCTGCAACTGCGCCTTTGGCGAGACACTCAACACGCCTTGCTGGCCGACTTGGGCTGGCAGCAGCAAAGACCGACCAGCACCAACTTCTGGCTGGCCAAACCCCAACAAGCCGACTTGCTTGCTGCGCTGCGCGAACGCGGCATCAAGCTGCGCGACGCCAGCTCGTTTGGCCTGCCCGGCTGGCTGCGGCTATCAACCCAATCGCCCTTGGCTCAAATGGCTTTGCAACAAGCAATCAAGGACATCATTCAATGACAGCCAAAGCAGTGATGGTGCTGGGCACCACCAGCGGAGCGGGCAAGAGTTGGCTGGCCACGGCGCTGTGCCGTTACTACGCCGACAAAGGCCTCAAGGTCGCGCCGTACAAGGCTCAGAACATGAGCAATAACGCACGCGTGGTTATGTGCCCCTGGCCTGCGGGTACGCAGGCGGCCCCCCGAGGGGACACGGCCTCGCTTGGGAGCGGCCCGGCGCTCGGCCCGGGCCTGTACGGCAAGATGGGCGAGATCGGCAGCGCCCAGTATTTCCAAGCGCTGGCTGCCCGGCGCACGCCCGAGGTACGCATGAACCCGGTGCTGCTCAAGCCCGAAAAGGACACCGCCACGCAGGTGATCGTGCTGGGCGAGGTGGACAGCGAGTTGACCGACATGCCCTGGCGCGAGCGCAGCGAAAAACTTTGGCTGCGCGCCCGCCCAGCGCTGCACGAGCTGCTGGCCGAGAACGATGTGGTCGTGATCGAAGGCGCGGGCTCGCCGGCCGAGATCAATTTACATAGCAGCGACTACGTCAATATGCGCACCGCGCTGGAGGCGAATGCCGCCTGCCTGCTGGTCACCGACATCGACCGCGGCGGCGCTTTTGCCCATTTGTTCGGCACGCACCAATTGCTGCCTGCGCATGAGCGCGCTTTGATCAAGGGTTATGTGCTGAATCGCTTTCGCGGCGACGCCGCCTTGCTGGCACCCGGCCCGGAGCAATTGCAGGCGCTGACGGGGGTGCCCACCGTCGCGGTGCTGCCGATGTGGCGCGGCCATGGCTTGCCCGAGGAAGACGGCGTGTTTGACGACAGCGTCACCGGCACCGGGCTGCGAATCGCCATCGTCGCCTACCCGCGAATGTCCAATCTGGACGAGTTCCAGCCGCTGCGCTCGCTGCCGAATGTGCGCCTGAGTTGGGCCCGCACACCGGCGCAACTGGAGGGCGCCGACTGGATCATCCTGCCGGGATCGAAGGCGGTGGCGGCCGACCTGGCCTGGCTGCGCGCGCAAAAGCTCGATCTGGCGATCGCCCAGCATGCGGCGGCAGCAAGGCCGCTGCTGGGCATTTGCGGCGGCCTGCAGATGCTCGGTGAGAGCCTGCTCGATCCCTATCAGCTGGACGGCAACGCGCCCGGTCTGGGCCTGCTGCCGCTGGTGACCCAGTTCGAGCGCGACAAGCTGCTCAGCCCTTGCCGATTGCAATTCGGTGGCCTGACCGGTGCTTGGTCGCCGCTGAATGGCGTGCAGGCTGGCGGTTATGAAATTCACCATGGCCGCACCGTCCAGCACCCGGCCATGGCCGCCGCGACCGTCGCCGTGCGCAATCAACAGGGCGAGCCGATTGGCTGGAGCCAGGGCCAGGTGCTGGGCTGTTATGCCCATGGCCTGTTCGAGCAGGACAGCGTGATGCGCGCCTTGTTCGGCGCCGAGCAGCCCGGCCTGGACACGGTCTTCGACGGCCTGGCCGCCTATATAGACAAGCACTTTCAGCCCGGCGTGCTGATGGGCCTGCTCACTTGATTCAACCCAACTCCTATGCAAAACCTGATCCCCACCATCCCCTCGCTGCAAGACCTGACCCTTCAAGCTGCGCTGCAGCGCCGCATCGACGGCAAGACCAAGCCACTCGGTGCCTTGGGTCAGCTGGAGCACCTGATGCTGCGCATCGGCCTGATCCTGGGTAGCGAGACGCCGGTGTTGCGCGAGCCGCAGCTGATGGTGTTTGCCGGCGACCATGGGTTGGCGCGGCAAGGGGTGTCGGCCTACCCCAGCGACGTGACCTGGCAGATGGTCGAGAACTTCCTCGCCGGCGGCGCGGCAGTCAGCGTGCTGGCGCGCCAACATGGCCTGAGCCTGACCGTGGTGGACGCCGGCGTGGCGCATGAGTTCGCGCCGCGCGCCGGACTGGTGATCGCCAAGGTGGCAGCCGGTACGGCCGACAGTTCGGAACAACCGGCGATGACGACCGAGCAATGCGCAACAGCCATCGCCACCGGCAAGCATCTGCTGGCCCAGCGGCCGGGCAACGCCTTGCTGCTCGGCGAGATGGGCATAGGCAACACCTCCAGCGCCACCTTGCTGTTGGCGCGCCTGCAGAACTTGCCCATCGAGCAGTGCACCGGCCGCGGCACTGGGCTGGATGACGCGGGCCTGCAACGCAAGATCGAAACGCTGGGCGCCGTGCTGCAACGGCACGCCTTTGCTGTCGAGCCACTGCAAGCCTTGGCGGGCTTTGGCGGCTTCGAGATCGCGATGATGGTCGGCGCGGTGCTGCAGGCAGCGCTGGAGCGGCGCGTCATCGTCGTCGACGGTTTTATCGCCGGTGCGGCCGTGCTGGTGGCGGCGCGGCTGCAGCCGGCCGTGCTGGAGCGCTGCGTGTTTGCGCACCGCTCGATGGAAGCGGGCCACCGCTTGATGCTGGAGGCGCTGGACGCCGAGCCACTGCTGGACCTGGGCCTGCGCCTGGGCGAAGGCTCGGGCGCTGCGCTGGCTTGGCCCTTGCTGCAATCAGCCTGCAAAATTTTGAGCGAGATGGCCAGCTTCGAGTCCGCCGGGGTCAGCAAGCAAGATTGATTGATTGATTGATTGATCGAGAACCATCACACAGCGGGCAAGTCTTCGAAAAATATTCCGTCTATCGGTCGCCAAAAGCGTGGCCAAAATCGAATCCACGGCTTTCGCACAATCCCTAGGAGCCTGTCGCCTGCCGTCTGCCGTCTGCCTCAATAACCCGGCGTGCCCTTGTCGGCCATCTTGAAGGTTCCCACCAGGTTCAGCAGACGCTCGGCTTGGTCCTGCAGGTTTTGACCGGCGGCGGCCGATTGCTCGACCAAGGCGGCGTTTTGCTGCGTCAAATCATCCATATGGGTGACCGCCTGATTGATCTGCACCAGGCCGCTGCTTTGCTCGGCCGAGGCGGTGCTGATGCGCTCAACCATGGCGGCCAGGCTGCGGATGGCGTCGACCGACTGCTGCATGGTGCTGCCGGCGTCAACGACCAGCTTGACGCCGCCATCCACCCGCACGACGCTGGCGTCTATCAACTGCTTGATTTCCTTGGCGGCTTCGGCACTGCGCTTGGCCAGGCCACGCACCTCGGACGCCACCACGGCAAAACCACGCCCTTGTTCGCCGGCGCGGGCCGCCTCGACGGCAGCATTGAGCGCCAAGATATTGGTCTGGAAGGCGATGCTGTCGATCACGCCGATGATGTCAGCGATCTGGCGGCTGCTGGTCTCGATCCCCCGCATGGTGTCCACCACCTGCTGCACCGCCGCGCCGCCCTGCGTGGCCAAATGGCTGGCACGTTGGGCCAGCTGCGCTGCGCTGGCGGCTTCGCCGGCATTGCTGCGCACGGTGCCGGTCAGCTCCTCCATCGAGCTGGCGGTTTGCTCCAGCGCCGAGGCTTGTTGCTCGGTGCGCTGAGATAAATCATTATTTCCCTGCGCCAATTCCCTGGAGGCGGTGGCCACCTGGGCTGCATTGCCGCGCACCTCGCCGACCACGCCGCGCAGGCTGTCGCGCATACTCAACAGCGCCTTCACCAACTGGCCGATCTCATCCTCGCTCTGACTGGTCAAATCGCCGCTCAAGTCGCGCTCGGCGATTTGCTGTGCCAGCACGACGGCCTGACTGAGCGGCCCTGTGATGGCGCGCGAAATGCTGCGCCCGGCCCAATAGACGCAGGCGCCCAAGAGCGCCAGCAAGCCCCAAACGGTCCAATTCGCTAGGTGCAAGTTATCAACGCGGTGCGTGAGCAGTTCATTCAACTCGGCGGTGGCCAGTTCGCCGACGCCGAACATGGCGTCGATGGTCTGGGTGTAGCTGGCGATGTACTCAGCCGGCGGGAGTTGCAACTCTTCCTTATCGATCAACTCTTGCTTCGTCAAGGTCAGCGAGCCCTGAACTGAAGCTTCCAGAGCCGCCACCTTGGCGGCCAGTTTGCGCTCCAACTCAGGCGCGGCGGCAAAGCTCTTGCGGAACGCCACGACCGCCGCGGTATGCGATTCGCTGGCTTGCTGCAGCAGGCCGGCCAGAGTGGATTGGCCCGTCGGGCTGATCTTGCCTTCGGCCAGAAAACCGGTGCCGCGGGCTCGCACTTGCCCCAGCGCCTCGGTGGCAATGGGCAATTTAAGCAGCGCCGCATTGATCAGAAAATAGGACGCCGCCTCGGGGTCCAGGATCAGCCCCGATTGATCGATCAGTTGGTCAAGCAAGCTGAAATACATCGCGATCAGCTTGGCATGCTGGGTGCTGCTTTCGGCCGCCGTCAGCTTGCGCCCGGACACATCGGCGTCAAGGCTGGTCCAAGCCGACTTGGCGGCCGCCCAGTCGCGCCGCAGCGGTTCGGGCAGACTGGCCGGCGCCAACATCGGCGTCAGGCGCTCAAACTGCTGCTTGACCTCCGCCTGCTTGTTGTCGCGCGGGCCGCTTGAGGCGCCATTGCCGCCCAGCACAGCCGCCGACAGGCCGCGGTGCTGCTGAGTCAATTGGGTCAGTTTGATCAGTTGGCGGGCCGGCTCAATGCCGTCCAGCTCGGCTTGCGTAACCCGCAGCAGCTCGTTGCCCTGTTTGATTTGAAAGCCTGCCGGGATGCTCATTGCCAGCACCACCATGATGGTCAGCAACAGCAATTTTCGACGGATGGTCAAACCTCTGATCAGATTCATGGACTTTTTCCAACCCTGACCGCAGGGCATTAAATGGTGGATGTGCGCTCGCTGGGCTGTGCCGGCCTGCAAGACCGAAAGGCGCGTCGATGCACCCACAGACTGCGCCCGTCGACGGCAACGCTTTTTTGCATTGTGCTGTCATGACGCGGCCTTTGATGCGCTAAACAGGCGGTGCATTCTGACCCGCGGCCACCACGTAAACTGTCGCCGCTCCTACCTCTATTGAACCATCCGTCGCACCCGCAGCTGCCTCCTCCTATGCGCCCTCTTCTGCACGAACTGCGCCTTTTCTTCATCGCTTTGCAGTTTTTCAGCCGCTGCCCGACGCCGGCCTGGGTGGGGTTCGAGCCCATTTGGTTGCAGCAATGCGCGCGCCATTTCCCGGCCATCGGTTTGTTCGTTGGCGCCTTCGCCGCCGCGGTGCTCTGGCTGGCTTTGTGGCTGTGGCCGCCGGCCATCGCCGTGGGCCTGAGCATGGCCGCCAGTGTCTGGCTGACCGGCGGTTTCCACGAAGACGGTTGGGCCGACACCTGCGACGGCCTCGGTGGCAGTGTCAGCCGCGAGAGGGCGTTGACCATCATGAAGGACTCGCGCATCGGCAGCTATGGCTCGCTCGGTTTGATCCTGATGCTGGGCCTGAAGGCGGCGGCGCTGTTCGCACTGGTTGAAGCCAGCCCCGAACTGGCGGTGTTGCTGACGATCTGGGCCCACGCTGCGTCGCGCGCCGCACCGGTCTGGCTGATGCACAGCCTCAGCTATGCCGGCGACGCCGAGCATGCAAAAGCCAAGCCGCTGGCGACGCAAGCCAACGGTGTGACGCTGAGTGTCGCTTTCGCCTGGGTTGTGGCGGCCGGCATCGGTCTGCTGCTCTTGATGCCGTTTTTATTGCCCAGTGTGTTGTTGGCGCTGCTGAGTGCCGCCGGGCTAACGCTTTATATGCAGGGCTGGCTGGACCGCCGCTTGGGCGGCTACACCGGCGACAACCTCGGTGCCACCCAGCAGGTGGTGGAACTTGGCGTGTTGCTAAGTTTTGTGGCGCTGCTGCATGTCTTCTGAAAGCCTGCGGGTCTGGCGGCATCCCCGCCCCGCGGGTGCTGCGGGCCGCTGCATCGGCGCCGGCACCGATCTGCCGGTGCATTGGCGGGCCGCCAAGCGCTTGGCCAGGCGGATTCAGAAGCTGGCGCAGCGCGAGCACCTGCCCAAAATCATCTACAGCTCGCCGCTGCGCCGCTGTGCCGAGGTAGCTGCCTGGCTCAAGGCCTGGGGCTGGCAACACCATCAAGACCCGGCCCTGTTGGAGCTGGACTTTGGTGCTTGGGACGGCCGCGCTTGGGACCACATCGCGCGCACCGAGGTCGATGCCTGGGTGGCTGACTTTGTCAGCTACGCACCGGGCGGCGGCGAATCACTTGCGGAACTGCTTGAGCGTGCCGGCAACTGGCACCCGCAGCAGGGCTGCCTGGTGGTCAGCCATGGTGGCTGGATGTTGGCCAGGCGTTGGGTCAACGAGCAGGGTCAGGTCTTGCCGACTGCTGCTGCTTGGCCCAAACCGCCGGCCTACGGAGAACTTTGGCGGATCTAGTTATCGGGGGGTGTGGCCGCTTTTGGCTTCCGCTGAGGCCGCTTTTGTTGAGGCCCTCGCTGAAAGCAGCCCTTTTCAACTGGCGCGTCGCAGTGCCGCTCACCGTCTGGGTGGTCAACGTCAAGTTCGCGTCGCAATTTTCGGCTGCCTACTTTCGTTCAGCCCGCACAATCACGGGGATGTTGAATGATCTTTTAAGGATTCTGCTATGGACGCCCTCAAGCGCAACAACGTAAAAGTGCTGGGGGCTGCTGGCCCCGTCCTGCTTTACGCGCACGGCTTTGGCTGCAGCCAGCAAATGTGGAACCTCATCACGCCGGCTTTCGCGGGCAGTCATCAACAGATCCTGTTTGACTATGTCGGCAGCGGCCAGTCCGAATTGGCTGCCTTCGACAAACGCCGCTATGCGAGCCTGGACGGCTACGCACAAGACGTGCTGGACGTGTGTGATGCCCTCGGGCTCAGCGAGGGCGTGACTTTTGTGGGCCATTCGGTCAGCTGCAGCATCGGCATGCTGGCCTCCATCGCTAGGCCCGGCTTGTTTGAGCGCATGGTCTTGGTGGCGCCTTCGCCTTGCTTTTTGAACCACCCGCCCGAGTATCTCGGTGGCTTTGAGCGCGAGGACCTGGAAGGCTTGCTCGCACTGATGGATCAAAACTATATGGGCTGGGCCAGCTATCTGGCCCCAATGGTGGCTGGGCAATCGGGAGCCGGCGCGGTGGCGGGCACCCTTTCTGAGAGTTTTTGCTCCACCGACCCGCTGGTGGCGCGCGTGTTTGCCCAAGCCACTTTCTTTACCGACAACCGGGCAGACCTTGCCCACATGAAAACACCCTGCCTGATCCTGCAGCACAGCCGAGACGCG
>NZ_JANNMI010000048.1:0-6530 GCF_031397715.1 Roseateles sp.
GCTCTCGCTGTAGTCAACCTCGATCAAGCATTTGACAGCGCTGCCGAAGCGCTTGAAGGCGGCCCGCGCGTCGGCCACATTGATGACGCTGTCGCGCGGCGACAGCAGCATCAGCAGCGGCGCGCTGATCGCCTCCAATCGGCTCGCGCGTACCTGCTTCACCAAGGACATCATCGGGTCCAGCGCCGAGGTCGGGTATTCATGCGTCCAGAAGCGCGCCTTGGTGGCGTTGAGGGGCGAGTAGCGCATCACGCCGCCGTGTACCCAGTGGATCAGGGCGCGGCCCCATGACCAGTTGATCAGCGCGGCAAAGCGATCCTTGGGGCCAAAGTTGGGGGACACCAATACCCAGGCCGCGACATCGTGCCCCTGCGGTTGCAGGGCGGCCCAGGCGGCCAGCGTGGCGCCGGTGGACGTGCCCATCACCAGCACCCGCTGGCCCAGCTGATGGCCCAGCGCCAGCGCCTCCAGTGCGTCGGCCTGCCACTGCGCGACCGACATGCCGGCCATGGCCGCGCCGGGCCGGCCATGCCCACTCAAGCGGGTGTAGAAGACATGGCCGCCCAAGCCTTGCGCGAGCATTTCGGGCAGCGGCGCCATCTCCTGGCGCGTGGCGGTGAAGCCATGCAGATAGACCACCGCCCAGGGCGCCCGTACCCGACCGGCGGGGCCCCAGACGATGTGCTTCTCGGCGCCCGGCGTGACGTCAAGCAGACGCGCCTCGGCCGCGGCCAGATGCGCGTCGAGCTGATCGAGCCGGGACGGCAGCGCGTCGACCGCAGTTGACTTCAGGCCAATACAGCCGCCATCGCCGCGGCCGTGGCCTCGACGTTCTTGCTGTTCAGCCCGGCCACGCACATGCGGCCCGAACGGACCAAATAGACGGCAAACTCTTCCTTCAAACGGTCCACCTGAGCGGCGCTCAAGCCGGTGTAGCTGAACATGCCGCGCTGGGTCAGGAAGTAGTCGAAATTGCGGCCCGGCAGCTTGGCACTGAGCACCTCGTACAAGGCGTTACGCATCTCGTGAATGCGTTGGCGCATCGCGTCGACTTCGCCTTCCCACTGCGAGCGCAGGGCCGGGTCGGTCAACACGCGAGCGACCAGCTGGCCGCCGTGCATCGGCGGGTTGGAGTAGTTGCGGCGGATCAAGAACTTCAGCTGGCCCAACACATTGACCGCCTGCGCGGCATTCGGGCAAACCACGCTCAGCGCGCCGCAGCGCTCGCCGTACAAGCTCATGCTCTTGGAAAAGCTGTTGGCGACGAAGAAGCTCAGGCCCGCGTCGGCCATCGCACGCACGGCGAAAGCGTCCTCCTCGATGCCGTCGCCATAGCCTTGATAAGCCAGGTCCAGGAAGGGCAGCAAATCGCGCTCTTTCAGCACCGGGATCAGCTCGTCCCACTGCAGCGGGGTCAGGTCGACACCGGTCGGGTTGTGGCAGCAGGCGTGCATCAAAACCACGCTCTTGGCCGGCAGCGCCTGGATGGCGGCCAGCATGTCGGCAAACCGCACACCGCCGGTGGCCGCGTCGTAGTAGGGGTAGGTTTTGACCTCGATGCCGGAGCCTTCAAACACCGCGCGGTGGTTGTCCCAGGTCGGGTCGGAGACATAGATGGCGCTGTCGGGGAAATAGCGCTTGATGAAATCAGCGCCGACCTTGAGGCCGCCGCTGGAGCCGACGCTCTGTATCGTCACCGTGCGTTCCAGCACCGGGTTGCCGTCACCGAACAACAGCTTTTGCACGGCGCTGCGGAAATTGGCCGCGCCTTCCATTGGCAGATAAGGCCGCGCGCCGGCCTCGGCCACCACTTGCAGCTCCGCCTTGCGGACCGAATCCAGCATCGGGATCTTGCCGTCATCATCAAAGTAGATGCCGATCGACAGGTTGATCTTGCCCGCACGGGTGTCTTTCTGGAAGGCCTCGTTGAGGCTCAGGATAGGGTCGCCGGCATAGGCGTCAACGTGATGGAACATGGTCAGGACTCCAGGCAAAAAGGGACAAAAACTCGGCGCATTATCGCGGGGCTTGCGATTGCCAATCCAAGCGCTGCAGCAGCATCGCGTCGCCATAGCTGAAAAAGCGATACTCGGCCGCGATGGCGTGGCGGTACAGGGCCATGATGGGCGCATAGCCGGCAAAGGCACTGACCAACATCATCAGCGTGCTCTTGGGCAAATGAAAGTTGGTGACCAGGCTGTCGACGACGTTGAACTGAAAGCCGGGCGTGATGAAAATCGCGGTCTCGCGCGCGCCAGGCTGCAATTCACCTGCCGAGGCCGCCGACTCCAGCGCCCGCAGCGTGGTGGTGCCGACGGCCACCACCCGCCCGCCGCGCGCCTTGCAGGCGGCCACCGCTTCGACGGTCGCGGCCGTGACCTCAAACCACTCGCTGTGCATCTTGTGCTGGTCCAGCCGCTCCACCCGCACCGGCTGAAACGTGCCGGCGCCAACGTGGAGAGTGACATGCGCGGTGGCCACGCCGTTGGCGGCCAAGCGAGCCAGCAAGGCCTCGTCAAAGTGCAAGGCGGCGGTCGGCGCCGCCACCGCGCCGGGCTCCTTGGCAAACACGGTCTGGTAACGCCTTACGTCATCGGCTGCGTCGGCGTGAGCGATATAGGGCGGCAGCGGCACATGGCCATGCAGCTCCAGCAGCGCGAACGGGTCACTGGGGAAGCGCAGATGGAACATGCCGTTGTCGGGGCCGCAGCGGCCCAAGACCTCGGCGTCAAAGGCGTCGTTGAAGCGCACCCAAGAGCCGGGCTTGGGGCTTTTGCTGGCGCGCAGATGGGCCCAGACTTCCAAGGTTCCGGGTAGCACGCGTTCAATCAAGGCCTCCACTGAGCCGCCGGTGGACTTGGCTCCGAACATCCGCGCCTTGATCACCTTGGTGTTGTTGAAGACCAGCAGGTCGCCGGGGCTTAACAGCTCGGGCAGCTCGCGGAAGATGCGGTCAACGGGGGGCTGGCTGCGGCCATCCAGCAGGCGGGAGCCGCTGCGCTCGGGCGCAGGATGCTGAGCGATCAGCGCCGGCGGCAGCTCGAAATCAAAGTCGCTGACGCTGTGCGTGAAGTGAGGGCTGGATTGCATGCAGTGTTGAGGGCCGGACGGACCCGTGCCAAACAAAATGAAAGAACGGCATTTTCCCATGCGGGCCGGGCGGCATGAGCTTTACAGACTACGCCAGCACCCCAGTGCATGCCTGGCGCCGTCATATGCAGCAGTTAGTCTTCACGCTGTCGGTCCTTGTTCTGCATCTCGCCAGGCTTTGTTGCCAGCGCGACAGCCGTGCCTGAGACGGCCATTCTTTTGTCTTAGCTCGGAGCAGTACAACATGAACCTCAAAAACAACAAGCAATTCCCAGGTGGGAGCGCCGTCGCGGCCTTCGCGCTGTTCGGTTTCGGCGCCATCAGTGCGGCCTCGGCCCAGACGCTGGAGGTGTTTGCCAACGGCAGCTTGACCGCGTCGAACGCCAGCAACACAGTCGTCAATCACCTCCACACAAGCGTGGGCGCCGCGACCGGCTTCAATTTCAGTGGCGCTACCGGCTCGTTCACGCCGCAAGTGAGTGGCAATAATTTCTTTTACGCGGCTTATGTGATCCAGACCACGACCGCGATTGCCGAGAGCATCGCCACGACGCTCAACAACAGCACCGGCGTGCTCAATCTGTCCGAGCGGATCTACGCCTTCAATGGCAGCTTCCTGGGCGACAACTCGGCCGGCCCGAATATTGTCCAAAAATGGAGCGACAACATCTCGCTGGGCGGCGCTTCCATCTCGGTGCTGGCGCCGACCCATCTGACCGCCGGTCTGTACGTGCTGGAGGTGCGTGGCAACACCAAGGGAAATTTCGGCGGCGCGCTGGCGATTTCGCCGGTGCCGGAGCCGCAACAGTACGCGTTGCTGCTGGCCGGCCTGAGCCTGCTGGGCTTCGTTGCGCGGCGCCAAAGCAAGGCCGGTTGATGGCCTGAACCCTTCGCTTGGCTGGTTTGATACAGGTCAAGCTGACCGGGGGCCAATGGTGCGAGCATCCATTCAAGGAGACTCGCAATGAAACTTCAAGCCGTTCAACAAGACCTGAGCCCGGGTCAATATGCTGTGCTGGAGGCCGCGCTGCGGCAGCGCCAAGCCGTGCTGGAGCAAGCGCTGCAGTCACAGTTGGGTGAGCAAGGCCGGGTCGAGCATGCCCGCGAGCAATTGCTCCAAGACGGCGACGGCGAGCAAGCCCATGCCACCGACCGGGAGGTCGATTTGGCGCGCAGCGATGCCAATCTGGACGCGCTGCGTCAAGTCAACGAGGCGCTGCAACGCCTGCGCAGCGCTGAATTTGGCTTGTGCAGCGACTGCGGCGCGGCGATTGCGTTCGAGCGCCTGAAGGCCAATCCCGAGGTGCCGCGCTGCATCACTTGCCAGGCCGCCATCGAGCACGGCCAGGCCGGCACAGCGCGCAAGCTTTAACTCCTCACACTTCTTCATCCCACCGAAAGGACTTTCAGTCATGACTATGTTTCACGCTCTTGTTTGGCTCGATCATCAAAGCGCCAAGGTCTTGCAGTTCGACGAGGCTCATGTGCAGGCCGAGAAGGTCAAGGCGCACAGCCATCACACCAAGCAGCATGGCAGCGCGGTGCGCAGCGAGCATGAGTTTTTTGGCGAGGTCTGCGACGCGCTGGACGGCATCGAGGAGGTGCTGGTGGTGGGTTCTTCCACCGCACAAGCCGACTTCAAGCATTACGCCGACAAGCACCGCCCGCTTACCGCCAAGCACATCGTCGGTTATGAAACCGTTGACCACCCGACCGAGAACCAACTCGTCGCCATCGCCAAGCAGTTCTTCTTGAAGTACGACCGGATGGCCGGGACACCGTCGCCGATGTGAGTTATTTGAGCCGCTGAGCTCCTCTGGAGCGCAGGCGGCCGCGGCCACGGCACAATGCCGCCCATGCCCGAGGCCAGCACCACGCCCCCACCCAACAAGCCCAAGTCCGCGCCGCAAAAGGCGCTGGAGAAGCTCGGCCTGCTGCGCGATATCGACCTGGCCCTGCATCTGCCGATGCGCTATGAGGACGAGACCCGCATCACGCCGATTGCCGAGGCGCAGTCGCATGAGGGCGAGGCGGTGCAATGCGAGGGCGAGGTGCTGGAGTGCCGAGTTGAGACGCGCGGCCGGCGCGTGCTGCTGGTGACCATCACAGACGACAGCGGCGCGGAGCCAAGTCATTCGTCGGGCCGCCCCAAGAATGACTTGCCCCCCTCGGGGGGTGAGCTGGGTACACGCAGCTCTGGGGGCTCACAATTAGTGTTGAGGTTTATCCACTTCTACCCCTCGCATCAAAAGACCATGGCCGTCGGCGCCCGCATCCGTGTGCGAGGCGAGTTACGTCACGGTTTTTTTGGTCGCGAGATGGTGCACCCCACGTTCAAAGCCGTCGTCGAAGGCACGGCCCTGGCCACGGCGCTGACGCCCGTTTACCCGGCCAGCAACGGCCTGCCGCAAGCCTATTTGCGCCGCGCGGTCGCTTCGGGCTTGAGCCGCGCCGACCTGAACGAGCTGCTGCCCGCCGGCGTCGTGCCGCCCACGCTGCCGGCGTTGCGCGACGCCTTGAACTTCCTGCATCACCCGCCGCCGCAAGCGCGCCTGATGACCTTGGAAGACCACAGCCACCCGGCCTGGCAGCGGCTCAAGTTCGAGGAGTTATTGGCCCAGCAAATCAGCCAGATGCAGGCGCAGCGTGAACGGGCGCTGCTGAAAGCGCCGGCCCTCAAAGCCAAACGCGGTGGCCTGCACGAGCAGTTGCTGGCGGTGTTGCCGTTTGGCTTGACCGGCGCGCAACAGCGGGTCAGTGAAGAAATAGCGCAAGACCTGGCCCTGGGGCAACCGATGCACCGGCTCTTGCAAGGCGATGTGGGGTCCGGCAAGACGGTGGTGGCCGCGCTGGCCGCAGCGGTGGCCATCGACGCCGGCTGGCAATGCGCGCTGATGGCGCCGACCGAGATCCTGGCCGAACAGCATTTCAAGAAGCTGGTCGGCTGGCTGGAGCCGCTGGGGCTCAAGGTGGCCTGGTTGACCGGCAGCGTCAAGGGCAAGGCCAGGCAGAAGATGCTGGACGCGGCGGCGGATGGCTCCGCGCAGCTGGTGATCGGCACGCACGCGGTGATCGAGGACAAAGTGAAGTTCGCCCGGCTGGGCCTGGCCATCATCGACGAGCAGCACCGCTTCGGCGTCGCCCAGCGGCTGGCCCTGCGCAAGAAGCTGGCGTCAATGGATCTGGAGCCGCATCTCTTGATGATGAGCGCGACGCCAATTCCGCGCACGCTGGCGATGACCTATTTCGCCGACCTGGCGGTCTCCACCATCGACGAGTTGCCGCCCGGGCGCACGCCTATCGTCACCAAGGTGTTTGCCGACAGCAAGCGTCCACGGCGCCACCGCGGCCACCGACATCACCGGTTTCGGCCTCACCGGCCATGCCTGGAACATCGCGCGCGGCTCGGGCGCCACCCTGCGTTTCCGCTTCGATTCGCT
>NZ_JANNMI010000070.1:0-5689 GCF_031397715.1 Roseateles sp.
GAGGACAGCGCAGCCATCTGGGCCGAACCGAAGGCGTTCAGGTCGTCGGTGGTGAGGTGGTTGATCTGGTGGGTGGTGAGGCTGGCGACTTGCGCCGTGCTCAGTGCAGCGAACTGGGCCGAGGTCAGCGCGTTCAGGTCATCACTGCCCAGGCCGGCGATCTGCGCGGTGGTCAGGGCGCTGATCTGGGTCGAACTCAGTGCACCGATCTGAACGGAGTCGAGGGCGGCGAGCTGGGCTGTGCTCAAAACGCGAATCGAGCTGCTTGAGATGGCCTGCAAGTCCCGCGTCTCGAACGCCGAGAACTGCGCCGTGCTGATGTAGGTGAAGGGCGCCGTGCCCAGCGAGCCGACCTGCTGGCTGGTTAGGGCCTGGATTTGGTCGGTACTGAACGCAGCCCAGTCGGCGGAGGTCAGTCGTGCCAACGTGGATGAAGACAGTTGGGAGATCTGCGCCGTGTTCAGGTTGACGATGATTGAAGCCATTTTGAGCTCGCTCAGTTATTAGTTGATTCGACGTCACTTGCAGCGACATCGATTGACACCTCTCGCGCCAGGCAGTTGATCTGCCGGGCCGCTGAAGGCGCATGAATCGTTACTCGCGCAACCGACAAACAACTGGTCGCGGAGCCTTCAAAAGTCAGAAAATCTTGCAGAGAAAATCAGGGCACAGCCGCTTTTGGCTAGACCCGAACCGACACCTATCCAACGGGTTTTCGGAGCTCGCGCTCAAAACTTGAGCGGCGGCTCCAACAACTGTTCAATTGAACCGGGCGAGTGGCGTTTGCCGTCGCACGGCACCGCAACCTCATCGATTGATATGTCATCGCAACAGACCCAAGTCCAAGACGTCCCGATGCTATCGACGGGGAACCCGTTCCAACGATGTAAAAACTGCCGCTTTGTGTAGCAGTTCCGCTTTTGGCGAGCAGGGCGGCGTGAACTTTGCCGCGACTGCCGCCGCCGACCCCCCCGACTCAGGCGGGTGACAAAGTCGTCCGCTCGGCGGCCAGGCCATTGTCGAAATGCGCCCGCATCTGGGCGGCGGCTCTTGCGCCGCTGCGCTCGGCGATGCCCGCCATCAAGGCTCGGTGCTCGGCCAAGGACTCATCCAGCCGACCTTGCTTGAAGAGCGAGTGATGACGATTAAGCTTCATTACCCGGCGCAGATCGGTGACGATCTGCTGGCGCCAGCACTTGCCTTCGATCGCCAGCAAGCGCAGATGAAAGCGCTCGTTGGCGGCAAAAAAGTGTCACGCTCGGTGGCCTGGCGTTCCAGCGCTGCATGCATTTGGCTCAACTCGGCCAGCTCTGCGCCGTCGTCTAGAGGTGCAGTTTTGCGTTTAGCCTGTCTATTTATTTTACATAATATACATTGTCAACTATTGGTCGCTGCTTGGCGGATGTCTTTGCTTTTTGTTCTTTTGTCACCTAGCAACCGGACATTGAGCTTGGCAACGTTACCCTCGGCTCTATCTATTCGCGCGCCGCTTGCTCGCGCCCAGCCTCTCGGAGTTAGTCCCTATGAATCGAACACGCTCCGCCCACGTGATGGCGGCCAGTCTGCTGACCCTCGGCCTAAGTTTGACCGGCGGATTGGCGGCGGCCCAAACCCTGCGCTGGGCCAGCGCCGGCGACCCGCTCACGTTGGATCCCTATGCACAGAACGAAACCCTGACCAACACCATCAACGGCCAGATCTATGAGTTTTTGGTCAGCCGCGACAAGCAGCTCAAACTGGTGCCGCAGCTCGCCACCGAATGGAAACAGGCCGGGCCGCAGAAATGGCTGCTCAAACTGCGCCCCGGCGTGAAGTTCCATGACGGCCGGCCCCTCAGTGCCGACGACGTGGTGTTCTCCATCCAGCGCGCGCGCCAGCCCAGCTCGCAAATCGCCATGTATGCCCATGCCGTGGGCGAGCCGCGCAAACTCGATGACTTGACGGTCGAGTTCAGCCTGCCCCAGGTGAACCCGATTTTTCTGCAGCATCTCAGTACGATTTACATCATGAGCCGCGGCTGGGCCGAGGCCAACAAGGCCACCAAGACGCAAGACTTTGCCAACAAGGAAGAAAGCTACGCGGCCTTCCACAGCAATGGCACCGGCCCCTTCATGCTGGTCAGCCGCGCGCCCGACAGCAAGACCGTCTTCAAGCGCAACCCGAATTACTGGGGAGCTATCGAAGGCAATCTGCAAGAAGTGATCTACACCCCGATCAAGAGCGACGCCACGCGCACGGCAGCGCTGATCTCGGGCGAAATCGACTTTGTGCTTGACCCCGCACCGCGCGATTTGGCCCGGCTGGCTCAAAGCAAAGGCCTCAAGATCATCACCGGGCCCGAGAACCGCATCATTTTCATAGCCCTGGATCAGGGTCGCGACGAGTTGCTGTCGGGCAGCCCCAAGGGCAAAAACCCGTTCAAGGATGTGCGCGTGCGGCGTGCGCTCTACCAGGCCATCGACATTGCTTCCATCAAGACCCGCTTGATGGACGGCCAGGCTGCGCCGACCGGCGCCATGGTGCCCTCGCCGCTGGGCAGCTTCAATGACCCGGCGCTGGAAGCCCGCCTGCCCTTCGATCTGGCGGCCGCAAAAAAGCTGCTGAGTGAGGCCGGCTACGCCAACGGTTTTGAGTTCACGCTCGATTGCCCCAACAACCGTTACGTCAATGATGAGCGCATCTGCATGACGCTGGCCTCTCAGTGGGCCAAGCTGGGGCTGAAGGTCAAGGTCAATGCGCAGCCCAAGGCGCTGTTCTTCAACAAAATCGAGCGGCTCGACACCTCGGCCTATCTGTTCGGCTGGGGCGGCGCTATCACCGACCCGGAAAGCATCTTCACCAGCCATTTCCGCAACCGTGGTGGTGTGGGCGGAGGCAAGGGCGTGGACAAAGGCATCGGCGAATACAACCGCGGCAACTTCAAGGACGATGAGCTCGACGCCATCGTGGCCGCCTCCAGTCGCGAGCCCGATGAAGTCAAGCGTCAGCTCTTGATCAAGCAAGCGCTCAAGCGCATGGCCGAGCAAGTCCACTACATCCCGCTGCACCGCCAGGTCATCCCCTGGGCGGCGCGCAGCAACATCGCTGTCGTGCACCGGCCGGACAACTGGCTGGAGTGGCGCTGGATCACGGTAGCACCCGCGCCAAGGTGATCGATTGGTATATCTTTACACCCCGCAAGGCCAGGAAATCGCTGCCAGGCATGACTACCGCCCGCGCGACGCCAAGGTGGCGGCCAAATATGCCAAGCAATTCAGCCCGACTCAGCGGATCACGGTCGACCAGGTGTCTGGCGGCCGGCGTGCGGCCCAGGAGACGCATTTCGCCGAGGGCGGCTACTTCGATCAGATTTACACAGCCCCTCACTGAAATCGCGCCGTGCCCCTTGGGCATCAAGCCCATCGCCCATCGCCCATCGCCCATCGCTTAAAGCTCAAGGCTCAAGGCTCAATATTGGCCCGCCGCCTCGGTCAAAGCCTTGGCCACCGCGGCCACCAGGTTGGCCGGGGCGACGGCCCTGACCTGATTACCGTGGCGCAAGATGTCCATGACGATCTCGGTTTCATGGACAAACGGGACCTTCAGCTGATAGGTTCCGTCAGTCAGCCAAACGCCCTGCTGCTCCGCGTGCCACTCCTCGCGGCTGACCCATTGCGCGGCCTTCTCCTGGAACACCAGCGTCGCCCATTGGCGCTTTTCGCCGGCAAAGATGCCAAAGCCGCCGTCCATCTCGGCCTGCACCTGTTTGAGCGGGATTTCCTTGGCCTTGGCGTCAAGCGTCGTGGCCGCCTCAATCGCGTCCAGCGCAAAGCGCAAGACCTTGTCACGTGAATGGCACCAGGCATCCAAGTACCAGGTGTTGCGGTAATGCACCAGGCGCTGCGGCGACACATCGCGCTCGCTGACCGTGGCCCGGCCGCGCGTCAGGTAGCGCAGATGCAGGCGGCGGCGCTTCAGCAAGGCCTCGCCCACCATCTCGAAAAACTGCACCGGCACCGGCCGCTTGGCCGGGCTGATGATCTTGATGCGCTTGAGCAGCGCCTTGGCATCCGCCTCACCCGAGGCCAGCAACAGGTGAATGCGCTCCAGCAGGGGCGCCAAATGGCGGCTGATCACGCCCTCGGAATCCAGCTCGCTGAGCATCTGGTGTGCCATCAGCAGCGAGTACAGCTCGCGCTCGCTGAACCACAGACCCGGCAGCTCGTGCTTTTGGCCCCGGTACTCGGCGCCGAAACCATAGCCGTTGTGAAAACGGTCGTATTCGATCGGCGCGCCAAGCTGGTCACGCAGATAGTCCAGGTCGCGTTTGAGCGTCGCGTCCGAGACCGCCAACTCCTCCTTCAGCGCCTGAAAACTGACATGGCCGCGGTTGCGGATCAGCATTTCTATCTTGTAGACGCGGGCGGTTTTTGACATGGCGGTGTGAGGTCAAGCAATCGGCGGTCAAGCGGTCGGTGCCGCGCGCTTCTTCTTGTTCTTTTTTGACCGCATGCCGCCGATGATGATGAGCAGGCCAGGGATGATGATCAGGGCCCAAATAATGATCTGCAGATTGCTCTTGACCACCGGCACATTGCCGAAGGCATAGCCGGCCAGCGTCACGCTGCCGATCCAGAGCAAGGCGCCGGTCACGTCATAGAACGTAAATTTGCGTCGCGTCATCTGCGCCACACCGGCCACAAAGGGCGCAAAAGTGCGGGCAAAGGGCATGAAGCGGGCAATGATCAGCGCCACGCCGCCGCGCCGCTCATAGAACTCATGCGCCTTGTTGAAGGCGTCGCGGTTGAAAAAGCGCGACTGTTCCCACTGAAACACCTTGGGGCCGAAGTAGCGTCCTATCGTGTAGTTGGTCTGGTTGCCGGCGATGGCCGCCACCACCATCACCGACATCGCGATGGGCAGGCTCAAGAGCCCGGTGCCACACATGGCGCCGACCACGAAGAGCAGCGAGTCGCCGGGCAAGAAAGGCATCACCACCAGGCCGGTTTCGACAAAAATAATCAAAAACAGCAGGCCATAAATCCAGGCGCCGTAGAGCCCGACAAAGGTCGCCAAGTGGCGATCAACGTGGACGATGAAGTCGATCAGGGTGCTTATAAGTTCCATGGCGCAGGATTATGGCGGCAAGAGATGACTGTTTCTGCCACGCTGCAGCTGACCTTGCCCTCAGCCTTCTTACAATAGCGGCATGGATTTGACTTCCCCCCTGGCTGCTGCGGCCTCAAGTACGCCGCCAGCGCCAACAGCGCAACCACGCCGCGTGATCCGCGACCTCCCCGATGAACTGATCAGCCAGATCGCCGCCGGCGAGGTGGTGGAGCGGCCGGCGTCGGTGGTGCGTGAGCTGGTCGACAACGCGCTCGACGCCGGCGCCGCGCAGATTCAGCTCAAGCTGATGGCCGGCGGCGTGCGCGCCATCATCGTCGAGGACGACGGCCTGGGCATCCCGGTCGAGGAGCTGCCACTGGCGCTAAAGCGCCATGCCACCAGCAAGATCCGCTCGCTGGATGATCTGGAGTCGGTCGCGACCATGGGTTTTCGCGGCGAGGCGCTGGCCGCCATCTCCTCGGTCGCCGAGATGGCGCTGCTGAGTCGCTGCGAGGGCGCGGCCCACGCCCACCGGCTCGACGCCCGCTCGGGCGAGCTGCAGCCGGCGGCGCGTTCGCGCGGCACCTCGGTCGAGGTGCGT
>NZ_JANNMI010000302.1:0-3148 GCF_031397715.1 Roseateles sp.
CCCGCCAAGGGAAATTGACCGAGGCTCGCAAACTCTTGCAAGCACTGCCCGAGGCCAGCCCGGAGGAGTTGCGCGCCAAGCTGCTGGCGGAGTCACAGCTCTTGCGCGATGCGCAGGCTTGGGAGCCCGCCTATGCCGTGCTGGCCCAGGCCAACGAGCGCCTGCCCAATGACCCAGACCTGATGTACGAGCAGGCCATGATGGCCGAAAAGCTGGGCCGCTTGGACGAAATGGAGCTCTTGCTGAGAAACGTGATCGCCAGCAAACCCGATCATCACCATGCCTATAACGCCTTGGGCTATTCGCTCGCCGAGCGCAATTTGCGGCTGGACGAGGCCAAGGCCCTGATCGCCAAAGCGCTCAGCTTTGTGCCGTCCGACCCCTTCATTCTCGACAGCATGGCCTGGGTCGAATACCGCTTGGGCAATCACGCCGAGGCCTTGCGCCTGCTGGGCCAGAGCTACGCGGCCAGACCCGACGCCGAGATCGCCGCACATCTGGGCGAGGTGCTTTGGGTCAGCGGCCACCAAGGTCAGGCCCGGAAAATCTGGAACGAAGGCCTGGCACGTGACCCCAAGAACGAAACCTTGCTCGAAACGATCAAGCGCCTGCAGGCCCAACCATGAACAAACTATTGATCGCCCTCTTGCTCAGCAGCGCCGCCCTCTTGCTGGCCGGCTGCGCCACGGTTGCCCCCAAGCCCGTCGATGTGCTGGCCGAGGGCGATGTGCGCCTGAGCGGCCGGCTCAGCGTACAGGTGGCCGGCAGCAGCGGCCGCGCCTCGGGCGGCAATGCCGGCTTTGAGCTACTCGGCAACCCACGCGCCGGCACGCTGGAACTCAGCACGCCGCTGGGCAGCCTGGTTGCGCGCGCCACTTGGAGCCCCAAAGACACCACCTTGCAGACTCCCGAGGCCGAGCGCAGCTTCGCCGACATGGACGGATTGACCCGTGAGTTGCTGGGCGAAGCGATCCCCGTGGCGGCGCTGTTTGACTGGCTGCGCGGCCGCCCATGGCCACAGGTGCCAAGCGCCCCCTTGATCGATGGTCTTGGTTTTAGCCAACTGGGCTGGCAGATTGACTTGGCCAATTTGCAAGAAGGCTTGATCGTCGCCACCCGCAAAGCCGAACCCGCAATCACCCTGCGCGCCCGCGTCGAGCCTTGAAAAAACCAACCCACGCCCTGAGCAATGCAAGCGATCTACGACGTCCCCGCCCCGGCCAAGCTGAATCTGTTCTTGCACGTGGTCGGCAAAAGGCCAGACGGCTACCACCTGCTGCAATCGATCTTCACGCTGATCGATTGGGCCGACACCCTGCATTTTGAGCGCCGCTCCGACGGCCAGCTGCTGCGTCACGACCAAGGCCACAGCCTGCCGGCCGACGATCTGTGCCTGCGCGCGGCCCGCTTGCTTCAGCAGCAAAGCGGCTGCGCCTGGGGCGTTGACATCCAGGTCGAGAAGCGCCTGCCGGCTGGCGCCGGCATGGGCGGAGGATCAAGCGACGCGGCCTCAACGCTGCTGGCCTTGAACCGGCTCTGGGGTCTGAATTGGCCGCTTAGCAAACTTCTATCGCTGGGCCTGAGGCTGGGCGCCGACGTGCCGTTTTTCCTTGGTGGCAGCCACGCCTTCGTCGAAGGCATAGGCGAAATCCTTCATGCTATCGAGCTGCCGCCGCTGACGTTTGCGGTCCTCAAACCGAGCCAAAGCATCTCGACGCAAGAAATATTTGCTAGCCCCCACTTGGCAAGATCAAAAAAGCTCGTTATAGTAGCGGGCTTTCCTGCAAACAATTCTTCTGCTGAAATACAAGGCGAAGAATTGATTGGACTGGATAACAAAAGAATTGCAAACATACTAGGCGGGTTTGGTCGCAACGACCTACAAAAACCAGCCGAAGTAAATTGCGCCGGAGTTATTCAGGCACTGCAGATACTGGAATCTGAGTTTGGCAATAGTCGAATGACGGGATCCGGTAGCGCGGTATTCGCTAGAGTCGCTACTCCAGCAAATCAGCAAGAAATAAATCTGTTAAATCAGATGCTTTTGACGAAATTGCAGGGTTTACCTGCTGATTGGTCTGGTAGAATTTGCCGCAGCTTAGACAGGCACCCACTGCAAGGTTGGGCTGGCTAGTTAAAGTAAGTTCCGCGTAAATTCCGCGATTGGTTATCAGCAAAAGTACGGAAAAGTTATAGGGTGCAGCAGCTATGCTGTGTCCTGTGTAGGGGAGTCGCCAAGTTGGTTAAGGCAACGGATTTTGATTCCGTCATGCGAAGGTTCGAATCCTTCTTCCCCTGCCAAAGTTTTTTGCACTAAGGTTTTTGCGTTAAGGCGCTAAGTCTTTAAGAAATTCCCCGGACACGCTGGCTGGCCACGGGTCCTTTTCAAAAAGGATGGCCTGTGCTACTCAATACCGTCCTCTTCACCGGCAACGCAAACCCGGTTCTCTCCCAAGAAATTGCAACACATCTCGGGCTCGACCTCGGCAAAGCCCTGGTTGGGCGCTTCTCCGACGGCGAAGTCACCGTCGAGATTCAGCAAAACGTGCGCGCTCGCGACGTTTTCGTCATCCAGCCCACCTGCGCGCCGACGAACGAGAATCTGATGGAACTGCTGATCATGGTCGATGCCTTGAAGCGCGCCAGCGCTCGCCGCATCACCGCCGTGATCCCGTATTACGGCTATGCCCGCCAAGATCGCCGCCCGCGTTCGACCCGTGTGCCAATTTCAGCCAAGGTCGTCGCCGACCTGCTGGAGAAAGTCGGCGTCGAGCGCGTGCTGACGATGGACTTGCACGCCGACCAGATCCAAGGCTTCTTCAACATCCCGGTCGACAATATTTACGCCTCGCCGGTCTTGTTGTCGGACCTGAAGGCCCGCAACTATTCGAACCTGGTGGTGGTCAGCCCCGACGTTGGCGGCGTAGTGCGCGCACGCGCCTTGGCCAAGCAGCTCGGTTGTGATCTGGCCATCATCGACAAGCGCCGCCCGGCCGCCAATGTGTCCGAAGTGATGCATGTGATCGGCGAGATCGACGGCCGCAACTGCGTGATCATGGATGACATGATCGACACCGCCGGCACCTTGCCACACCTCAATGTCATAAGTCTTGCGGCTGCCGAAGCCCATGTCGCCGGTGCACAAAAC
>NZ_JANNMI010000076.1:0-5848 GCF_031397715.1 Roseateles sp.
TGAACCACAGAGGCACTGAGAGCACAGAGCGGAAATACGGCCGATCCCACGGCGTAGGCCCAGGCATAGGGCTGGCGAAAGCCGGCCTCGTCCAGCACCAGCACCAGGGTCTTGCCGTCGGGCGTGAACTGCGGCTTGATCACGCTCACCACCTCGTGGCCCACATCGCCGCGGCGCTCCAGCACCAGCTCCGGCTTGGCATTCTCATCAGCAGCGCCGAGATAGACGCGCAGCAACTCCTTCTCCCGCTCCCAGCTGCTGAAGGCATAGCGGCTGCCGTCGCGCGCCCAGGCAATCGGGCTCAGCTCGAACCAGCCGTCGCCACCCGCATGGGTGAACACCGGCAGCGCTTGCTTGGCCGGTACCTCCTCCAGACCGGGCACCTTGCGGATATAGATGGCCAAGGGCTTGTTCGTGCGCTTGTCGTCGGAGACCTCGCGGTCAACCTTTTTGGCGGTGGCGAAACGCTCGCCGTAGTTCATGATTTCGACCTTGCGGCCGCTTGGTTCGGGCGCGGGCTTGCCTTCTTCCAAGGGCTTGAGTGGCGCGCGGCCGACCAAGGCCATCCAGCGGCCGTCTTCGCTGATCGTGGTCGACTCGACCTGGTATTTCTTCTCCGCATCATCCGGGTGGATCAACTCGCGGTTGAGCACCTGCACGCCACCGGCGCCAAAACGGCTGCGCAGCACGCGCTTGTCGTCCATATAGACATAAGCTTGATCATCAGCGGCATAGGCCAGCATGCGCAGCGCGCGCGAGGTTGCCTGCAGCGGCGTGATCTTGCTGTCGCCGGCGACCCAACGGAACAAATTGCCGCGGTAGGCAAAAATCAGCTCGTCCTTGTGATGAGCCCAGACGATCTGGGTCGCGCCGGGGTAGAGGTCGGTGGGCTTGAGCTTGTCCTTGGCCTGCTTTTTCTTCAGCTCGTCGCGCCACTCCCACAGTTCTTTGTCTTTCTCGGGTTTGTCGGCGGGCGCCGAGGCGGCCGAGGCTGCGGCCAGCGGCTTGCCGCCGCGCTTGGCCTCGAAAGCCTCGGCGGCACGTTTCTCGATTTCCGCCTCGGCCTTGTCGGCCGCCTTCTGGGCGTCGTCGCGTAGCTTCTTGGCCGTGTACTCCTGCTTCACCCGCTCAATGGCCGCGGCCTCCCATTGGCCCAGATCGACCGCAGCACCCTGCAGATAGGCGGCCTGCGCTTCTTCCTTGGCCTGGGCAATGGCGAGCTCGCTGCGTTTTTGCTGCAGTTTTTTGTCGAAGCGCTCCAGGTCCTCGGGTGCATCAAAGGCGGCCATCAGCGCCGGCGAAGTCAGGCGCTGGGTCTTGCCGGTCTTGCTGTCATGAACGTAGAGGTCGGTGCCGGGCTCGCCGAAAGGATTCCACAAATAGGCCAGATAGCGGCCGCTGCGGCTGAACTCGGGTGATTTGGCGTTCTCGCCCCGATAGGGCTCGGCGCGGAAGAGCTTTTCCAGGCTCAAGGTCGCCGATGGCACGGCGGGCGTTTGAGAAAATGCCGATAGCGCCACCGCGCTCAACAGCACTGCCAGCAGGCAGCTGGTGGCCAAGGTGGTGCATGGGTTCTTCTTGTGGGTCAACAAACCGCGTTCTCCAGGCTCGCCCAGGGTCCGGGCAGGCGGGATTCTAAAAGGCCGCGACTTTATTCCCGTTGGTCATGGAGCCTTCAGGCAAACTTCGCCCATGAACTTACTCACCACCTTGCTGGCCGGCGCCGGTTTGCTGATTTGCATTTTTCTGGCCATCCATATGAGCTTGAGCCCGCGCCGGCGCCAGCAATTGGACGCCCACCTGCGCGATGCAGGCCGCCGAATGACGCAGTTCTGGCGTGGCCGGCGCTTCAAGAAGTCAGCCGCCAACGAGGCCGAGGCAGCGATCCGGCGCGCGCAGGGCAGCGCCGCCAAACCCGAGGGCGAATGGGACGGCAATGTCTACCGACCCAAACGCTTTGGCGAGGACAAGCCGCGCAAGCCGCATTGAGCCGGCGCGGCCCGCAACGCCTCAGGCTTATTGCTTGCTGCGGCGCGCCGCCACGGCCAGCAGGCCGCCCAACATCAAGGCCCAAGTACCCGGCTCGGGCACGGCGCTGACGTAATTGCCCAGTTCAGCAGCATCAATGGTGTAGGCATGCAGCACGCCCGGCAACAGCTTGTAGCTGCCGTCTTGCGGCACGCTGCTCGAAGCACCCGTGCAACCTGTCGTTAGGCCCAGCGGGCATTGGATGGCGCCGGCATAGGGGTCGGCGTCGCTGAAGCGGAAATACACATCCAGCTGGTCGCCGCTGCTGTTCTGCGTCACGCTGTAGTCGTTGTCGGTGCCGGCCAGCAACAGGTATTTGCCGTTCGCCAATTTGGGGCCGATGGCCAGGCCTTCCCATTTCTCCGGCGACTTATTGCCCAAGGCGGCCAAGGTGTTGGCATCCAGGTCGAGGATCTGGCCCGACTTGCTGACCTTGGTGTAGCTGGCACCGGCGGCGTCCAGATCGATGCCGGAGACATCGCTGGCGCCGTTCAGGTCGATGCGGTAGACCTCCTTGTCAGCCGTCTCAAAATCGGCGCCGACGCCGACGCCGCGGTTATTGCGCTCCAGCACGAAGAATTCATGCTCGTTGATCGCCACCAAGGCCGAGATGCCCTGACCCTGGTTGTTGCGCTTCATTTCGTAAGCGTATTGCCCGACCGCCTCGCCAGTCGTGGTGTCGAACTTGACGATGCGGTTGATCTTGCCGTTACTGCCACCCTCGTCCAACATGGCGCTTTGCAGCATGGCAAACGCGAACTTGCCGTCCGGGCTGATGGCCAGGCCCTCAAAGCCGCGGTTGGTGCGCTTGCCGGCGGTGTTGCCGGTGTCTCCGGCGAAGTTGGCCACGCCAGACACGGCGTTGCGCGGAATCAAATTGGCCGGTGTTTTGAAGGTGCGCAGCAACTCGCCGCTGCGGCTGAACTCGCGCACCGACGGGCCGTACTCATCCGACACCAGCAGGGTGCCGGCCTTGGTGATGACGAAACCTTCGGGGTCGAAGGCCAGGCCCAAACTGCTGCTTGGGTTCGGCGCGATGCCGTTCAGACCCTGGCCGGCGCTTTTGAAGACCACCGTTTCGACCACCTTGAAGTTGCTGATAGCGCCGGTGTTCTGGTTCACGTCAAGGGTGAAACGCTGCACGCGGGTGTCGTACTTGATCGTGCCGCCGCCAGGGCCACGATCCGACAGACCCCACCACTGATTGCGGTTGGTGTCGTAATAGATGTCGGAGAAATACCCGAGCCGGCCGTTGTTGACCGACGTGCCGCCGGACAGGTCCAGCGCGGCGCCGTCGAGCGCCAGGCCGTTGATGAAGCTGGGCGCGGCTTGGGCGGCCAGACTGGCCGTGGCGAGCAAAGCAGCCGCGATGGCATGAAGTTTTCTTGGTGCAGTCATGAGTGAGAAGTCCCAACAAAGTCACAGATCAGCCGCGCAGGCTAGGCTCGGTGTGTGACGGTGTCGTGACAAAGCACCGATTCAGGGGGTGACTCAATAGAGCCGAATGGCGGTGTCAAAGCTCCAGCTGCGGCGGATCTCGATCACGTCGAACTGGCGTGCCAGAGCGGGCTGGAACGGCGGAAAAGGCGCCTGGCTTTGCAGGATGCGGCGGATGCCTTCGTCGATTTCGGCCACGCCGCTGGAACGCACAAAGTTCACCGACTCAATCGAGCCGTCACTGCGCACCGCCACCGTCACCAGGGGCTGGGTATGCGGCAGCTTGGCCGCCGCGCGAATCAGATCGAAGGTCTGGTTCAGCTCGATCTTGCGGCTCCACAGTTCCGCGTACAGCAGCAGCTCGGCGTTAGGGTCGATGCGCCCGAACAAGCGGCCACGGCGTGCGCTGCTGCCGCTGGGAAGCAGCGTCGACGGCGATTGGCGCTCGGCATTGGCAGCCGCATCGCGCCTAGCGGCCTCCTCGTCCAGCTGGCGCCCCATCGCCCGCCGCGCCGCCTCGCGTTTGGCGTCCTGCTCGGCCCGGGCGGCGGCCAGCGTGGCCCGGGCCAGGTTGACCGCTTCTGTTTTTGCAGCTTCTTGCTTTGCCGCTTCTTGCTTTGCAGCTTCTTGCTTTGCAGCTTCTTGTTTGGCCGCGTCTTGCTGTGCGGCCTCCAGCCGGGCGTTCTCGGCCCGTTCAAGCTCCTGGCGGGCGGCGGCCGCTTGCCGCACCGCCGCCTGCTTTGCCGCTTCCAGGCGTTCGGCTTCCTGCCGAGCCGCCTCGACCAAGCGGGTGGCTTGCAGCTGTTGGGCCTGCCTTTCTTTGCTTTCTTTAGCGTCCTGCTCCGTCTGGGCGCGTTCCTGGGCCTCCAGGTCAACCGCCTTTTGCAGCACCGTTTCGCGGGGCACCGGCAGCAGAATTTCCGGGCTCGAAGCGCTCGGCGCGGCTGTGGTCAGCGGCGCGGGCACCACCGGCGTGGGCGGTGTGGGCGGCACAGCCCAGCTGGCCGTGTCGGGGCGAGCCAGGGCCAGCAAGGCGGCTGCCGGGGCAGGCCGTGGTATCGGCGCCGCTTGGGCCACCACGGCAGACATATCGGCGGCGGCCACGGGCTCCCGCATGGCGCTGGCAGTCGGCGGCTCGGCCACGGCCGGCGGCGCAGGCGCAGGCGGAGCTGGCACAAGCATCACGCGCAAGTCGTCAGCGCCCAGCCGTCGCTCTCGCCAAGGCAAGTCCAGACCCGGCAGCCCGTGCCCCTGCCCGCCAAGGCTGAGACTCAGCAGCAGCGCATGCAACAGCAGGGACAGCAACAGCGCCGTGCGCACCCGGCTGCGCTGACGCACATCAAGCAGGAAGTCGGGGTAATCAGGTCTCACATCGTCGGGTCATCGAGTCATCGGGGCTTTGAATCAGGGGCGCCAGCGGGGTCAGAGCCAGCCACAGGCGGATGGCAAGACCTGACCCCGGATGGTGTGCGGATTGTGCCTTGCCGGGGCCGCAGGGCTAGCGCACCTGCTGGCGCGCAGCGGCAAGTACCGCTGATCTGTACGCTGGCACACAGACGTCCATGAGGCCCACTGCTATCTTCTTCACGCAAGCCTACCCACATCATGCCCGCCTCTCCCGCTGAATCCGTCGAACCCACCGAAGCCGCCGTGCCCTCTCACATCTTGCATGTGCTGGACAAGGCGCTCGGCCAGAGCCACGGCGTCAAGGCCGAGGTCGAGGCCGTGGCCGAAGACTTGGGGTCGGCGAATGATCAGGCCAAGGTCAATATTGCCGAAGGGGCGACCACACTGCCCGCTGCCGCCGCGCTGCAAGACGGGCTGGCCGTCGAACGCCGGGTGCAGGCGGTGGCCGACGATCTGCAACTGGTGACCGACAACCTGGCCCGCGGCGTGAACGAGGTCAAAGCGGTTGAGCAGGCCTTGGAGCGCTCACGCGAGGCCTTGGCCGAGTCGGAAGCGGCGCTGGCGGCGTCGCGCGACGCCGAGCGCGCCGCCACCCAAATCGCTATGCACGACCAAAAGACCGGCCTGCCCAACCGCACGCTGTTCGACGACAGGCTGGCTCAGGCGATCGCCGGTGCCGAGCGCCACGGCTGGTTGCTGGCGGTGATGTTCCTGGACCTGGACCGCTTCAAGCTCATCAATGACACCCATGGCCACGACACCGGCGACGCCGTGCTGATGGCGGTGGCCCAGCGCCTGATGAGCCACGCTCGCGACGAAGACACGGTCTGCCGCAATGGCGGCGACGAGTTCCTCTACCTGCTGATCAGCCCCAAGGATCGCGTTGCCGTGGCGCGCATCGCAGCGCTGGTGCAAGCAGCCATCCAAGTTCCGATCGAGGTGGGTCGCTTGCAATTCGCCATCAAGCCCAGCATTG
>NZ_JANNMI010000099.1:0-2546 GCF_031397715.1 Roseateles sp.
TGGAGCGGCTGGCGGCGGTGTTGCAGCATGTGCATTCCAATTACTCGATCGACATCTTTGTCGCTCTGCTGGATGCGGCAAAGACGGCCGTCGACGCGGCCGGTGGCTTGGACTGCGACAAGGAAAGCGCCTCGCTGAAGGTCATCGCCGACCATATCCGCGCTTGCAGCTTCACCATCGTCGACGGCATCATCCCGGGCAATGAAGGCCGCGGCTATGTGCTGCGGCGCATTGCCCGCCGCGCTATCCGCCACGGCTACAAGCTCGGCGCGCGCAGCCCCTTCTTCCACAAAATCGTGCCCGAGTTGGTCAAGCAGATGGGCGACGCCTACCCTGAGCTGCGCCAGGCACAAGCCCGAGTCACCGAGGTGTTGAGGCAAGAAGAAGAGCGCTTCTTCCAGACCATTGCCAATGGCATGGAAATTCTGGAAGCCGCCCTGACACCGGGTTTGAAGCAGCTCGACGGCGAACTCGCCTTCAAGCTGCACGACACCTTCGGCTTCCCAGTCGACCTGACCGCCGACGTCTGCCGCGAGCGCGATGTGACGGTCGATCAGGCCGGCTTCGACGCCGCGATGGCGCGCCAGCGCACCCAAGCCCGCGCCGCCGGCAAGTTCAAGATGGCCCAAGGCCTCGCCTACGCCGGCGTGCCGACCGTCTTCCACGGTTACGAACACCTGGTCTGTGAAACCTCCAAGGTCACGGCCGTTTATATCGACGGCGTCAGCGTTCCTGCGGCCAAGGCCGGCGACGACGCGGTGGTAGTCTTGGATCACACGCCCTTCTACGCTGAAAGCGGCGGCCAGGCCGGCGACGCCGGTGAGCTGCGCAATCAGAGCAGCCGCTTCGCCGTGGAGGACACGCTGAAGATCCAGGCCGATGTGTTCGGCCACCATGGCCGGGTGCTCGAAGGCCAGATCAATGTCGGCGATGTCTTCACCGCCAAGGTCGACGCCGAACTGCGGGTCAAGAGCGTGCGCAACCACAGCGCCACCCATCTGATGCACAAAGCCTTGCGCGAAGTGCTGGGCAGCCATGTGCAGCAAAAGGGCTCGCTGGTGAATGCCGAGCGCACCCGCTTTGACTTTGCGCACAACTCACCCGTGACGGCCGAGGAGATCGCCAAGATCGAGGCGATCGTCAACGCCGAGGTGCTGGCCAATGCCGCGGCCTCGGCCGAAGTGATGGCGCTGGATGACGCGCAAAAGAGCGGCGCGATGATGCTGTTCGGCGAGAAATACGGCGAGACCGTGCGCGTGCTGACGATCGGCAGCTCGAAGGAGTTGTGCGGCGGCACGCACGTCAAGGCCAGCGGCGACATTGGCCTGTTCAAGATCGTCAGCGAAGGCGGCGTGGCCGCCGGCGTGCGCCGGATTGAAGCCGTCACCGGCGACAACGCGCTGGCCTATTGCCAAGCATTGGAGAATCAGGTCGGCCGCGCCGCGCAAGCCTTGAAGACCGCACCGGCCGAGCTGGAAACACGTCTGCAGGCGGTGCTGGACCAGGTCAAGTCGCTGGAAAAGGACCTGGCTGCCGCCAAGAGCCGCTTGGCCTCGGCGCAGAGCAATGAGTTGTTGAGCCAGGCCGTCGACGTGCAGGGTGTCAAGGTGCTGACGGCCAGCTTGAGCGGTGCCGACGCCAAGACCCTGCGCGAAACCATCGACAAACTGCGCGACAAGATGCAGTCGGCCGTGATCGTGCTGGGCGCGGTCGATGGCGACAAGGTCCACTTGGCGGCCGGCGTCACCGCCGACCATATGGCCCGTGGCTTCAAGGCCGGCGAGCTGGTCAATTTTGTCGCCCAGCAATGCGGCGGCAAGGGCGGCGGCAAGGCCGATCTGGCGATGGCCGGCGGCACGCAGCCGAGCGCCTTGCCGGCAGCATTGGCCAGCGTCACCACTTGGGTAGCTGGCAAACTCTGATTTAAGTACGATGCATCTCGAAAGGGCCCTCGGGACTTCCCCGCGGGCCTTTGTTTTTTTGTCCACAAAATACTCAGGAGTCCGCCATGAGCGACACCACCACGATTGACCACGCCAACGCCGAACGCCTGGCCGCCCTGTTGCAAATACTGGCTGCCAACACGCCCGAAGACGAGGATGCGGTGCCGGTCGACACGCTGGACGGCTACCTGACCGCCTTGATCGTCGGCCCCACCGATGCCGGCCCGCTGGAGGCGATGGACGCGCTGTTCGGCGACGACTGGGCCGACGAGCTCGACGCGCAAGACGTGACCGAAGAGTTCATGACCGTGTTGCATGAGCGCTGGAACGAGATCACCCTGAGCCTAGAGCCGGTGGCCCTGGGCGCCGACCCGGAGGCGATGCTGATCGAGCCGCTGATCACCGAGTTCGACGAAGCCACCAAGGCCGACTTGCTCAGCCAAGGTGTGCTGACGGCCGAGCAGCTGGAGCAGTTGCCGCCGAACGGCCTGATGTGGGTCGAAGGCTTTATGCAGGCGGTTGAGGACTTTGAGTCCGACTGGTATGTGTTCGACGAAGACAGCGACGACGGCCAGATGCTGGACGCGATGCTGATGGGCGTGG
>NZ_JANNMI010000133.1:0-14551 GCF_031397715.1 Roseateles sp.
CAAAGCATCATCGACGCGGCCCGCTTCGGCGCCAGTGCCGGCCATCCGATTCTGGGTGCCGCCGACTACAAGCTGGTGCATCACGCCAAGAATGGCCGCTCGGTCTACAGCTTTTGCATGTGCCCCGGCGGCACGGTGGTGGCGGCGACCAGCGAGCTGAATCGGGTCGTCACCAACGGCATGAGCCAGTATTCGCGCAATGAGCGCAATGCCAATGCCGGCATCGTCGTCGGCATCAGCCCGCAAGACTACCGCCAAGACGGCAAGTTAGACGGCCCCGTCAACCCGCTCGACGGCATGGCGTTCCAGCGCATCTGGGAGAGCCGCGCCTACGAGTTGGGCGAGGGTGGCTACAAGGCGCCGGGCGCCCTGGTCGGTGACTTCATCAAGCGCCAGCGCAGCAGCGCTTTTGGCAACGTCGAGCCGTCCTACAAGCCCGGCGTGACGCTGACCGACCTGCAGCAAAAGGGCAAGGGCAGCTTGCCCGACTACGCCTTGGAGGCGATCCGCGAAGCGCTGCCGGCGTTTGAGCGCCAGATCAAGGGTTTCGCCATGGCCGACGCGATGCTGACCGGTGTCGAGACGCGCACCTCGTCGCCGCTGCGCATCACGCGCGGCCGCGACTATCAAAGCCTCAACGTCAAAGGCCTCTACCCGGCCGGTGAAGGGGCGGGTTATGCCGGCGGCATCATGTCGGCCGGTGTGGACGGCATCGAAGTGGCCGAGGCGCTAGGCGCGGCAATGCTGGCGAGCCAAGCCCGCTAGGTCTGCGCCGCGAGCATCTCGATCAGCTCCTTCAAGAAAGCCAGCGCTTCTTCGGGCGTGGCGAAATAGTACTCGCCGCCGAGGTCGGCGGCGTCGCCGTCCGGGCCGATATGAACCACCGACCAGCCTTGCGCGCCGCCGTCGATGGCGCAGATACCGAACGCGCCGGGGCTGAGGTCCTTGGCGGAGCCGGAGGTGACAAAAATGTCGCGATCAAGGTGGGAGTGGTAGCGTTTCACGGGGCTATTGTCGGCTGTCCTATAGTCCGCGCAGTGTGGTTACTGGCAGGAGAGTCAAGATGAAAGCAGTTTGGAATGGCGTGGTCGTGGCCGAGAGCGACAAGACCGTGATCGTCGAGGGCAATCACTATTTCCCGCCCGAGTCGTTGAAGCGCGAGCACACGACCTTCAGCAACCACCGCACCGGCTGCGCCTGGAAGGGCCAAGCCCATTACCTGAGCCTGTTCGTCAACGGCGAGATGAATCCGGACGCGGTCTGGTTCTACCCCGAGCCGACCGAGGCTGCCGCTGAAATCAAGGGTCACTACGCATTCTGGAAAGGAGTGCAGGTGCAGGCATGAGGCGGCGGGGCGGAGTATGACGGGATCCCATGCACGAACTGATTGAGCTGCTGACGGCGCACGGCGTTTTGTTGGTCTTCTTGGTGACCCTGGCGGCGCGCGCCGGGCTGCCGCTGCCGGCGGCGCCGATGTTGGTCGTGGTGGGCGGGCTGGCGGCCGAGGGGCAGTTGTCCGGCATGGCAGCGCTGGTGGCGGCGGTGCTGGCCAATATCGGCGGCGATGTGATTTGGTTTGTGGCCGGGCGGCGCCATGGCTATCGGGTCATGAAGCTGCTGTGCCGCATCTCGCTGTCGCCCGACGCCTGCGTGCGCCAGAGCGAGGGCCTGATTCTGCGTTGGGGCGGCCAGGCCTTGTTGGCGGCCAAATTCCTTCCCGGTGTCTCGGTCGTGGCAGCACCGATGGCCGGGGCCTTGGGCTTTAGCTGGCGGCGTTTCATTGCCTATGACTTCGTCGCCGGTCTGCTGTGGAGCGGCACTTTTTTGCTCTTGGGTCTGATGCTGTCCGACCAGATCCAGCAGGTGCTGGACATGCTGGCCGGTGCCGGCCTGCTTGCGTTGGCCGCCTTGGGCCTGATCGTCGTCGGCCTGGTTCTGCGGCGGCTGTGGCAGCGCCGCCGCTTTGCGCGGCGCACCCGCGGCGGGCGCATCACGGTGGCCGAGGCGGCGGCGCTGCAGGACAGCGGCGCGGCGCCGGTCTTTATCGACGTGCGCGCCGCCGGCGGGCGTGCGGTCGACCCACGTCACATTCCCGGCGCCTTGCTGCTTGAGCTTGATCAGCTGAAGCGTCAGGCCGCCAGCCTGCCACGTGATCGTGATCTGGTGCTGTATTGCAACTGCCCCAACGAGGTCAGCGCCGCCTTGGCCGTGACGGTGTTGGCCGAGCAAGGCATCACCGGTGCCCGCGCCATGGTGGGAGGGCTGGACGGCTGGGTGCTGGCCGGGCGGGCCGTGGCGGGCAGCCATAGCGGCCCTAGCGGCGCTTGACAGCTATCGGCCCAGCGTGCTCGGCGGCCGTGTGCAGGCTCAAGGCTTCGGCTTGGCCCGGCTTGGCTTGGCGCTTGTGGTCGCGCTTACAAAGCCGGGTAGTCGGTATAGCCCTTGGGGCCTGGCGTGTAGAAGGTGCTGGCGTCGGGTGCGTTCAAGGCGGCGCCTGCCTGGAGCCGCGCCGGCAAATCGGGGTTGGCCAGGAAGGCGGTGCCGAAGGCGACGGCGTCGAGCTTGCCGGCGCTGATCGCTTGTTCGGCCTCGGCGCCGCTATAGCCCATATTGCCGATCAGCAAGCCCTGGTAATGCGCCCGCGCCGGCGTCATCACGTCGCCCGTCTGGGCTTGGAAAAAGTCGGCACGCATCAGGTGCAGATAGGCCAGCTTGCAGCTGTTCAGGCGGTCGGCCAAAAAGGCGGTCAGGGCCAGCGGGTCGCTGTCCTTCATATCGTTATAGCTGTTCAACGGCGACAAACGCAGGCCGACGCGGTCCGAGCCGATGGCCGCGCAGACGGCGGTCAGCACCTCGAACAAGAAGCGCGCGCGCCCCTCCATGCTGCCGCCATAGGCGTCGCTGCGCGGATTGGCACCGTCGCGCAAGAACTGGTCGATCAGATAGCCGTTGGCGCCGTGCACTTCGACGCCGTCGAAACCGGCCGCTAGCGCGTTCTTGGCGGCCTCGGCATAGGCTTGCACCAGCGCCGGGATTTCGTCAATGCGCAGCTCGCGCGGGGCGACGTTGGCAAGCTTGCCCTCGGGCGTTTGCGTCTCGCCGCTGAGGCCAATATTGCTGGAGGAGACGGTCGCTGCGCCCTGGTTGAGGGCCGGATGCGCAGCTCGCCCAGCGTGCCAAATTTGCAGAAAGATGCGGCCGCCCTTGGCATGGACGGCGGCGGTGACCTGCTTCCAGGCCTCGAGCTGTTCGGCGTTGTAGATGCCCGGCTCGCTGGCAAAAGCCGAGGTGCCGGCGGCAATCATGGTGCACTCGGTCACGATCAGCCCGGCGCTGGCGCGCTGCGCGTAATACTCGGCCATCATGGCGTTCGGCAGGTGGCCGGCGCTGGCGCGGGCGCGGGTCAGCGGCGCCATCAGGATGCGATTGGGAAGGGTCAACGCGCCGGCTTGCAAGGGTGTGAACAACATGGTTTTTGAGTGGCGATGAAGAAGGCGGATGGAAGATAGCATCAAGGCGACCCGCGGGTATCACGCAAGGTCATGTCCAGCCAAGCTGGGAAGCAAACTGGGGAGTGAAGAATGAAGATTGCCGTATTCAGCGCCAAGCGCTATGACCGTGAGTTCCTGAGCGCGGCCAATGCCAAGGCCGATGCCAAGGCCGAAGCACAGGCACAGGCCGGTCATCAGCTGCATTTTTTCGATGCGCCGCTGGACCTGGACTCCGTCGCGGTGGCGGCCGGGCATGAGGTGGCGTGTATCTTCGTCAATGACAGGTGCGATGCCGCAGTGCTGCAGGCCCTGGCGGCCGGCGGCACCCGGCTGCTGGCGCTGCGCTGCACCGGCTTCAACAATGTCGACCTCAGCGCCGCGGCGGCCTTGGGGCTCAAGGTCGTCAGGGTGGTGACTTACTCGCCCTACTCGGTGGCCGAACATGCGGTGGCGCTGCTGCTGGCGATCAACCGCAAGGTGCACCGCGCCTACGCCCGCACCCGCGATTCGAACTTCGCACTCGATGGCTTGATGGGCTTTGATCTGCACGGCAAGACGGTCGCCGTGGTCGGCACCGGCAAGATCGGCCTGGTGTTCGCGCGCATCATGCGGGGCTTTGGCTGCGCGGTGATCGGCTACGACAAATTCCCTTCGCAGGCCTTTCTGGACCTGGGTGCGCGCTATGTCGGCGCCGGCGACATCGGCGCGCGTGCCGACATCATCTCGCTGCATTGCCCCTTGACGCCGGAGACTCAGCACATCATCAATCAGGAGACGCTGGGGCGCATGAAGCGCGGCGCCTTGCTGATCAATACCAGCCGCGGCGGCTTGATCGACACCGAGGCCGCGATTGAAGCGCTGAAGAGCGGGCAGCTTGGCGGCCTGGGGCTGGATGTCTACGAGCAAGAGGCCGATCTGTTCTTCCGTGACCTGTCCAGCAGCATCATCTCGGACGATGTGTTCCAGCGCCTGCTGTCCTTCCCTAACGTCATCGTCACCGGGCACCAGGCTTTCTTCACCGAGGAGGCCATCGGCACCATCTGTGAAACCACCCTCCGCAGCGTGACCCAGTTTGCCAATGGCGAAGCCCTCAGCGACGAGATCAAGCTGGAGCCGGCCAAGCCTCAATGACAAGTCATCTCGCAGTCAGGCCGCTCATCAAATCAGCTTCTTTCAGCCCCTTTATCCCCTCCATCCAGGCTGAAAAATACCCCCGCCGATGGGCCATACAAGCAAGAAATTTGAGCCAGGATGAAGGGGATGAAGGGGATGGGTGCTGATCTGGCTCAGCCAGGCAGCCCCACTTCCGCCAGCAACTCATAGGAGCGCAGCCTGGCCTGCGCGTCATGCACGGCGCAGGCGACGATGAATTCGTCCACGCCGGTGCGGGCTTGGGTGGCGCGCAAGCCCGCGGCCACCGTGGCGGGCGAGCCGACCAGGGATTCGGCCAACATGCGCTCTACTCCCGCCTGCTCCGGTGCGCTCCACAAGCCGGCCATGCTCTCCACCGGGCGCGGCAGCAGGCCGCGCTGGCCGCGCTGCATGCCCAAAAAGCGCTGCTGCAGCGAGGTGAATAAAGTGGCCGCTTCGGCGTCGGTGGCGGCGCTGATGATGTTGATGCCCATCATCGCGTAGGGCGTCGGGTGCTTGGCGCTGGGCCGGTACTGGCCGCGATAGAGTTCCAAGGCCTGCATCAGCTGCTCGGGCGCGAAGTGCGAGGCGAACGCAAACGGCAGGCCCAGATAGGCCGCCAGCTGGGCGCTGTAGAGGCTGGAGCCGAGCAACCAGATCGGCACTTCGGTGCCCTGACCCGGCACCGCGCGCACGACCTGACCCGCGCGCTCCGGCGCCAAGTAACTCTGCAACTCGATGACATCTTCGGGGAAGCGGTCTTCGGTTGCGCTACTCAAATGCCGGCGCAACGCCCGCATCGTCGGCCCATCGGTGCCGGGCGCACGGCCCAGGCCCAGATCGATGCGACCGGGGAAAAAGGTAGCCAGCGTGCCGAACTGCTCGGCAATCACCAGCGGCGCATGGTTGGGCAGCATGATGCCGCCGGAGCCGACGCGAATCGATTGCGTGGCGGCGGCCAACTGGCCGATCACGACGGCCGTGGCTGAGCTGGCGATGCCGTCCATATTGTGGTGCTCGGCGACCCAAAAGCGCCGGTAGCCCAAGCGCTCGGCATGGCGGGCCAAGGCGATGCTGTTGGCCAGCGCGGCAGCGGCGTTGCTGCCTTCGACGATTGGGGCGAGGTCAAGTACGGAGAGCGTTGTCATGGGGTTAGTCTAGGCCTAATGCTGTCCTCGGCGGTCCGCGGCGGTCCTCGGCGGAGCTTGGTTGGCAATCACCCCGTCTTCGTACGGCTCAAATCTGCACATGGGTGACCGAGCCGCCGTTCACATACCAGTTTGCTCCGGCCACAAAGCTGGCTGCCGGTCACCACCGCCTTGAGACCTGAGAGTTTGAGGTCCATGGAGTGTTGTCCGTTCAGCTAACTAACAAGGCGAGCGGCCTTGAGGCACAGCATCATGCCGCAGTCTTGCGACCGGATAGGTCTGGACGGGCGCCATCGTCATAGGCTGAACGATGGTGATGAGCAAGGCCGCGCCGAGGCCGCTATGGCGGGCGGTTTTACCCCTTGTCCTTTGCCGGCCGTGAACCGCTGCAGGAAGCCCTCGACAAGGACTTGCGCGGCGGAACCATCGCGCAACAAGTCGTGCCCGACCCGCAGGAGCTGTCTTGAGTATTCCGATGAATTTAGCCACCTGTTCCGATTGAATGTGGCCACTCGTTCCGCTGTGATAAAGCCAGTCAAAAGTCGATATCGTCGATCTGATTTCATCTGCTTTTAAGGGCTGCGCAAGTGCCCAGAGCCCCACTCGGCCGCGCGGCTGCCGGAATGAAAATCCGCTCAGCCGAAGCTGTGCCGAAAGCGCGGCAAGGGTCGTTTCTTATCCCCTCTATCCCCTCTATCCCCTCCATCCTGGCTCGGTTTTCTTCCTGGCTTGAGCCCTTCTTAAATCCTTAGCTAGGCCAAGATTGATGCACTGCGACGGGAGAATTTTTTGCCAGGATGAAGGGGATGAAAGGGATAAATGCAGAGTGGGCGAGTGGGAGACTGGGCGAATGGGCCAGGCCTCGCGCAATGGCTGCCAAAGGCCAATTCCCAGTGGCGGCTTCGGCCACAGAGCGGCCACAGCGCCCGGGCCACCGACTTAGCGCAGCGAGCTCAAGGCTGAGAATGCGCACGAGCGGCGCTAACTTTGCGGCCTTGATGGACGGGCGCTAGTGGGCCCGGCGCAAGGTCAAATTGATGCGCTGCCTGCCCAGCA
Organism: Roseateles sp.; assembly: GCF_031397715.1. GTDB lineage: Bacteria > Pseudomonadota > Gammaproteobacteria > Burkholderiales > Burkholderiaceae_C > Paucibacter_A. The sequence goes on from NZ_JANNMI010000133.1 coordinate 6,827, forward strand.
GCGGGTGCAGGCCATCGGCCAGCGGCAGCACGCCGTGAAAGCGCAGCCTGGATGGGCCACCCCAGACCAAGACATCGCCATGCTGCAGCGTCAGCCGGGCCGCTTTGTCGGCACGCGTCAGGCCGCCGAATAAAAAAACGGCGGGCAGGCCCAGCGAGATCGACACGATGGGCTGGCTGTAGTCTTGCTCATCGCGGTCTTGGTGCAGGCTCAGGCGATTGCCGGGCAGATAGCGATTGATCAGGCAGGCGTCGGGGTCGAAGTCGGCAAAGCCGGCGCGCAGCGCCGCCGCTGCGGCCAGTTGCTTGATCAGCGCCGGCATCGGCGGCCAAGCCCGCCCGGTCAGGGGATCCAGCGCCTGATAGCGGTAGCCGCGCGCATCCGACACCCAGCCCAATTCGCCGCAATTGCTCATCGCCACTTGCATCAATTGGCCGCCGGGTGTGTGCAGCTGGCGCAGCGCCGCCGCGCCGGTGACGGCATCGACGGCGTCCAACAAGGCGCCGGCTTGGTCCAGCGCCAAGCCGGGCAGCAGCAGGGCGCCGGGTGCCAGGCTGAGTTCCGGGTCTGGGGGGAAGAGGTCGGCAGTCATGTGGAGGAGGTGAGTGGGGGCGGCGGCACCATCAGCTTACGCGCCGTCCAAGCGTCCAAGTAGACTGGAGCTTGCTTCAGCTCTTGCCCAGCGCACATTGTTCCTCAAGCCCTCCACCCGTTCGGCGCTGCCGCCCTTCGCCGGCAACCCGCAGCTCAGCCAAAGCCTGCTGCTGGCGGCGCTTTTGCACCTCTGGTTGGTGCTGATGCTGGGCAATGCGACCGGCACAGCGCGGCCCGGCGACGGTGTCTGGGGGCGGCTCAATGTGACCTTGACCGGCGCTAAAGCTGGCCAAGGCGAACTCGACGACGGCGCGGCGCCTTCCAGGTCGGCCTTGACGGCCGTCCCCGCCGGGCCGGTCGGCCAGGCGCGGCAAGCGCGCGTGGGCGGCGCGGTGCGGCCGCTGCAGGCAACGACGCCCAAGGCCCCGCTGCCGACGACGCCGGGCGCCGCCAAAGTGGGCGCTTGGAGCGAGCAAGCACTGGATGCGGCGCCCATGCCACCAACGCCGACGCCTGCCGATCCGGCGCCTATGCTAAGCGCGCCCGCCGCGCTGGCGCGGGTGCGGCCGCTTGGCCCGGCCGGGCTGGCGCTGGCGCCGGCAGCGCTGCCGTCGGCGCCCTTGGAGGCAGCGCCCTTGCCGACCGCGACGGTGTCGGTGCTGGCGCCGCCTGGCGCTGTCGCCCTGAGCCGCAGCAAGCCAGCGGCGCTACTGCCCAGCCCCTTGCCGGCTTTGCCGACTGAGCCCGGCCTCGCGCCTGTGATGCCGATTGATGCTCAGCCTGTGGTCTTGGCCCCCGCACCCGCGCCGGCCGTCGAAGCCGAGAAGCAAATGGCCGCGCCGCTTGAGCTCAGTCGTCAAGCGCGCAATGAGGTGCAGGCCATGCCTGCGACGGCAGCCGCCCCTAGCCTAGCCCCAGCCCCAGCCCTGCAGTCGGCCGCCGTGGCCGCGCAGCCAAGCGCAGGCGCTCAGCAGTCGCCAAGCCAAAACACCAGCCCAAACACCAGCCCAAACACCAATGCCGCTGCGCCCGGTTCGGCGCCGATGCCGCCACGGCAGGGCTCGCCCGAGGCCGGGCCGCGCCTGGGTGTTGATGTGGCCACGCCGGCTTCCACGCCGGCCAATTTGCCGCGTCTGAATCTCAATTTGCCGCGCCCGCGGGGCGGTGAGTTGTCGAGCCGCGGCTCCAGCGGGGTGTTGGACCTGCTGCCGACGCCGCCGGATCGCAAGTCCAAGCTGAGTGAAGACATGGAAAAAGCCGCCCGCGAAGATTGCCGCAAGGCTTACGGCGAAGCCCTCGGGCTGTTGGCCGTGGTGCCGCTGGCGCTGGACGCTGCCCGTTCCAATAACAAGGGCTGCCGCTGGTAAGTCCTAACCCCTTCGGCCAGGGGATTGAGGCTCGGCGGCTGCGTTTCACCTCGGCAGGCCGGGCACAATGCGCGCATGACGGCGCCCGATGGTTTTGACCCCAATTCGATTCTTCAGGAATTCACCGAAAAGCTGCGCGAACGCGACAAGCCGGTGGATCTGTCGATCTCGCAGGCGACGCTGAATGCCAATAGCGCGGTCAAGTCCGGCCCCGCCGCCCCGTCCGCCTTTGTGGTTGAACCCACGGCGTCGGCGGCTAAGCGCGCAGGGCAGCGGCCCGGCGGCGGGCGCTGGGATATGCATGACGTCACCGATGTCGAGGATGTGCGTGAACGCCACTCGGCGCAGGCGCCGCCGCTGAATTTGGCCGCAGCGGCCGAAGCTGATCAGGCCTTGAACGAGGCGAATGAGCTGGATGAGCTGGATGAGCTCGAACGCGCGGCCGCCGCCGCCGCGCTGCAAGCCAGCCTTGCCGCCGAGCGGCTGGCCGAGGGCCGCAAAAAGCGCGCCGCAGCCGAGCAAAAAACGGCCGAAGAACAAGCCGCCAAGGTAGCGGCCGCGCAAGCCGCTGAAGTGCAAGCCGCTGAAGTGCAAGCCGCTGAATTGGAAGCGGCCGAATTGCGCACCGCTGAAGAGGCCAGAGTCGAGGCTTTGCGAGTCGCGCAAGCGCTTGCCGCTGAGCGAGCTGCGGCCGAACGATTGGCAGCTGATCGTTTGCTTGCCGAGCGCTTGACTGCCGAGCGAATAGCTGCCGAGCAAATAGCTGCCGAGCAACTAGCTGCCGCGCGAACAGCCGCTGCACAGTTGGCCGCAGAGAAATTGGCCGCTGAGGTTTTGGCCGCCGAGGCACGAGCCCGGCAGCTCGCGGCCGAGCAAGCCAGTTCGGCGGCGCAGGCTTTGCTGGACCAGCAGGCGCGAGCAGCGGCGGCTGAGCGGGCGGCGGCTGAGGTCCTGGCGGCCAAGTTGGCGGCCGAACTGTTGGCCGAACTGGTGGCCAAACGAGCCGCCGAAGCGGCAACCTTGGAGCGCGCCAAGCAGCAGGCGCTCAGGCAACAAGAACTTGCACGCCAAGCCAATGAGCAAGCCTTGGCTGCCGCAGCCATCGCGGCTCGGCGGGCTGCCGTCGAAGCTGCCGCGCGGGCCAAGCAAGCGGCGACCAAGCAGGAAGCACTCGACAAGGCGCTGGACAAAGCGATGCACAAGCAAGCCGCAGCTGCGGCCAAAGCGCTGGCGGGGCATATCGCGGCCGCAGCTGCTCAGCAAGCGGCTGCGGCGAAGGCGCTCAAGAAGCAAGATGAACAAGCCGCCAAGGCCCGCCAACAGGTCAGACTCGCGGCCGACAAGGACGCCGCTCAGCAGCGCAAGGCTGAAGTAGCCGCCGCAGAGAAGCGTTTGCGGCTCGAACGCAAAGCCGAAGCCGAAGCCGAAGCCGAAGCCGAAGCCGAAGCTGAAGCTGAAGCTGAAGCCGAAGCTGAAGCTGAAGCCAAGGCCAAGCGTGAAGCCGAGCAGCTTGCCCAGCGGCAGCGCGCCGAGGCTGCTGCGATCGCGTTGGCGCAGGCACATGCACAGGCACAGGCACAGGCTGAGCTACAGGCCAAGCTGGCGGCCGACAACAAGCAAGCCGCTCAACAACGCCAGGCCGCAGCCGCCGCTGAAGAGACGCGGTTGCGGCTCGAACGCGCAGCCGAGGCCGAGGCCCAGGCCAGCGCCAAGCTTGAAGCCGAGCGGCTTGCCCGGCGGCAGCGCGCCGAGGCTGCTGCGATCGCGTTGGCACAGGCACAAGCCCAAGCCCAAGCCCAAGCCCAAGCCCAAGCCAAGGCACAGGCTGAGCGGGAACAGCAAGCCGCCGCGGCGGAGCATGCGGCCGCGCAGCAGCGCATCGCCGAGCAACAGCGACAAGCGGCATTGGCCCAAGTTTTGGCCGAGCAACAGGCCCAACGTGAGCGGGCCGAGGCGGCTGCAGCGCTTGCATTGGCGCAGGCCAAGCTGGTTGAACAGCAGCGCGTCACGGACGAGGAACGGGCCCGCGAGCGACAAGTTGCGCAGCAGCGAGATGAGGCGATGGCGCGGGCCCGTGCAGAACAGCAAGCTCAGCATGCGCTAGCGGAAGCTGCCGCAAGGGCCCAGGCCCAGGCCGAAGCGCAGGCTCAAGTCTTGGCCTTGGCACTGGCCCATGCCGAGCAAGAGGCTGCCGCGGCGGCTGCAGCCCTTGAGGCGGAGCGGCAGCAGCGCCAGGCCGAGCAAGTCGCGCGCGAACAACGAGCCGCTGCCCAAGCCCAAGCCCAAGCTCAAGCTCAAGCTCAAGCTCAAGCTCAAGCTCAAGCTCAAGCCGAGGCTGAAGCACAAGCCGAGGCGCAACGCCGCGCCCAGGCCAAGGCTCGCGCCGAGGCGCAAGCCAAACTGGAGGCGGCGCCGTTTTTGCGGGTTGACTTGCCGCGTGCCGCGGCGCTGCCCGAGCTGGACCTGGCCAGCATCAACATGCCCAAGGTGGCCGCGCCGGCGCTGAGTCAGGCCGACGGCCTGTTGGACCTGGGCGGCTTGCTGGCGCAGGTGGCCGGCACGGCGCGCCAGGCGGCCCCGGCGGAGCCCGCCTGGCAGCCGGGCGCGGCCTTGCGCGAGGCGCTTGATGCGCAGCGCCGGCCGCGTCCGCAAGACGAGCTTGATCTTGGCCATCCCCCTCATCCCGCCAATCCCGCCAAGCGCTGATCCGCGACCTCTCAGCGAATCCCCACACAGATGACAACGACGATCACCCCAGGGCTGCTGGTCCTGCATGGCAACCGCGCCGAGCTGCTCGGCGAGGCGGTGTTTGAGTGGCTGCGCCGCCAGCCGCTGGGCGCGCTGGAGGAAGAGATTTTTCTGGTCCAGAGCAATGGCGTGGCCGAGTGGCTGAAGATGACGCTGGCCGAGCAAAACGGCATCTGCGCCGCCACCCGGGTCGAGTTGCCGGGGCGGTTTTTGTGGCGCAGCTACCGGCAGATGCTGGGCTTTGAGGCGGTGCCGGCGCTCTCAAGGCTGGACAAGTTGCCACTCACCTGGAGCCTGATGCGCCTGCTGCCCGAGCTGATGGAGCGGCCCGGTTTTGAGCCGCTGGCGGGGTTCTTGCGGCTGGGCGGCATGGAGCGGCGGCTGCAACTGGCGTCCGCCTTGGCCGACTTGTTCGACCAATACCAGGTCTATCGAAGTGACTGGTTGGATGCGTGGGGTGCTGGGCGTGATGTACTGCCGCAGCTCAGCCATAGCGACGCCGCGGCCGAGCTGCCGGCCGATCAGCGCTGGCAGGCGGCGCTGTGGCGCGAGCTGCAAGCGCCGCTGAGTCCGGCCGAGCGCTGCGGCTCGCGGCCGCAACTGCAGCAGCGCTTTGTGGCGGCGGTGCAGGGCGGTCAAACACCCGTGAGCCCGCTGGCTAGGCGCGTTATCTTGTTCGGCATGACCCATGTGCCGATGCAGACCTTGCAGGCCTTGGCCGCCCTGGCAGGGAATTGCCAGGTGGTGCTGGCCATCCCCAACCCCTGCCGCTACCACTGGGCCGACATCATGGACGGGCGCGAGCTGCTGCGCGCGCAGCGCCGCCGCCAGCCCTTGCGCCAAGGGCTGGACCTGGCGGCGCTGTCGCTGGAGGAAATGCATGCCCATGCCCACCCCCTGCTGGCCAGTTGGGGCCGCCAGGGGCGCGATTTTGTGCGTCAGCTGGACCAATTTGATGATGTGCTGCAGGCGCAAGAGCGCTTCCAGGTCAGCAAGGTCGATCTGTTCGATGAGGCGCCGGGCGACTCTCTGTTGGCGCAGGTGCAAGCGCATATCCGCGACCTGACGCCGCTGGCGGAGCACCCGCGGCCGGCGGTCGCCGCGACGGACAAGTCGATCGTTTTCCACATCGCCCACAGCGCCCAGCGCGAGGTCGAGATCTTGCATGACCAGTTGCTGGCGCTGCTGGCTGACGGGGAGCAAACCCTTGCAAGTTGTCCGCCGGGCCGCCCCAAGGACAACTTGGACCCCTCGGGGGGCCGCCCGAGTATTGCTCGGGTGGGGGTCCCACTTACGCCGAGAGACATCGTCGTGATGGTGCCCGACATCGAAACCTTCGCGCCGGCGATCCGTTCGGTTTTTGGCCAGTACGCGCGCAGCAGCGACAAACGCTTCATTCCCTATGACATTGCCGACCTGAAGGAGCGCGCCAACAATCCGCTGGCCGTCGCGCTGGAATGGCTCTTGCGTCTGCCGCAGCAGCGCTGCCGCCTGAGTGAGCTGCAGGCCTTGCTGGAAGTGCCGGCGATCGCCGCGCGCTTCGGCCTGCAGCCCGAGGACTTGCCGCGCCTGCAGCAATGGATGGAGGGCGCCGGCATCCGCTGGGGGCTGAATTTTGAGCAGCGTGCCGATATGGGGCTGGCCGCCTGCGGCGAGGCCAATAGCCTGGCGTTTGGCCTGCGCCGCATGCTGCTGGGCTATGCCAGCGGCGAGGGGCCGGCGTTCCAGGGCATTCAGCCCTACGCCGAGGTGGGCGGTTTGAGCGCGGGCCTGGCCGGCTCACTGGCTGATCTGGGCGCCGCGCTGGACGCCTGGTGGCGCCTGGCCGCGACGCTGGCCACGCCGCTGGATTGGGCCGAGCGCGGCCGCCAATTGATCAGCGATTTCTTCCTGCCCAGCAACGAGACCGAAAGCTTGACGCTGGCGGCCCTGCAAACGAGCTTGAGTGCCTGGTTGGAGGTCTGCGCCTTGGCCGGCTTTGAGGAAGCGATCGAGCTGGCCGTGGTGCGCGAGGCCTGGCTGGCCGGCCTGGATACGCCGACGCTGAACCGCCGCTTCAAGGCCGGCGGCGTGACCTTTTGCAGCCTGCTGCCGATGCGGGCCGTGCCCTTCGAGGTGGTCTGTCTGTTGGGCATGAATGATGGCGATTACCCGCGCCGTGCCAGCCGCAACGACTTTGATCTGATGGGCCTGCCCGGCCTGGCGCGCCCCGGCGACCGCTCGCGCCGCGATGACGACAGGCAGCTGATTCTGGAGGCCTTGTTGTCCGCGCGGGCCAAGCTCTACATCAGCTGGAGCGGCCGCAGCGTGCGCGACAACAGCGAGCAGCCGCCCTCGGTGCTGGTCGCTCAGCTGCGCGACTATCTGGGCGCCGGCTGGGGCGACGAGGTGTTGAAGCCCTTGACTACCGAGCACCCGCTGCAAGCCTTCAGCCGGCGCTACTTTGAAGGTGTGACGCCGGCCCTGTTCACCTATGCGCGCGAGTGGCGCGATGCGCACAGTGGGCCGGACTTGGCTGCCGCGGCTGTTACCGCCGAAGCGCCCGAAGTTCAGCAGGCCCTGAACGTCGCCACGCTGAGTGCCTTTTTGAAAAATCCCGTCAAGGCATTCTTCAAGCACCGGCTGTTGGTGCAGTTTGCTCAAGCCGAGCAGGCGACCGAGGACGATGAGGCCTTTGCCGTCGCCGGCCTGCTGGAGTATTCGATGCTGCGGGAGCTGCTGGACGAGCTGCTGGTGGGCTTGTCCGCCGATGAAGACCTGACCGACCGCGTGGCCGCGCATGCCGCCCGCCTGCGCCGGGCCGGCCGCCTGCCGATGGCCGAGCAGGGCCGGCGGGTCGAGCAAAAGCTGGTGGCCACGCTAACGCCGATGTTGCAGGCCTGGCTTGAACTGCGCGCGCTCTATCCGGTGGCGGCGCCGAAGGAGTTGCTGCGCTATCCCTTCGAGCCCAGCGGGGCTGAGGCGGTTTTTGAGGATTGGTTGACCGATCTGCACAGCCAGGCCCTGGGCGGGCAGC
>NZ_JANNMI010000141.1:0-5863 GCF_031397715.1 Roseateles sp.
GCCCTTTTCTTGGTACCCCCAAACGGCAACCTTAATATCTTCTTCGCCTTCGTGTTTCACATGCTGGGGGCGGCCGCCCACGGCGCCCGCGACCCGGTGGGCGCGGTCGATATGGCTGCTCCAGACGCTGGCCTGCAGGCCGTAAGGGCTGTCATTGGCCATGGCCACGGCCTGCGCTTCATCGTTGAAACGCAGCACGCTCATGACCGGGCCAAAAATCTCCTCGCGTGCGATCTTCATCTGCGGCTGTGCCTCAAACACCGTCGGCTCGACAAAGTAGCCGCCGCTGTCCGCCCGCGACTGCACACCGCCGGCCACGACGCGGGCGCCATCGGCCAGCCCCGACTCGATATAGCCCAGCACCGTGCGCAGCTGGCCCTCGTCGACCAGCGCGCCCATCACCGTGCTGGCGGCTAGCGGATCACCCGCTTGGTACTTGGGCGCCTCGGCTGCCACCAGGGCGATGAATTCATCGGCAATGTCTGCGTGCACCAAGACCCGTGAGGGCGCATTGCAGGACTCGCCCTGGTTGAAGAACATGCTGCCGGCAACGGTCTGCGCGGCGCGCTTGAGATCGTCAAAGTCTGGAAAAACCAGAAACGCCGATTTGCCGCCGAGCTCGTTATAGACCCGCTTCAGGTTTGAGCGGCCGGCATATTCCAGCATCTTGCGACCGACTCGGGTCGAGCCGGTGAAGCCGACGGCATCCACATCCATATGCAGGGCCAGCGCTTCCCCCGCCTCGTGACCGAAGCCCGGCACCACATTGAAGACGCCCTCGGGCAGGCCGGCCGCCACGGCCAACTCGGCCAAGCGCAGGGCGGTCAGTGGGGATTTTTCGCTAGGCTTCAAGACCACCGAGTTGCCGGCGGCGAGTGCCGGAGCTAGCTTCCAGGCCGACATGATCAGCGGGTAGTTCCAGGGCACGATGGCGCCGATCACGCCCATCGGCTCGCGTTGAATCAGCGCCAAGGCGTTCGGGCCGGTCGGTGCAATTTCGTCATAGATTTTGTCGACAGCCTCGGCATACCAGGCGATGCAGCGCGCCGCTGACGGCACATCCACGCCGAGTGAATACTGGATCGGCTTGCCCATGTCGAGCGTTTCCAGCAGCGCCAACTCCTCCTTGGCGGCCAAGATCAGCTCGGCGAACTTGAGCAACACGCGCTTGCGCGCTGCGGGCGGGCGCTTGGCCCAGCGGCCGTCGTCAAAGGCGGCGCGCGCCGAGGCGACGGCTGCGTCGATATCGGCGGCTTGGCCACGCGTCACCGGCCCTAAGCTTTGGCCGTTGATCGGTGAGATGCAGTCGAACTGCTCACCGCTGAGGCCTTCGACTCGGCGCCCGCCTATGAACGGCCGGCCATCGATCTTGACAACGCTGGCACGTTCATGCCAGTTGATTGCTTGCTTGCTCATGGCTCAGACCTCGCTTAAAACTTCACCACCACCGAGGCGCCGAGCAGGTTGTTGCTCTTGGAGAAGCTGCCGCTCTTGACCACTTCGAACACCTCGCGGTCGGCGCGGTCGTAGCGGTACTCCAGCTTGAAGGTGGTGTTGAGGTCGTAGAGGTAGTTGACGCCTAAGGCCAAGGCGCTGCGGTTGGCACCGCGTTCGGTGTCGGTCAGCAACAAGTCTTGCGTGTCAACGTCGCGGCCGGTCATGCGCGGGCCGATGCCATTGCGGGCGTCGGAGCCAAAGCCCAACAGTCCGCCGCCGTTCTTGTCGTTCTTCAAGTAATCAAAGCGGGCGATGGTTTCAAAGCGCGGGCTGAACTTATAGGCCACCAAGCCGGAGACGCCCATCCATTCGGAATTGCGCAGCTCGTCGTTGTCCGGGTTGGCCGTGATGGACGCGCGCTTTTGGCCGCCATAGCTGACTTGGCCCTGCAGCGTCCAATCGCCGCGTATGTAATAGCCATCGATCTCGAACAGATTCAGCATGGTGTTGCCGGTGCCGCCGATGGCGTTGGCGGCTTTGCCGTGCACGCCGGCAAAACCGAAACCGTCGAACTCACCCTTGGCGTAATCGACCCGGTAGGCAATCACCGGCGACTTCTCACCCGAGGGCAGCATCGATGCGTTCAAGTTGGCCAGCACCGCCTTGGTGATCCATTTGCCGCGTGTCAGCTCGACGCCGGCACCGGTGTAGGCGGTGGGCAGGGTGAAGTCGAATAACAAGTTATGGGTGATGAGCTTGTTCTGTGTCGGCGGCAGGTATTCGTAGCCGGACCAGTCGGGGATATGGCCGGCAATCAGCCGCGTTTGCAGATCACCAAGAGGTATCGACACGCTCGCTTCTTGGACCAGGCCGCCATTGCCTATCACCGCGTCGGTGCCGCGGTTGGGCGACAGGGTCAAGCGCCAGCGCGTGCCGCCTTCGGTCTCCTTGAGCAGGTCAAGTGCGACCGTGCCGATGTAGGAGTTGTCGTAGTGGTAGCCGCCATTTTCGACATTGTTCAGGAACTGGAATCCGGCCCGGTTCTGATTGCGGTTGTAGATGTAGCTGGGGTCCATATAGCCGCTGATCTTCAGGCCCTTCAAGCCCATCGCCTCGGTGCTGTCCTCCAGCGCCTCGGTCTTGACGGCAATGCGGTTGAAGTCCTGCGCTTGCTGCGGTGTCATGCCCCATTGGGCAGTGCCGCCGGCGGCTGCCCCGGCGGCTGGCTTGGCTTCATTGGCCTTCAGTCGTTCTTCGAGTTGATTGACGCGGTCGCGCAGCGCGCGCAGCTCTTTCAACAACTCGTCGTTGGACTGCGCCAGGGCGGCGCTGGGATAGGCGCTTGCAATTGCCAGAGTCATTGCTGCGAATACTGGAAATTTCATCAGGTTCTCCGGTTTGTTGTCTCAATTGAATTCAGCCACCGCGCTGGGCTGCGGCCATCTCGGCACTGCGCCGCCGCTCAGCCCGTGCGATCAAGTAACTGGCCAGCACCACGCCTAGCGCCACCACCACGATGATGACGGTGGCGACCGCATTGATGCTGGGGCTGACGCCCAAACGCGCGCGGTTGAAGATCACCAACGGCAGCGTGGTCGAGCCCGGGCCGCTCAAAAAGGCCGACAGCACCACATCGTCCAAGGACAGCGTGAAGGTCAACAGCCAGGCCGAGAACATCGACTGAGTAATCATTGGCAGCGTCACCAGCAAGAACACCTGCAGCGGTTTGGCGCCCAAGTCCATCGCCGCTTCTTCCAGTTGCGGATTGAGCTCGGTCAAGCGCGCCTGAATCACCACCGTGGCATAGGCCATGCCGAGCAGCAGATGGCCGAACCAGATCGTCAACACGCCCTTGGGCAAACTCCAACCCAGGCTGGCTTCCATGGCGCGCTGCAGCGTCACCAGCATCAGTAGCAGCGACAGGCCGACGATCACCTCGGGCATCACCAGCGGCGCGCTGACCATGCCGGCAAACAGCGTGCGGCCGCCAAAGCGTTTGTACTTGACCAGTGCAAAGGCGGCAAAAGTGCCCAAAAGCACCGAGGCGCAGGCGGTGGCGAAGGCAATCTCCAGCGAGAGCCTGAGTCCCGTCAACATCTCGGTGTCGCTGCTCAGCTCCCGGTACCACTTGAGCGTGAAGCCCCCCCAGACCGAGGGCAGCTTGGAGTCATTGAAGGAGTAGACGATCAGCGCCAGGATGGGCAGAAAGAGGAAGGCAAAACCCAGCATCAACCAGATGCGGCCGAACCAGATCGTCGCTGTGGGCCCGAGCAAGGCGCGCGTCATGACTTGGCTCCCGTGCCGCTCTGGCTTTCGGCCTGGTACTTATTGAACAAGGCCAGCGGCACGATGATCAACAGCACCATCACCACGGCCACGGCCGAGGCCATCGGCCAGTCGTTATTGCTGAAGAACTCGTCCCACAGCACGCGCCCAATCATCAAGGTCTGCGGGCCGCCCAGCAGCTCGGGGATCACGAACTCGCCCACGCAAGGGATGAAGACCAGCATCGCGCCGGCGATGATGCCGGCCTTGGACAGTGGCACCGTGATGCGCCAGAACGCTTGCCACGGTGTCGCGCCAAGATCGCTCGCAGCCTCCAGCAAACGCAGGTCCAGCTTGGCCAAATTGGCGTACAGCGGCAGGATCATGAAGGGCAGGTAGGTGTAGACCATGCCGATGACCAGGGAGAACGGCGAGTTCATCAGTTTGCCCGCAGCCGGGATCATGCCGGCAGCCAGCAGCAGATGGTCCAGCCCTAAGCCGATGACGGCGTCCGACACCCAACCATGCTCGCCCAGCAGGCCTTTCCAGGCATAGACACGCAGTAAAAAGCTGGTCCAAAACGGCAGCATCACCAGCATCAGCAGGGCCGGCTGCAGCGCGGTCTTGGCGCGCGCCATGAAGTAGGCGAAAGGGTAGCCGATGAACAGACAGCCAAGCGTGGTGATGGCCGCGTACTTAAGGCTGGCCAGATAGGCCTTGATGTAGAGATCGTCCTGGGTGATGAAGACATAGTTGCTGGTCTTGAGGCTAAGCCGCCACACGCCGTCGGCATAACTGAGCAGGTCCTTGAAGTGCACGGTCTCCATCTCGGAGACGCTGATCTTCAAGACGATCAAAAACGGCAAGGCGAAAAATATCAACAACCAGCCATAGGGCAGGGCGATCACGGCGCTGCGGCCACTCAACAGCCGGCGTAGGAAATTGGGGCGCTGCATGGTGGCGGCCCGGGCTCAATGAATCAGCACGACTTGTGCCGTCGGTGACCAGGAGGCCCAGACCTGCTGATCCCAGGTCAAGGGGTCGGCCCGGTGACGTGCCAGGTTACTTTCACTGACCTTGAGCATCTGACCGCTGGGCAGTTGCAGGTGATAGACGGTGAAGGCCCCAAAATAGGACAGCTCGTGCACCTTGGCCAGCACCTGATTGAACTCACCCTCAGGCTTTTCGGACGTCAGGCGAATTTTCTCGGGCCGCAGCGCTACGCCGACCGCCATGCCGGCAGTGCCGGTGATGCCGTGGCCCACATAATGCTTGCAGTCAGCGCATTCAATCACGACATGGTCGGGCTCGTCGACGCTCAATGTGCCTTCCATCATGTTGACGTTGCCGATGAAGTCGGCCACGAAGCGGGTGGCCGGCGTTTCGTAGATGTCGCTCGGCGCACCGACCTGCAACACCCGGCCCTCGCTCATCACCGCGATGCGGGAGGCCATGGTCATCGCCTCTTCCTGGTCGTGGGTGACCATGACACATGTCACGCCGACGTCCTCGATGATGTTGACGAGTTCGATCTGCGTCTCTTCGCGCAGTTTCTTGTCGAGCGCGCCCAGCGGCTCGTCGAGCAGCAGCATTTGCGGCCGTTTGGCCAGGCTGCGCGCCAGTGCCACGCGCTGCTGCTGCCCGCCCGACAGCTGGTGCGGCTTGCGCTTGCCGAACTTGGTCAGCTGCACCAACTTGAGCATGGCGTCGACGCGTTCGCGGATCGCGCCCTTGGCCATGCCGTCGCGCTGCAGGCCGAACGCGATGTTGTCGCGCACCGTCAAGTGAGGGAACAGCGCGTACGACTGGAACATCATGTTGAACGGCCGTTCGTACGGCGCCAGGCCGGCGATGTTCTTGCCGTTGAGCAAGATCCGCCCCGAGGTCGGTGTCTCGAACCCGGCCAGCATGCGCAGCAAGGTGGTCTTGCCGCAGCCCGACGAGCCGAGCAGCGCAAAGATCTCCCCCTGCGCGATGTCGATGCTGACATGGTTGACGGCCACGGCACCGCCGCCGAAGTCCTTCACGACGTCGTCGATCTGCAGAAACGGTGGCTTCTCGCCGCTCGCGACGGTGGGTACTGCGCTTGACATTCGGCGTTCTCCGTGCAGCGGCTCAGAGCCCGGTTTTGAAGCTTGTGTAGAGCCGCGTCATGGTGCGC
>NZ_JANNMI010000189.1:0-16302 GCF_031397715.1 Roseateles sp.
CAGCACCGGCGCCCAAAACGGCGGCTTCCCGGCGATCTGGGATCACTTTCTGTTCGGCACCACAACGGGCAAGCTCTGGAAGGACATGACCAACGCCGAACGCGCCGCCTCGGCCATCAGCGTCGACAAGCTGGTCTGGACCGGTGCAACCGTCAACGCCGAGATCCCCAATGTCTTGCGCATGGGCCTGCCGGTGCTGAGCGCCAGCGGCTCGCAAGCCGGTGCGTTCGCAGGCGATCACGCCGTCGGTGAGGCCTCGTTCGGCCCCTCGGTCGGCACGGTGGCCTTGGCGGCTGCGTTGATGCCGGTGACCGAGGCGGGCGGCGTGCTGAGCCAGGCTTGCACGGCACTCAGCCCCGCCAATGCCTTGGCGGTCAAGAACAATGTGGCGCTACTCAGCCGCGGCGCTTGCGGCTTCGCGATCAAGGTCAAGAACGCGCAAAACGCCGGTGCCAAGGGTGTTATCGTGGCCGACAACGCACCCGGTGCGGTCACCGGCATGGGCGGCTCCGACGCCAGCGTGACCATCCCCTCGGTGCGCATCACGCAAGCCGATGGTGTGGCGCTGTTGGCCCAACTGGGCAAACGCACGCGCACCTCGTCGGGCGTGTGGGCGTCCTTCAATCTGGTCGGCTCGCAATACTCGGGTGCCGACCCGCTGGGCCGCATGATGATGTTTGCGCCGAACCCATTCCAGGGCGGCTCCTCGGTCTCGCACTTTGACAGCTCGGCCTTCCGCAACCAGTTGATGGAGCCGGCCATCAGCGGCGACCTGACCCAATCGGTGCTGCCACCGATCGACCTGACCTTCAGGCTGCTGCAAGATACCGGCTGGTAGGCCCGCGCTGCAAATGCAACCAAGTCACGGCGCAACAGCGCCGTGACTTTTTTATGCCGAGGCGTGCGTTATCGGCCGGCGTCGCTGGAGATACAAGGCCACGCCCCAGGTCAACATAAAACCACCGAACAGCGCCCAGACTGCCCAAACCTCATGACCATCGGCATCACTCATCGCCGTCCACAAGGCCGTCAATTTGAGCAAGAGCCAGAGCAAGCGAGTCAGTAGGTCCAGCTGGCCTTCAGCATGGGGCGGCGCATGTTCTTCAGTCACCGGCACGGTGGCATCTAGGCGCGCAATCAACAGGCCAAACAGTGCCCCGGCAAGCAAACAAGCGGGCCAGGAATCACCGTGCAGCAAGGTCAACACCAACAGCAACGCGCCGCTGCCCCAGGCCAGCGGGCCGGCCCAAAAACGATACCCAGCTGCTGCTTCGTGTTCGGCCTCCAGATGGCCTTCATGGGCCGACAAAAAGCTGTCCGCCGCCGCCGACAAAATCATCCCGGCCGTGCCCAGCACCACGCCGAATTCGGCCAGGCGCGCCGTTGTCATCACCCAAGCCAAGGGCAGAATCAGAGCGCCGCCAAGAAAACACAGATAGAAGAATGATCGGCAGGCAAATGAATGCCGATTTCGCACGATGGCGGCCCAGACCGTCGCGAAATACAGGCCCGAGAGCAGGCCGACCAACACATCAATGACCAACTCCGCCACCTTGGGCGGCTCGAACAAGGGCGCCAGCTCGGACGCGGCGACCCAGGCATGCAAACCAACCCCGTAAAAGGATTCAGTTTGGCCGCGCAGCAGGAACTGATCGCCGCTGCCCCATTTGCCGCCCAGCAAGACCAGGCGTCCGGCCAAGGCCTCGGGCTTGTGCAGCGCTTGGCTGAAGTTCAGGCTTTCGACTGCGGCGGGGCGAATCAGCCGCAGCTCGGGCCCATGGGCCGAGACCCGCGCACCCAGACAGGCCGCATGCCAGTCCTTGGCCTCGCTGCGCTGGGTTTGAACCGGCTCACGGCTCAGCTCGGCGGCCGCCACACCCAACGGGGCCAGCCCTTGCGCGCGGTCAAAATAGAGGCCGTTCTCGCTCAGATCGGATGAGGCGAACTGCACCTCGCTGCCAAACAGCGCCAGCCAGTCTTGATCCAGTGCGCCGGGGGCACCGCCCGTGTAGCCTTGCGGGCAGACCATCACCAGCTGCGTCAGGCGCGCCAATTTTTGCAGGCTATCAAACAAGCGCTGACGCGCCGGCCATTCATCCGGCGCAGCCGGCGACAAGTCCAAATCGACCGCCAACACCTTGGGTGGGGCACTCTGCATCGCATCGAACAACGCGCGCAGCTTGTCAGGATCAAGCGGTGAGCGCTGTTGAAAAATATGGCGATGCTCGGCGTCGTCAATGCCGATGACCGAAATGCAGTCCAAGGCTCTCCCCGCGCACTTTGGCGGCAGCTTGTCCGCATGGCCCAGCTGCGCCAACAAGCTCATCTGCACATTGGCGTCGACGAACTCGCGGACGCCGGTCTCAAAGGGCCGCAAGCAAAACGCGACGATGGCCGACATCAGCACCGCATTGAGAATGCGCGCGCCCCAAAGCGCCCAGAACTTGTCGGGTACGCGCAAAAGCAACAAAAAGCCGCGCAAGTGCAGCTGTAAACGGCCCGTTAGGCCGACTGGAGAAGATTTCATCTTGATAAGCCGATGCAATGGCGGCACTATGCCACCAAGCCGTCGTAACTTGCGGTTACGCGTCAAGATCAATCTGACCTGAGTCAGCCGTCTGCAACATCAGGATTCCCGCATGCATCGTCATCAGTCACCTTCTCCTACCGCACCATTTCCACGGGGCGCTCGGCTGTTGCCGGCGCTCTTGCTCACCGGGCTGGTCGCCAGCCTATTGACCGGTTGCTTAGCAACCGTGAGCAACGCAGTCAACGACATGGGTCACAGCTTGAGCGATGCGGTGGCGCCCAAGATCACCTTTTTGCTGCCCGCCAAAAACGCCGATGCGGGCAGCCTGAAGTCGGTGTTGATTCTGTCGGACGGCAGCGAGGTCTCGGCCCAGATCGCCATGGATCTGGAAAGCGCCATGAGCAAGCTGCGCATCGAGGAGCGGCCGTTCTATACAAAAGTGCAAATGGGTGGCCGCCTCAACGGCGTGCCTTCTGATGTGCAACTGGCCGGTCTGGCCGCCAAGGCCGGTACCGAAGCGCTGGTCCTGGTGAGCGGCGGTGTCAGCGAAGTACGCAGCACCAACTCGACGGAAGAGCGCAGCACTTGCGCGGTCCAGACCAAATTCTTGAAAGCTTGCCCGAAGGAGCAGGTGCGCAGCACACGCGTCAGCTGCACCGACACCCGCGGCTTGGCTGCCGCTCGCATCAAGGTGTTCCGCAGCAGCGACAAGCGCAGCGTCTTCACCGACAGTGTCGGCGGCGAGAGCGGGCAACGCCTGTGTTCTGACGAGACCACGATAGCCCGTGTCGACCCCAAGCAATTGACCGCCAACGCGGTGCAAAACACCGGCGTCAATGTGATGCGCGTGTTGGCGCCTTCGTATGAGTTGCGCCCGCTCGACCTGATGAGCGCGGACGCCGGCCTGCCGGCGGCACAGCGCAAGGATTTTGACGCGGCCACCAAGTTCGCGGAGGCCAAGCGCATGGACGAAGCCTGCCGACGTTTCGAGGAGCTCTACCTCGACCACAAAGAATCACCGGCACTGACCTTCAACAACGCCTTTTGCGCCGAGGTACGCGGCGACCTGCTGCGCGCTTCCCAAGGCTACCGGCGCGCGTCGGAGTTGATCAACGCGCCTAACTCGCAAATCGACCGGCGTATTGCGATCACCGAAAAAGCCGTCCGCGAGAACCCGGTCGCCTTCATGCCGGCCGATCTGGCTGGCACCCAAGTGGCACGTGCCCCGGTCATCAAGGGTAACGGCAAGCGGGTCGCCTTGGTCATCGGCAATTCGAAGTATCAGCGCAGCGCGCTGGTCAACCCGGTCAACGATGCCCGCTTGGTAAGCGACAAGCTGACCCGCATCGGCTTTGATGTGCTGACCTTGGAGAACGTCAATTCGGCCCGCTTTGCCACCGCCACGCGCGACTTTGCCACGCGCGCCAAGGGCGCCGACATCGCGTTGTTCTATTACGCCGGCCACGCAATCCAGGCCGACGGCGAGAACTTTTTGATGCCGGTGGACAACGCCAAGATGCGCTCGATCGACGATGTGCGCGAGCAAGGCAGCGTGCAGTTAGCCGATATCGTGGCCCAGCTTGAAGTGGCCGCACCGGCCGTCAAGCTCTTGGTCATAGACGCCTGCCGCGACAACCCGCTGCCGGCCACCAGCCGCAGCTTGGCCGGCAGCGGCCTGGCCGACATCAAGCAGGTGCCGCAAGGCGGCTTGATCGCTTTTGCCACCTCACCTGGCAGCACGGCCGAAGACGGGATCGCCCGCAACAGCGTTTTCAGCAAGCATTTCGCCGCCCAGCTCAGCGTACCTAACCAGAATATTGAGCAGGTCTTCAAGAAGGTACGTGAGGCCGTCAAGGCGGAGACCAAGAACAAGCAGGTGCCGATGGAGAAAAGCGATTTGATCGGCGACGTCTTCCTGGTGCAAGCCAAATGAAGCGGCCCATCCGCACTCAACCAAGCCTGCTGGCCTTGCTGCTGTTGAGCCTGCCCGGCTTGGCGGCGGCTTCGGCCTGCTTGTACAAGGGGGCGGACGCCTCGGCGCGCGTCATCAATCGTTCGGGCGAAATCACCACGCCATTTCCTGAGCCGCTGTCTGCGCCCGACTGCCGGCGCTTGCGCGTCGCCACCGGCGAGGTGGCGGTGTACGCCGTGGCCGCCAGCCATGCTTCCACGCAGGCGGCGCCCGAGATGCGCCGCGTCAACAGCGGCGCCTTGATCGTCGGCGCCGGCAACGCGCCGGCCGATGCCGGCGGCATGACGCAGCTGATGCAGCAGATCAAAAGCGTCTTGGATGGCGGTCAGCGCCTTCGCAGTGGCTCGTCGCGCGGTGCCAATGAGGACTACATCCTGACTGCAATCCCGAGCGGACGGCTGGCCGAACCACAGGCTGACCTCGTGGTGCCGCTGGGCCAGACGGCCGACGCTGATCTGGCCAGTTTTGAGCTTAGCCTGAAGGGCAAGCTGGTGCACCGCCAACCCGGCCCGGCGCAAGAGCTGCGCCTGCCGGCCGCGCATCTGCAGCGTGGCAACATGCTGCAATGGACACTCAACTACGCCGGTCAGCGCCACCAGGGGCAGATCGTGGTCGAGGACCCGGCCCTGCTGACGCAGCGCAAGCAAGAGCTGCTGCAGCTCAGCCAGTTGGAGCCTGATCCGCTGCTGCGGCAGTTGCGCTTGGCTGCCGCCCTGGTGGACGAAGGCCAGGTCTGGGCCGCTCGCGAGATCATTCGCATCAGCTTGGCGCCCTAAAAGGCTCAGCAAAAGCTTGTCAGCCGACCCCGGCTGAGCGAGTATGCGTGCATGGAAAAACCATCAAAACCCCATTTAATGCGCCACTTGCTCGGCTTGAGCAGCTTGCTCAGCCTGCTGATCGCCACCGCCGCCTGTGCGGTAGACCCCATCAAGCCCATGCACCGTCCCAAGACCGATGCGCAGACCTTGTGGCAGCAGATTGAGGCCGAAGTCGGCACCGCTGCCTGCGACGGGCCGCAGCAATGCCACAGCATTGCCGTCGGCGCCAAGGCCTGCGGCGGACCGGACAGCTATCTGGCCTGGTCCAGCAAGGGCAGCGACGGCAACAAGCTGCGCAGCCTGGTCGAGCAACATGCGGCGGCGCGCAGGGCCGAGAACTTGGCCTCGAACATGATGTCCGACTGCCGCCTGGTCACCGACCCCGGCGCCAGCTGCCAAGCCGGCCGCTGCACCTTGAACCCCGCCAACCGTGGCGGCAGCCCCGGCTCCCATCTGGCAAAGTAAAAAAGGGCCGTAGCCTTTGCAGACTACGGCCCTTGCTTGACTGTTGGCGAAGCCTGCGCTTCGCCACACCCCTTCGCTTAGTTCGTTTCAGCCATCTCGACGCGCGAGTTCTGGAACAGCGGCAGCGGATCATTGGTGTTGACTTCAACCATCGTCATGCCCAAAGCCGCGCCGTTGACGACAAAGCTGAGCGCACCCAGATGGCGCTTGGCCGGAGCCAGACCCGACCAGCTGATTCCGACCGAGGCGTTGCCACCGACAAAGACCTTGCTTGGCAACAGGGCCTTGAAGTTGCCGCTGCTGGCAGCCGCTGGGTCAAGCACCCAAGACGACAGCGTGTAGTCGGCCGAACCACCCAACGGTGCGTAGCCCACCACGCAGACCTTGTAGGCACCCGCGACCGGGTTCTTGATCTGAACCAGTTCGTTGGAACCATCGGTGCCGCTGCTGGCGACCAAGGTGCCGGCCGCATTGAACACCGCCAAGTCGAGGTCGGAGGCACCGCCGCCGGTGGTCTCTTCGTCATACAGCGCAAAACGAGCCGCCAGGGTGCCGGCAGGGATGGTCACGTTGTGCACGTTGACGCCCACACCACCACCGGCCCTGCAGGTCGCCGTCGAAGTGCCGTTATCGGCCTGGCCGATGTTGCGGCTGTCACGCACGGCCGCTTGCAGGCCGGCCTTGACGCCCACCAGACTGCCGGCAAAACCGGAGCCGACGGTGAAGACCTTGCTGCCCGACTGTGCCTCGCTGGAGACCGAATCCAGCGCAATCAGCGTGCTGCCGCGGGCGGTCAAGGGGCTGCGCACCTTGTGGCCGAGGTTGTCGGTCCAGGTCAGGTTGCCATAGGCCCAGGTGGCCAATGGCGCGCTGGTGCGCGTCAGCTTGACCGTGAAGGTCTGCTTGGCACCCGGCTGGATCGTGAACGAGGCCGGCGACACCACCACGTCATAACCTGCCACCGTAGCGGCAGCGGTATAGGTCGATGGCGCGGTGCCGACGTTGGTCACGGTGCGGGTCAGGGTGGCCACGCCCAAAACGCTGGCCGCCGTCAACGAAGGCAGGTTCAGGTTATAGGCCGGGATGCTGCCGACAACGCCGCAGTTCTTGCCCGGCGGCGTGATGCCGACGCCGCACATGAACTTGTCGTAGTCGGCTTCGGTCGCGTCATAGACCAGGCCTGGATCGGAGGCCAGGTTAGGCACCACATGACCGGCGCCTTGTGCCCACGGCAGTTTGCCGGTGTTCTTGGCAGTGGGGTCCCAAGGCAGCGCGCCGTTCAGGCCGTCGCTTTCGGTGTCCTTGGCCGTCGTCATCAGGGCCGACTTGATCATCGCCGGCGTCCAGGTGGGATGCTGTTGCTTGATCAAGGCTGCCAGGCCGGCCACATGCGGGCTGGACATCGAAGTGCCAGTGTAGAAGGCCCAGTCCACTGCGGTGGTCGAGCCGCCGGCAGCGATCGCATCGCGCTCGCCTTGCGTCATCGCAGGCGTCACCGAGGCCAAGATGTCCGAACCCGGCGCGGTCATGTCGGGCTTGAGGATGTTGGCATTGGCGACGTTGGGGCCGCGCGACGAGGAGCCGGCCATCACCGGTGCTGGCACATTCGGGTTGACGATCACGTTCAGGTCGCCCAGCGACGCGGTGGCCACGCCGGGGTTGGCGGCCATATAGGTCTTCACCACAGTGGCGTCGCCGGAGGTCACATGCACGGTCGACAGCGTGTGCGGTGCGTTGGCGGTGTTGGTCGCACCACCCGCCACGTTGCCGAGGATCACGCCCGTGGCGCCGGCCGTCTTGGCGTTGGCGCTCTTGTTGACCAGCGCGTTGTTACCGCGATCGCACACCAGGATCTTGCCGGACACCTTGGCGGGGTCGATCAAGGCCTTGCTGACCCAGGGTGCGCCGCCGATGCTGGGAGCGCTCAGGTCGGTCGTGCCAAAGCACTCCTTCAAGCGCGCCTGATCGCTGACCGAAAGGCCAGCAACGCCAGCATCTTGCGCCAGGATCAAATTGGCGGAATCAGTCTTGGGGTTGGTGGATGAGCCAACAACCTTGGTGTCATTGCCCAACGTGGCGGTACCCGAATACAGGCGGTTGTGGGTCGAGTTTCCGACCGTCGCATGCCATGGGCCAAGGTTGGCGGCCGGCGCCGTGGACGGGCCGGAATTGCCGGCCGAAGCGGCAACGAACACACCCGCGTTGGAGGCGCCCAAGAAAGCCAACACGGCCGCGTCCTGGAAGGTGCCGCCACCGGCCGTCGGGCCGATCGAGTAATTCAATACGTCCACGCCGTCCTTGACCGCCTGCTCAACCGCCGCAACGGTGTTGGAGCCGGCGCAACCGCCGTTGTTGGCGGTCGTACCCTTCCAGCAAACCTTGTAGGCGGCGATGCGGGCGCGCGGCGCGATGCCGGACACAGAACCCAGCGGGTTACCGGCGCTGGAAGCCAGCACGCCATTGTTGCCACCGGCGGTAGACGCCGTGTGCGAACCGTGGCCGCCACCGGCGCCTTGGGTCGCGTCGCGGCCGGAATCAAATTCCTGCGGCGCGAAGGTCTGGGCGGCCGAGCGGTACGAGCGAATCCCGATCAGCTTGTTATTGCAGTTAGCGGCAACGATGCCGGGGCGGACATCGCAGCCGCCGGTCCACTTGGCCGGTGGTGCGTCATAGGCCAGCGTGCCGCTCATATCGTGCGTTGGCACGCCATTGCCGTCAACGCGGTCGGCAAAGCTGGGGTTCTCGGGCCAGATGCCGCTGTCGATCAAGCCAATGATCATGCCTTCGCCGGCCTTGCTCTTGCCGCCGTTTTGCTCCCACAGGCCGCCGGGGATCTTGTCCAGACCCAAGAAGGTCGGGGTGTAGCTGGTCATCGGCTGCGAAATCGAGTCCGCCATGATCAGCGCGACATCCGGGTTCTTCTTCAGCTTGCGCACTTCGGCATCGGTCAACTGCGCTGCGAAGCCGTTGAAGACGACTTGATATTGGTGTGTGACTTCGGCACTTGGGACCGTTGCCAACAGCAGGTTTTGCTTGTCTTCCAGGTAGCTGATGAAGGACTGAACGGCGCTGGAGTTGAGGTCAAGGCGAGTACCTTGAGCGGCCTTGGTGGCTGGCTGGCCGACGACGCCGCCGGTGTACGAGGCAGCCGGCTTGTCGGCCATTTGAATGATGTAAGAGCGGCGTGCTTCTTGCGCTTGAGTGGTGGCAGCAAAACCAGCCAGCAGGGCCACGGCGGCGAGCGAAATTGGACGAAGTTTCATTGATCTGTTCCTTGAATTTGCGATGACTTGTGCAGAGCTCAGGCGGCGCGACGGCGGCGCAGAGCGACCAAGCCGGCCAGACCCAGGCCCATCAAGGCATAGCTGCTTGGCTCCGGCACGGCGGTCACGTTGATGTTGTCGAGCGCGAACTGGGCTTGGCCCATCGCCTGCGCTTGGCACATGCCATTGGCATCAAACAAGCAAGCATTGATGCTCACCGAAGCAAAGGCAGTTTGGGCGAATGGGCCGCCAATGGCCCAACTGGCGAAGACGTAATCGCTGCCCACTTTGCTGAAGTCACTGGCAATCATGGTCTGCACGCCGTTGGCGTCGGTGCCGGTGATTTGCAACTGGCCGGGCGTGAACTCATTCAAGCCTGCGGTCGGCATCACAAAGCCGAAATCCAAACCGGCCAGACGAAAGGCGGTGCCACCCATGCTCAGGCTCAGGCCGCCGTCATTGACGCCCATGAAGTACTTGCTGGTGTTGCCGGTGGGGCAGGTCACGGTGTCACAGGCAGCGGCATCAGCGCCGTTGATCATGATGCCGGCGAAGCCGTCACCGATGACGCCCAAGTTGGCCGCGCCGTCCATGAAGGACTCACCGCCGATGTAGCCGACCAGGGCCTGGCTTTCAAAACCGATCACTTCGGCCGAAGCGGCCGAACAGGCGGCGACTGCGGCAAGCGCCATGGCCAACTGAGAAAATTTCTTCATGTCTCTATACCTCGATACGAATGAGTAGGATTTCTAAGCCTCATGCTTGCAACATACAGATGCGCTAGAGGGTCTCAAGGGCGCTGCATCGTCAAGCCGAACGGGCCCGAAGCGCGGATGTATCGCTTCGACGGCACGAGTTTTTATTCTCTTTAGATCGCGTTGCTTTCCCATCCCGACTTGCCCGCCCCCCAAGCCGGGGGGGAGAGGGTTTCCCCGGTGCAAACGGGGCCTTGAGCCACCCAATGAGCAGGT
Organism: Roseateles sp.; assembly: GCF_031397715.1. Lineage (GTDB taxonomy): Bacteria > Pseudomonadota > Gammaproteobacteria > Burkholderiales > Burkholderiaceae_C > Paucibacter_A. The sequence continues at coordinate 10,020 of NZ_JANNMI010000189.1, forward strand.
AAAGTAGTGAGCTCTATTGGCTCGGCCTACCGCTTTGTGTCAGGGTTATTACCTAACCCAATTTATGGGCGAAAAAACATCAACAACGAAAGCCAGGACGCAGCCGCACGTTCGTTTCCTCGTTATTGATGCCCCCATGTGAGCGCATGCAGGGTGGCGGCCGGCTCTTCTGCCGCCCACGCTCCTAGGCAGCAACACATTAGGGGGGTCTGCATGGGCTCGCGGGTTTGCCCCGGTGTGTGGTGCGCAGCATGCCTCTACCGTCGGTGTTCGCCCATCTCGGCGCCGTTTTAACTTCCCCATTCCTTCACCCAGGAGTTGCCATGTTCAAACTGATTCGGCCGCTGTACGCCAGCGCCGCCCTCGCTTGTCTCGCCGGTCTCGCCCTCAGTGCGCCGGCGCAAGCGATGACCACCACGCTGGACTTTGAATCACCGACCTTGACCGGCCTGTACTTTGCCGGCGAGAGCTTCGAGCAGGCCGGTTATCAAATGACGGCGGTGTACGACGCCGGCACGGTTGACGTGGCCAGCGGCCTCGGCGCAGCCGCCCCGACCGGCAACACCAGCCAGTTCTACACCCAGCTCAACGAAGGCGCCTTGCGCCTGACCCGCCCCGACGGCAGTTTGTTCACGCTGCATGGCTTCGACGCCGCCTTTGTGCCCCTGCAGCCGGCAGCCGGCGGCAGCACCGTGATCGCGGCGGTGGCCACCTATGCCGACAACACGAGCCAGGGCGTGGCCTGGTTGTTCGACCGCAACTTTGCGAGCTACAACACCAACTTCAACGCCTTCGCCAATCTGAAGTCGCTGGACTTCTTCGCCTGCTCCTTCGACGGCGCCAATGTCTGCGCCAGCCCGCTGCAAAACAACGGCCAGTTCGCGCTTGACAACATCAGCGTGACGGCGGTGCCGGAGCCTGCGGCCGCAGTGCTGCTGGGCCTGGGCTTGGCGGCCCTGGCCTTGCGCCGCCGCGCTTCAATCCGCTGAAGTAGCGATTTACCCCCCCACACAGCAAGGAATTCTCAAATGAATCTCTTACGTATCAGTTTGGCGCTGGGCTTGGCCGCCCTGAGCCTGGGCACATCGGCTCAGAGCAGCGCCAAGAAAATCTACATCGTGCAACTGGCCGACGCGCCGGCCGCCACCTTCACCGGCAAGCCCGGCGGCTTGGCCGCCACCAAGCCGGTGGCCGGAGCGCGCTTCAACGCGAGTGCCGGCAACGTCAGCAGCTACCGCAGCTTTCTGGCCGCCCAACAAGCCCAGGTGTTGGCAAAAATAGGCTCGCCCCGGACGCTGCACAACTACAGCGTGAGCTTCAATGGCTTCGCCGTGCAGCTGACCGAGGCGCAGGCGTTCGCGTTGAAGACCTCGGCCCAGGTGCTGTCGGTCAATGAGTCGCGCCTGGTGCGGGCCGACACCACCCGCACGCCGGCCTTCTTGCAGCTGAGTGCGCCCGGTGGGCTGTGGTCGCAACTGGACGCGTTGGCGCGCCAGGTCAAGGGCGAGGACATCATCATCGGCGTCATCGACACCGGCGTCTGGCCCGAGAATGCGTCGTTCGGCGACAAGGTCGATGGCGGCGGCAATGCCGTCCCCTACTACCAAGCCGGCAGCTCGGCCTATGGCCCGCCGCCGGCCAAATGGAAGGGCAAATGCGTCAACGGCGAAGGCTTCAACGCCGCCACCATGTGCAATAACAAGCTGATCGGTGCGCGCTTCTATGGCGACGCCTTTTTTGCCGGCGCGGACGCCAGCGGCGGCGCCTACACCTTGCACCCATCGCTTGAGTACAAATCTCCTCGTGACGGCGACGGCCACGGCTCCCACACCGCCTCCACCTCGGGCGGCAACGGCAATGTGCAGGCCACCGCCCAAGGTGCCGCGATCGGCGCCATCTCCGGCATCGCGCCGCGCGCCCGGCTGGCCGTCTACAAGGCACTCTGGACGGCCAGCACCACGCCCGCCAATGACGGCGGCACGACGGCCGACATCCTGAAGGCGATCGATGACGCCGTCGCCGATGGCGTCGATGTGATCAATTACTCGGTCAGCGGCAGCAAGACCAGCTTCCTCGACGAGGTCGAGATCGCCTATCTGAACGCCACCGCAGCCGGCATCTTCGTCGCGGCCTCGGCCGGCAACAGCGGGCCGGGCAATGAAGTCGCGCACATCAGCCCCTGGCTGATGACGGTGGCCGCCTCGACCCATGATCGCCAAGCCTTCGCCGACCTGAAGCTGGGCAACAACACGGTGTTCTCGAATGGCGTGTCGGTGTTCAGCGGCACCTTGTCGGGCAGCCTGATCCTGGCCAGCAGCATCCCGGCCGCAGGCGCGGCCATGGCCGACGCGCAACGTTGCTTCGCCAACTCCTTGAGTGCGACGGCAGCGGTCGGCAAGATCGTGGTCTGCGACCGTGGTGTGAGCGCCCGCGTCGACAAGAGCGCCGAGGTCAAGCGGGTCGGCGGCATCGGCATGGTGCTGGTGAACGCCAATGCCGCCGCCGATGGACTGGCGGCTGACTTCCACTCGGTGCCGTCGATTCATCTGCCGCTGGCAACGCGCGCCACCATCAACGCTTATGCGGCCACCGCCGGCGCCACCGCCACCATCATGCCGCCGGCCACGCCGATCGCCGTGGTGGCGCCGGTGATGGCCAGCTTCTCATCGCGCGGCCCCAACAAGGCAAATGGCAACATCCTCAAGCCCGACATCACCGGCCCGGGCGTGGATATTCTGGCCGCCTTCATCACCAACCAGACCCAAGCCGAGCATGACGGCACCGTCGCCGGCAGCTTCACGCCTCGGGCGAACGCCAGCTCCTTGTCGGGCACGTCGATGTCCAGCCCCCATATCGCGGGCGCGGCGGCCTTGCTCAGGCAGCTCTATCCCAACTGGTCGGTGGCCGCCGTCAAGTCGGCGCTGATGACCTCGACCAACGGCGTCAAACTGGCCAATGGCACGGCCGACAATGACCGCTGGGGCTATGGTGCCGGTCACATGAACCCGAACGGTGCAGCGGCCACCCCCTTGGTCTACGACAGCGGTCCGACCGATCATGGCCGCTTCCTGTGCGGCGTGGGCCTGACCCCACCGGCCGCCATCGGCACCTGCGCCGCGCTCGGTGCGATCGAGCCCTGGAACCTGAACCTGGCCTCCTTGACCGTCGCCAATGTGTTGAATACGCAAACTCTGCAACGCAAGGTGACCAATGTGACCGGCGCGACCAAGACCTTCACCGCCACGGCCACGCTGCCCGGCTGGACCGTGCTGGTCACACCGGCCACGTTGACCTTGGCGCCCGGGGCGAGTGGCAGTTTTTCAACCAAGCTGACCATCAACGCCGGCTCGCCGATCAACACCTGGTCCTTCGGCACGCTCAGCTGGAGCGACGGTGCGGTGCAGGTGAGCAGCCCGCTGAGCGCCAATGCAGTCGGCTTCTTGGCACCGCCGGAAGTGGTGGATGTGCGCGCAGCCGGGGCCGGCAGCAAGACGGTTTCGGTGACCTCGGCCTACACCGGCACGCTGGCGGTCACGGCCACCGGGCTGGTGCCGGCCACCCGCAACAGCGGCAATATCCGTTCGGGCCAGACACAGTGCTACAACAGCGTCGTGCCGGCCGGCGCCAAGTTGGCGCGTTTCCAGCTGTTTGACGCCGAGACCTCGGCGGCCGTCGATCTGGATCTCGATGTCTTCAATGGCCCCGGCGGCACCGGCACCAAGGTCGGCAGCAGCGGTGGCGGCAGCGCGGAAGAAATGGTGCAGCTGAATGCACCGCCGGCGGGCACTTATTCGGCCTGCGTGATCGGCTTCAACACCAGCAACGGTGCCGGCGGCGCGGTCGACTATGTATTGTCCAGCTGGGTGGTCGGGCCGGCCGTCGGCGCGCAAACCCTCAGGGCCAGCGCGCCCGCCTCGGTCTATGAAGGTGGCGCAGCGACCATCGGCCTGGGCTGGCGCGTGCCCGCCGGCCATCGCTATCTGGGCCATCTGCAGTACTGGGATACACGCACGGCAGTCCCGGTGAGCGTGGGTACTAGCTTGGTCTTGGTGGACAACCGCTGAGCCGGCTTCGCCTCGCCATGGGCCCCTGTTCGCAGGGGCCTTTTTTATGGCGTTAGGGATTCGGGCTGGAGGCCGGTTTGGGCTCGACGAGAACCTCGTTACCGGGTTTGGCGGTGATGGACGCGTTGGCGGTGAAGACCCAATCTTGCGCGGCGGCGATCGGCGTGCCGTCGGTCTGCAGCTGGCGCAGCAAGGGCCGCTCGGAGCGGCTGTGTACCGCCACAAAGGTCTTGGGGTTGGCGGGGTCCGGCACCAGCACCCAGTCGGGCTTGCCGGTGAAGGGGTCGGCATAGGCACGGCGCAGATGGTGGCGGGTCTTGGGGCCGCGCCGGTCGGCCAGCAAGTCCTCCAGGCTGCTCGGATATTGCGCCAAACCCGGTGAGGTCTTCAAGTAACTGACTATGGCCTGGGCAATCTCGTTGCCGCGAAACTCCAGCTCGCGCTCGCGTTCACGCTGCGCGGCCGTGCTCCAGGCCTGGCCCAAGGCCGCCAAACCCGCCGCGGTGATGGCGACGAAGAAGAGCAAGCCGAGGTAAGTGAAGCCGCGCTGACGACACATCTCACCAGTCCGCAAACAAGCGCCCATCGCTGGCGCGGCCGGCAGCACCGCTGCGCACATCGTAGACTTGGCCGGTCGCTATGGCATCGGGCGGCGGTGCCAGCACCACCCAGGCTTCGCGGCTGCCGGTCAACGGGTCTTCGGGGATTTCGCGGATATAGCGGGCCGTGGCCAGCTCCTCCAGCGAATCGGGGTAACGGCCTTTGTCGGCGGCAAATTGGTCGAGTGCGTCGCGCATGGTGCTGAGCGAACTTCGCAGCGCGGTCTCTTTGGACTTTTGCAAGCTGTTGAAATAGCGCGGCGCGGCGATCGAGGCCAGCAGCGCGACGATAGCCATCACCACGATCAACTCGATCAGGGTAAAGCCTTTTGATTTTGCTGCACTCTTCATCACCAATCCTTGTAACGCGAGCCGTCCAGCGCGCGCCGGTCGGAGCGCGAGAAAACGTCGAACACATCGCGCCCGGCGCGCGGTTCATCGGGCGGGCTGTCGGCGGCCCGCTGACCCCAGGTTTCGGCAGGTTCCAGCGCGGGGTCGGCAAACGGGTCGCGCGGCAGGCGGCGCAACAGATAGAGCTTGCGGCCTTCGGGCGACTTGGCATCCGGCACCCCCGCCACCAAGGCCTGCAGATTCGGCGGATAGCCGCTGTCCTCAGGGCTGGCCTTGATCTGGCCGGCCTCGACCGCCTTTTTGTAGGCGTCAAGCGCCCCGCGCAAGCTGCGCAGGCCAGCACGCAGCTCATGCTCGCGGCTGCGCTGCACCGACATCTCCAACAGAGGTCGCGCCGCGCCGGCCAGCATCGCCATGATGGCGAGCACGACCAGCATCTCGACTAGTGTGAACCCTGCGGGCCGAGCGCCGGGCCGCTCCCAAGCCGGCCCGCCATGGCGATGTGCTTGCCGGTCGAACCGGCAAGCATCGCCGTCCCCCCGGGGGACCGGCCAAGGTACTCCTTGGACGAGGGGCTCCATGTTCAGCGCGGCGCATCCACCGTCAACAAACCCGAACCTTCTAACCGCACGGATGCGCTCTCGCCGTTGAGCCCGCTGGCGGACAAGCTGTTCAGGCCGATATTGAGCACCTGGCCGTTGGCGGCCGGCAAGGCCCGCAGCACCACCACCCGCTCACCACGCGGGGGAATCTCGACCGGCAGGCGGCCCGAGTTGGGCGTGGCACTGGCGCCGGCCGGCTGTAATTTGCTCGGGTCATATTCAAGCTCGCCCTTGACGGTCAGGCCGGAGTCATTCCTCAAGGCCACCGAGACGGTGCCGCCGGCGGCGACTTGCGGCGTGACGTCCAGATGCACGGTGGCCTCCAAGTTAGCGGCCGCCGCCTCGGCCGCCACTGCGGCCGCTGCATTCGGCATTGGCCGTGCTGTCACGGCGGCTTGGCCGGCCCCGGCCGGCGCCACACCCACCTTGGCATTGGCTTTCAGCAGGCTGCTGAAAGCGCCCGGCGACGCGTCGGTGCCGCTGGCCATGCGCGTCATCGCGACTTCCGGCACAGCCAAGCTGCGCACGATGCGCGGGGTGATCAAGAGCACCACCTCGGTCTTGTTGCGGGTGGTGTTCTGCACGCCGAACAGCGTACCCAGCACCGGCATTTCCGACAGTCCGGGAATACCACTGGCCGAGCGCCGATCTTCGTCGCTGATCAGGC
>NZ_JANNMI010000209.1:0-5722 GCF_031397715.1 Roseateles sp.
TGCGAACGGTGAGTTCCGGTCAGAGCTCATATCCCAGTGATCTAGACTGGCCACGCAGCGCAGCACCGACGCATGGAGGTTCCGGTCAGAGCTCATATCCCAGTGATCTAGACTATTGCCCTGCGCGTCATCAAGCAAGAGCAGGTTCCGGTCAGAGCTCATATCCCAGTGATCTAGACTGTTTGAGGAGGTGTTCACGTGACCGCACTGGTTCCGGTCAGAGCTCATATCCCAGTGATCTAGACTGCCGCGTGCGGCATCGACCGCGACGGCTCAGTTCCGGTCAGAGCTCATATCCCAGTGATCTAGACTGGCACCGGCACACCGAGCGCCGCCGACTGGTTCCGGTCAGAGCTCATATCCCAGTGATCTAGACTGCCGTGCATGAGCTCGGCACCGACGAAGACGTTCCGGTCAGAGCTCATATCCCAGTGATCTAGACTGGTGCGGGGGTTTAGGACACCATCGTCCTCGTTCCGGTCAGAGCTCATATCCCAGTGATCTAGACTAGAGCAGAGCTAACTCCTTGATTCGTCGGGGGGTTAGCTCTTTTTTGAGATGAAAAAACGAGCGGCATGATCAGAAAAGGTCAAATTGATCGGGCGATTTTTTGCTTGCCGACTTCAAGCGTCCCTGGAAACAGATGATGCGTTCGTACTGTTTGTCGGTGAACTGCAGGATATTCACCTTGCCACCAATCGGCAAGGCCTGCTCGACCATATTGCAGTAGGTTTCGACTTGGGTGCCGCTGGTGCAAAAACGCATGTACACGCTGTACTGGCACATCTGAAAGCCGAGGTCGAGCAGGGAGTTTCGAAATCGGGTCGCCGCGCGGCGCTCCTCGGCCTCGACCACGGGCAGGTCAAACATGACCGTCATCCACATCAATCGATACCCTGTAAGCATGGTGTTAGCCGCCTCCAGCGCAGCTGCTCAGTCATCTTGGCTAACTTCTGGCAACGCAGGCAGTAGGCAACCGGCAAGACCAGCAATAGGCAACTCGACCTTGCTCTTTTCGCCCAGGTAGACCTGGGCCAATGAGGTGGCCAGCTTTTGCATGCAGACCATCACCGGCGTCAGGCCAGACGCAGTCTGCATGTCCTCATACAGCGTCAGCACCAAGGCCCGCTTGGTCCCGGGTGTTACCTCGACCTTGCCATCGCGTTGCAAGGCCCAGACCTTGAGGTCGATGAGGGGCCTGAACGGCTCCATCAAGTCGTCGACCAGGCGCATCGCGTTGTTGTCATGGCTGTGATGCAGACCGATGCTGGGGTGCAGGCCCGCAGCGATGACCGCCCTGGCCGTCGCCGAGCGCATCACGGTGTAGCCGTAGTTCAACATGGCGTTGAGGCCCTCGGCCTCGCGGTCACGACGGAAGGCCTCGCCGAATAGTAGGCCCCAGTAACGCCGTGCGCCTTGAGCTTCAAGGTTTTCGGGGTCGCCGCTTTTGACCTTGGCTGCCAACGCCGTCAGCGGCGCGTGCGGTGCACCCACCGCCTTCAGCGCCGCGCCTTGCTGCTCCAGCTTGGCGCGCACCACCGCGGCCCACATGCGCTTGTGGGTGGGCTGACTGGCGGCAATCTGCGCCTCGATGCGCTTGGCCTGCTCAAAGTTGCCGGAGATCGGCAGCAACATACCGACCGCGTTGTGGTTGGCCGCGCACAGCACCAGCGGCGCGCCGCGTTCGGCCAGAGCCACTAACAAGTTATTTGTGTAACTCAGGCCATGCGCGTTGGCGATCACGGCGGCGATGTCGTCCAGAGGTATTCGGCCCAATTCTGGCCTGGCGCCATTGGTGTCCTGCACGATCATGAAGCCGCGGTACAGCGACAGGTGTCGACTGTCATCGGCGACTTCGACGATGCGGCCGATCATGGCTAAGGACGGAAACCTGGGTCTTTGACTTCCCCGACTGGGGAGATCGAAACCTGCCTAGCTCGCGCAGATAGCAGCGAGCCCGCTTGCTTGTACGTGTAAGACCAATTGCTTTCCTTGTCGCGATCTCGCGCTGCCACATTGGCTTCTTGGTGGGCAGCCAATGTGAGCCTGCCCGCTGCATTCATCGACGCGACGCGCATTACCTGAACCGTTCCGTCGATTTCTAGACGGAGCATGTCATCGCTCATCAATCGCATGACAAGTGGTTTGCCGGAGTAGCTGGAATGCCTGCAATGCAGTCCGGAGATGCCTCGATTTTTGACAATCTGATACGCCTCAAACGTCGACACCACCTCACCCTCCCAGCGCCCCTTTTCGTTCCTGAAAATCTCGATGCAGTAGTTGCTGTCCCCCTTGTAGCCCTTGTAAGGCTGCGGCTCGCCATTGGCCAGCACGCCGTGGCGCTCCCCAGCACGCGCATCGGCGAACTCAATCACCTTGAGCTTGGCCACCTCAAAGCTACGCACGCCTTCGACCGTCTTGTGCACGCCGACCGTGCCATTGCCCAGCAAGGCGTAGGCGGTGTCGTTGTGCATTGAGCCTTCATGGCCATGGTCCGGCTTGTGGCTGACCCAGATCTGCCTCACCGCCCGTGCGACATGTTCCCGGTAGCTGTCCCAAGGCAGCGGCATGTTCTCCACCAGACGATTCAGTTGCTGCTCACGTGCGGATGCGCTGGCCTGCGCAAAGCGCTGCAGCATGGACTGATCGGTCACGCCGATCACGCAGGCATCGACGGCATGGTGGCGGTGGTCATTGCGGTTTTTCTCGCCGTTCAAGCCCAGCACATCGTTGAGGCCGAACTTGGCGCGCAGCAACGCCGTCATGCGGCCCGGGATCACGCGGGTGGCCTGCGGGCAGATCAGGCTTAGATACTCGCGCGCCACCTTGCTGAGGTGGCGGGTGTCGTTCAGCGCCCGCGGTAGGAAGCCGGCGTCCTCCTTCAGCCATTGCTGGTGGCCGTCTTCGGCAAAGCGATAGCGTTTCGCTTTGGGCATGGCGCCGGCGCGGGCCAGGATCTGCTCGTAGTCGAAGCCCTGCACGGCCTTCGCGCCAAAGGCCTGCCACGGCGTCAGATTGCCCTTGACGCGGTTGGCCTGGCGCATGGCGACCGTCTTGTTGTTGAGGCTGTCGTCCAAGGTCGTCGAGAAGGGCAGGATGTGTTCGATCTCGACTTCGGCGCTGAGCAGCATCTGCACGCTGATCTGCACGCCGCTATACGGGCAGCGCCGGTCGGCAACGTCGAAACTCAACTCCTCCCACAGCAGCATCTTTTGCAGATCCAGGTTCTTGACGCGCTCTTCGCTGATGCCGAGCACGTTGGCGATGTCGGCGCGCATGCGTGCATTGCGGCGCTGGTTGTCGGCTTGACGCTTGTTTTCTTCTTGCCTTTGGTCCTGGCTTTGTTTCAAGTCGCGGGCCAACTCAACAATCACTTCGCTGGGATGCCCATAACGCTTGATCAAAGCGTTAACCACTAAACGAGTTTGGTTCAAACCGATGTGGACGGTCGGGTTGGCGATGCGGCCGTAGCGCTTCTCGTCGCTGTCGGTGGGTACGCCAGTGCCGAAGCCGACGTGGCGTTGCAGTGCCTGGCCGTAATAGGGCAGGGCCGGCAGGATTTCGCCGCTGGCACTCGCGCTGATATGGCTGTGGTGATCGAAGCCGGCGGCCAGCACGGCCTTGTCGTAGGTGATGACTGCCGCTTTCAGGGCGGGCAGGATGCGGGCCAGCGCCTTCGCGCTGAGGCTGCCATAGCCCTCGGGTAAACCGGCCTCAGCGATCCGTTCGGCACAGCTTTCGTCGATCAGGCAGTACTTCATCAGGCGCTTGATCAATCGGGTCAAACTCTGCTGGCCGACGATTTGCTTGACGATGCTGTCTTGTTGCTTGGCTGTCCATTTGAACCAGACCGGACCGAACATCTTGGCTTGAGCAAGTGCGGTGCTGGTCATATTGCCCTTGAGCTCCTGCCGCTTCGGGTCTTCAAAATTGAACTGCACCGAGCCCGACAAGCCGAGCAGGCGTTTGATCTGCGTGAATGTGCGTCGGCCGTTTTGCTCCAGAGCTTCGGCCAGGATATTGCGCTGGCTGAGTGTCAACTCGGCTTCGCGCAGGCCGGGGTAGAGGATGCGCAGGTGATTGAGCTCTTGGTAGATGCGCGTCCTTTGCGTGCTCGGCAAGGCCAGCGGCGCACGCTCCTCGTCCGGCAGCAAGGTGCAGCGCCCCGGCTTCACCGGCCGCAGCGGGCGTTGGAACAGCAGCGCGTCCTTCAGGTCGAAGCGTGCCGTCTCGTTGAACAGCGCTGGATTCAGCTCGGCTTGCTTGGCCCACAGCACATCGAACTCCTGTTCGATCATGGCTCGGTCGATGTAGAGGTCATAGCTTTTGTCGACGCGGTTCTTGCCGTCGTCGCGAGCGACTCGCGCTTCGCGGTAGCGTGCCCGCACGGTCTGGCCCAACGCATCGCGCCGCGCCAGCCATTCGCCGACCGTGCGGCAGCCTTCGGCGGCGATGGCCTGCCGCAGCTTGCCGATAGCGGTCTTGAGCGCGCCGCTGTCGTTGTCCTTTTTGTCGGTCTTGCGATTGCTCTTGAAGCCTCGCCTCTGATTGATGTGAAACAGCGCGCGCGCAAATTCTTCGGGCTTCAGCGCGGCGTCCAAGCCCACGGCGCGCAATTCGTAGGGATTTTCGGACTCCAAAGCCTTCCGCTGGGCTTGATCGGCGGGGAAGAAACCATGCGTGATCAGCATGCCCATCATGCGCGCCTTGCGCTTGAGCAAGCGGTCGCGGCGTCGGCGCATGGCGCGTGCTTCGCGCCGCGTCACTGCAAGAGATGAGCCATCCTTGGGGTTGCGCCCGTCGGAAAAAATCCGGGCGCCGGCCTTGATGACGGCGCAGGGTTGACCGTCGGACCCCAGCCTGAGCATCGCCCAGCCCAGCGAAGTTGACCCGAGGTCGAGTGCGAGTCGATACCGCATGCCTGCCATGCCATCCTCCCAGATGCTTTGTAGCTAACTTTTATACTTGACGTGCTACAGTCTAAGCGCAAGATCACTGGGATATGAGCTCTGGACGCTAACAAGCAGAAAGATGCACCAAATGGAAAGCCGCTATACGCGGCTTTCGTCCTTTCAGCGTCAAGCCCCCTCAGTCCTGCGCCTCCCGGCTGGCCGTAAAAATATGCCAGACCGCCATCACCATCGCCGCGATCACCGGGCCGATGACGAAGCCGTTGAGGCCGAACACCGCCATGCCGCCCAGCGTGGTGATCATCACCACATAGTCGGGCATGCGGGTGTCCTTGCCGACCAGGATGGGGCGTAACAGGTTGTCAACCATGCCGATGACCAGGACGCCATAGGCCGTCAGGGTGACGCCTTGCCAGATCTCGCCGTTGAGAAAGAAGTACAGCGCCACCGGCCCCCACACCAGGCCGGCGCCGACCGCCGGCAAGATCGACAAAAACGCCATCAAAACGCCCCAGAGCAGGGCGCCGTGTAAATCAAAGAACCAGAAAGCCAAGCCACCCAGCAGACCTTGCAGGGCGGCGACCAAGAGGTTGCCCTTGACGGTGGCGCGGATCACGGTGGTGAACTTGTCGTAGAGGTCGGCCTTGTGCGCCGGCGCCAGCGGCATTGCGCGGCCAAGCAGGTAGGCGTGGTTGGGCAGGGTCGTCGCCCCTTCCAGCGGTAGGTTCAGGGCGCGGATCGCGTCCTCGCCGAGCAACCGATCGACCGCCGACGGTTTCCCCGTCATGGGCGCGCGAAGTGGCCTTCGCCAC
>NZ_JANNMI010000239.1:0-5767 GCF_031397715.1 Roseateles sp.
TGAGATGCCGTTTGAGTTTCGGAAATAAATCGTCCATTTCAGCCTGCCTTTGGGTGAAGAAATGCAGGTAGTCGAACTCCCCTTGAAGTGCAGACACAACGTCAAGCCCTGGCAGGTTGATGGCGTTCAGTGCGGATTGCGGCGCGTTCAAAAAAATGCCCGCATGCCCTCCTTGACACCCATTTTTTGCGAAACCGTCCTCGTCATCGCTGCTTCCTTGATTGCCATGGCATCACGCCGGCTTCGTGGCCGACGATGACAATCTATCCCGCCTCGACCCGTGCGCAGTACGTTTCGATGGTCCGCTTCCACGCGGGTCGTGCCAGGCATCGATCACGATACGACACAACTGCCGGGTACGGCGCGATCAATCTCTCGTCCTTGATGCCGGAGTAGAGGACGTGCGCCATCAGGATGTCCGCGACCGTGAAATTCTTGGTCGCGATGAAGTCGCGGTCGGCCAACCAGCGCTCCAGATTCGTCAGTACCCTGTCTACCCAGCCGACCAGGAAATCGCGGTGTTTGCCGCAACTGCCATCCGCCGTCCAGTCCAGTACCATCAGGCTGAGCAGCGGCGGCTCCACCGAGTTCATCGCTGCGAAGCACCAGCGCACAACTTGCGCCTCGCCAGCGAGGTTGCCAGGTATCAAGAGCCCGGACTTCTTCGCCAGGTAGACGAGGATGGCGGCGGATTCGGACAACATCAATCCGTCGTCGTTAATGGACGGGATCTGTTCGAAGGGGCTCAGTTGTCGATAGGCGTCGGTGTTCAGATCGTGTGCGGGATGATCCATGCCGACGACCTGGAACGGCAGTTGCATTTCTTCGAGCGCCCACAGCACACGCAGGTCTCGAGTGTGGCCGCGCGCGGCGAGGTTGACCTTCGAAAACCCGTACATTTTTAGCATGGTGCTCTTGCTGGGTTGATATTGAAAAGCGACGAATCACCTTCTCAGGTTGATAAAGGCGCGGTATGAGACTAGGTCAGTCACGCCTTGACAAACATTAATGAAGTAGAGCGTGGGCGTCTGTGCGGTAGGGTACAGCGCCGCCGTGATTGAGAGTCAGAAGCAGCGGATTGTGCTTTCAGACAATGCCTTATGCAATCGCATGCCATCTGACAACCTCATGCGCAGCTCAGGTCACCTTTCGCAGCTCAATATCCATCCACGGGCTCCACCGTCTAGGGCCGCTACGTTGCTCCCAGGTTCCGGCAAGAACCGAGCCGCCCGCCTCGAATGCACCTCTGAAGCGGACCTTCTCACCATCAATCGACCACGCACGGCCATCCAGGCGAGCGGTAAAGCCGTCGCTCGTCCCCTGGTCGTCGTATGAGCGTGTGACGTAACAGGCCTGCTTCGCGTCGTAGCCGATCACTTCGATGGACTGTGAAACAGTGCCACCGATCAGCGCATCCACGTTGTGCAGCATGAAAAACCCACCGGGCAGCCATTCGTAACGGTCGATCGCCCGCATCTCGGAAGGTGCAGCGTCGTCGGTCGCTCGAATCGTGCCCTGCGTGATCCACTTTCCGGCTAACACAGCCAGGGCACGGTGTTTGGCAGTTGGCATGGGCTTCACCATGGATCGTAGGTGCCAAAGCTCCAGAGATGACCTTCGAGGTCGTGGCAAGTGAAGTCGCGACCACCATAGTCTTCGTCCCTGATCTCCATCGCTATCCTGGCTCCGCCCGCCTTGGCTCGGGTGTACGCAGCGTCGGCATCCGTCACGACGACATACGTGGATTGCGTCGGACCGCCTCCGACTTCATCGGGCTGCTTCATCAAACTGCCAAACTCGGTTTCTTTTTTTTGAACCGAACCAAGCATGATCATGCCGTTACCGAAGCTCAGTTGTGCGTGGGCAATGGTGCCATCGTCGTTGGGCACAACCAAGTGCCTCTCGAAGCCGAACGCCTGGCACAACCATTCGATTGCCGCTGGTGCGTCACGGTAACGAAGGACTGGAATGAGTGTCGCCTTCGTGTTCTTTGCAAGATCAGACATGTGTGATCCCTTGGGTTTCTTGAGCGGCTATGAAACCGCCGATCAATGCGCTGTTTGAGAAGAACATGAAATGCATGGTGAGGCTCCGATAGCGCATCACTTGTCGTCCAGTTTCGGATACCAATCCGTCCCGCGCCCCTCGGGCGTCGTATCCAGGATCACCCACAGCCCCGACATGTCCGGCGCGTCGTGTGCATCCTGTCCCGGGTCGGCGGTCTCCTTGCCTCCTTCGCCGCGCCAGAAGTGGCGGATGGCGCCGTCCTTGCGGGTGAAGACGTTGTAGCCGGGCATGTCGGCATCTTCTGCGCTCACGTAGTCGCGGGTGTAGTCGCCGCTCGGGTCGGAATAGAGCCGAAGGTTCTCCCAGCCGCGCTCCTTGCCGTAAGCCAGGATGCGCGCGATCGGCGAGCGGGCCGTCATCACAAACGCCGCACGCTGTTTGACGTGCGGTGCAATGCCATCCCAGGCACTCATCTGCGACGTGCACATGGGGCAGCCTGTCTTGCGCTGCGGCCCGTACATGAAGCTGTAGATCACCAGAGTGTCCTTGTCGCCAAACAGCTCGGCGAAGCCAACGGCACCGCCTTCGCCCTCGAAGCGGTAGTCCTTGGTGACTTCGCCTCCAGGCGGCAGCGCCCGGCGCTGCTCTGCCACCCGCACGATGTGCCGCCTGAGCTCGATCTCTTCCGCCGCCAATGCATCGCGGGCCTGCCGGTACGCCTTGCTCTCGTTCAGGACATGGGCATCGTTCGCCTTCACCATCTCGGCGGCGGGTTTTAGTGTCTTTGCGTCAGTCATGGTTATCCGTTAGGGTTGAACGTTGAGCAGGGACTCCCCGCTCGAATGCAATGGCAACAAGGTGCCAAGGTTGGGTTACTAAATTCAATTCAAAAGCTTTCATGAAAAAGGAGTCGCACGGAAACGGATTAGAGTTCTGCCAAGTACCTCATGCGCGAGTACCCGCCTTGCGTGGCTTCTTCGTTTTGGCCAGGTTGTACTCGATGGAAGCACGCACTAGCGCCGTAAGCGCCCGCGCGTCGACGGCGTCGCCTTCGAACAAATCGATTGCCCGCCACACCTTGCCACCGAACCCGTTGTTGAAGAGCTGATGCGGATCCGCGATGCTCGCGCCGTGGGAGAAGGTGAGCTTGACCTTGTCCTTGTGCGCATTGCCCACGACGATGGTCCCGTTGCATGACCACACCGGGCTTCCCATGTACTTCCACTCCTCGACGATCGCGGCATCGGCTGCCAGGATCGCTTTCCGCACGGCGGCCAGCGTCCGCCCGCGCCAGTCGTCGATCCCTGCAATCTGCTGGTCAATGCGTTGCGAGGCATCCATTGGTGCTTTCATGTCAATCCAGCGGCATCGTCAGCAGGCGAAGCATCTTATCGGTCATAGGCTCATGTCTCTTCTATCTTGCCCAATTTGCTGAAGAAGTCTTCCCATCCAGAAATGGAAGAACCGTCGCCGGCAACTGCGGTGATAGGAAAATATCGTAGTGCGTCAAGCCCGGCAAGATCGCGAGGCGGTTGCGCGACATGTTCTCCCGCTGCCAACCCGCATCCTTGAGCCCGCCGCCGAGCAATTGGTAAAACTTCACCACATGCTCCGGGCGGTACATGTCGCTGTCGCCGTACACTAGCAGCACCGGCATCGTCAGTTTTGGCACATCGGCAGACCAGTCGAAGGGCCTTTTCATCATGTCGCCCATCGCATCCAGAAGTTTGGGGAACCCGTCAGGGCTCGGGGCGACAGCAACATAGGATTTGTACATTGGTGTGTCCTTCATGCCCTGCGCCATCTTGCTGCTGATCTGCGCCTGCGCCTCAATCATCTCCGGATAAAAACCATCCTTTGCAAAGCTGCCCGAGACGAGCGCCAGGCGGCGCACCTGTTTCGGATGTTGCACCGCCAGTTGAAACGCGACGCCCGCGCCCATCGAATAGCCCATCACATCGACCGGTCCGTAACCCAGTTTTTGGAGGATTGCCGCCATGTCCGAGCCCATCGCCACCATGCTGATGGGCCGACTGCCCAAAGGCGTGCGGCCATGGCCCTGCAAGTCGACACCAATGATCTGCCGTTTCGCGGCCAGCACCGGCATGATCGGCGCGAACATATCGACCGAACCCAAACCGCCGTGTAACAACAACAGGGGCTCGCCCTGCCCACGGATCTGGTAGTGGTACTGAATGCCGTCCACTTCGATACGGCCGCTCTTCACGGTCTTCGCCGTTGCGGCTTTTTTTACCGGTGCCGCTGAGATGTCCTGGGCATAGACAACAACCGGTGTGGCGAACATCGCCGCTGTGGCCATCAGGATGGTTGACAGTGTTTTCTTCAGCATATCGTTCTCACATTCCAAGCTGTCGTCTTTCGGTGGCGACCAAACGGTGTTGGCGCGTCGCAAAACCCCTCTTCAATTGTCGAATCTCGATCACTACGTTCGCCGAAGACGGAAACGTGAGCCAGCAACATGGCGTTGATGTCACGCACGGCGTGTCGAGCAGCGTCTTGCGTCACGCTTTGGCGGCTGCCACATTCACCATCCACGGCACACCGAACTTGTCGGTCAACATGCCGAATAAAGAAGCCCAGAACGTTTTCGCCAAAGGCATCGTGACACTTCCGCCTTCACCGAGTGCCGTGAAAACGCGTTTGGCTTCAGCATCGTCGGCCACCTCGATCGCGAGCGTCATCCCCTTGAACTCCGCGTGTTTCTCGCCCATGCCGTCGTCGGCCATCAGATCGGTTTCGCCGATGCGAAAGGCTGCGTTCATGATTTTTTCTTCGTAGCCGGGTGGCCCCTTCATGTCTTTGTCCTGGCTGTCCTTCCAGCGCATCAGACCGGTGACCTCGGCACCGAGGGACTTTTTGTAGAACTCTAGCGCATCTTCGCAGCGGCCGCCAAAAGTTATGTAGGCGTGAACTTTCATGATGGATTTCTCGTTGGTATTGGAAAGCTCGAATTCTCGAAAAGCGGTGGAACACATGTCCAGCATCGGCTCGAGGGCACCGAATCGAAGTCGGCAACCGTGTCGCCCGGGGCGGCGCCGCTGCGGCATTCTGGCGCAGCGTGCGACCATGTGTCTGTTCGTCGGCACACACAGGCTGATCTGGACGCTCCCGCCGGGACGACTCAAGTGGAGCATTGTTGGGCTTCAGCCTTTGGTGAGGCCGGTCGGTGCCGCTGGCACTGCAGTCCAGCGCCATTGCCACCCGATCAGGACCGACCGAGCACATTCAAATTGTGTTCACCGGCACAACTGCGGGTAGCCTCCCAGCCTTTGCTGGAGCCGGCATGCCAGATTGCTACACGTTCGCCCCGGCGGCCACACGCAGTGGCCACTACCGCATAGCATGGCCGGCGGCGGCGCTCCCGGGCAAGGTGCCGCGCCGCTGCAGGGTCGTCGCCATGGCGCGGGGCGTAGCTGATCCCCCCAAAGGCGGATGCGTTGGCCCGCGCGCCCTGAGAAGCTGCACCACCCCAGATTCCCCATGCCCAGCGCGTGCAAACCAACGCTCACCAGATCGGGAGGGTGCATTGCGATGGCACCCCGGTCCACTACGCGCGCCACCGCCCCGAGCAGACCACGCTGTACCGCCTGGTGCAGCAACACGCGGCGACGTTCTTCGCCCAGGCCGAAGACGCTGCCGGCGCCGACCTGCCGCAGTTCGTCAAGGATGAGTTCGACGCCTTCCTCGAGTGCGGCATCCTGGCCCACGGGTTCCTGCGCCTGCGCTGCGGGGATTGCGG
>NZ_JANNMI010000243.1:0-7594 GCF_031397715.1 Roseateles sp.
GGCGTCCCCGGCGCGGACAGTTTTTGCCGGATTTGCAGCCTCATAGCTCGGCTATGGGGCAAAAAGACGGTGAAAAATGGACCGCTGCGGGCGACTTGCAGCCGCCGATTTTTCTGCCGCCCGGGCTCCTAGGCTGATCGGGCGGGGCTGCTGACGATGGGCCCGAACTTCCATGCAGGCTAAGGGTTTGCAGCATGGCCAATTCGTCAAAAATGGCCCAGCAATCGCCTAAGCTACGCCTGCGCTGCGCGCCGCCCGCGCAGCAGTTCGAAAACTCGTTATTTTCGTAACGCTGAACACTGGAGTGCCTTCTCTTGGATCATTTGGCCTGCTTTACCCCGAAGGACCTCCCTGCGTCCGGCGCTCCGCCACCCGATCTGGCGGCTTACCGCTGGCGCTTGCTGGCGCAGGGTGACTCCTGGTTCTCGACCGCTACCGCCAAGCTCAATGCGCATGCCAATTTGCTGCAGGAGATGGTCTTCAAACAGCCCACCTGCGCGGTCAACTGCGCCGGCTCCGGCGACGCGCTCAGCCATATGGTGGACCTGGCGTCGGCCCCCGACTTTGTGCGCTTGTTGAGTGCTGCGGACGCGCCGGTCTGGGACGGCGTGCTGCTTTCGGTCGGCGGCAATGACCTGATCTCGGCTGCCCAAACCCCCGCCCACACGGCCGATGGCGCCGAGGTGCCCCTGCATCTGCGCCTGCTGCGCCGCCAGACCGAGTGGGGCCCGCCGTCAGCCGGCGTAGCGCGTTACTTCTCTGAACCCGGTTGGGCCACCTACAGTGACTACCTGCGCACCAATGTGCGGCATTTGCTGACGCTGCGCGACCAGGGCCCGTCGGCTGGCAAACCGGTCTTTATGCATTGCTATGCGGTGCCGATGCCGCGTCCTGCCGATGCCGCGTCCTGCCGGCACCGAGGCCAATGCCAACTCGGAGTTAGGCGCGTCCGGCCCTTGGCTGTACCCAGCGCTGAAGGCCTGCGCGCTGCCCAGCGCCGATTGGGCGGCGGTCAGCCGTTTGATGGTGTTCCATCTGGCGCTGCTGCTGAAAAGCATGGCGGCGGACAAGGAACAATTCCCTGGCCTGCATGTGTTCGACTCAACCGCCGTGCCCTTGGCGCCGGCGACGGCCGGCACCAGTGGCAGCAGCGGCGACTGGCATAACGAGATTCACCTCAACCACAGCGGCTGCCTCAAGATCGCCCGCGCCTGGTCGGAGAGCATTGAAATGGTGCTCAGTGGCGTGGTTCTGGTGGTGCCGGGGGGCAAGCGGCGCAGCTAAGTGCCTGAGCAATAGGGCTTTCCTTGTCTTGCGGCCGCTATGCTCGGCCTCAAGCCGTTTCAGCGCGTTTCAGCGCGTTTCAGCGCATTTCAACTGGCATCAATCCTCGTTCACGATGATGGGATCGATGGGGAAAATTTCACCCGTGGCGGTATTCCTAATGTTCAGCGTGTAGGTATCGCTGCCTTGCACACCGTCGTAATCCACCAGCGTGAGTTGAGAGGGTGAAAGGCGCCATGACCCAGGAAACTGATCCGTCGCGCCAGTGAAAAAGATCGCATCTGTGTCGGGGAACTCGTATCCGGCCACGGCGAGATCGAAGGAGATCATCACGTTTGCTCCGGAAACGGACAGGCTTGCAGGCTCGCACACGGGCGTGCCTTGGGCGTTGGACACCACCCGAACGTGGTAGGCAGGAAACATCGGAACTGTGGTCGTGGTCATGTGGCGTTGCCCTGCGAAGAAGTGTTTGCTATGAAAGTGAGAAGCTCGGCGTACAGCGGATGCTTGTAGTCCGAAGCCTTCAATCTTTCGACCAAGGATTGAGCTTCTTGAGTCTTCCCCAGGCGCGCTAGCGCGTGAGCGCGTATCACTGTTAACGGAATGTCGCCTTTTTCGGACGCCGGCAGCAGTGTCGCGCTAACCCGCTCCCACAGCGCAAGCGCTTGGGGCGGGGATGTACGGCTCAGCAAGTCGCCGAGCAACAACTCCACCCGAGCGACGGCTCCCTGTTGCGAGGGGCTCAGCGTCTTGCCTGCTTGCGCCAAGACGCCGACTTCTTGGATGAATGCACGCAAGGGCTCGCCGCGACTTTGCGTGTAGTTGCTCGGATTTTTGCGTGCATCTAGTAGCAGCCAGCGAGCCTTCAGGGCTACGTTTTTGGGCAGCAGCTTGTTGCCGCCTCCCTGCAGCAGCAAGCGCTCGACGTCTCTGTTCAAACGCTCGAATGGCGCAATAGCTTGCGTGAGACTGGCCGTGTCGAGGGCATCAGCCAGTTCCAGCTTGGCTTGGCAGAGTTGCAGCAACCAGTCGAGGTTTTCCGGGTCACTGGCGACCAGACGCGTGAAGCGCTGTATCGATGCGCTTGCCGCTTGCCTGGCGCTATCGGCTTGACCCAATGCCAGATGCATGCGGGCAGCATCGTAGTAGCTTCCCGCAAGCAAACTCTCCAGCTTGCTATTGGCCGAGGTGCTCGGCCGAGCTTGGATCGCGGCGACCTTGGCATCCAGGGATTTGAGGGCAGATTGAAAGTTGCCGACGCGTTCGTGAGTTCTTGCCACCCAACCATGGGCATTGGCCAGCTCGAAGTTCGATTCTGGGTTCTTGGTGGCGATCTCGTTCCAAGAACCCACCGATGCTGTGAAAGCTGCCAGTGCTCCGTGGGTCTGGCCCGAGTCCAGCAAGAGCACGCCCAGATTCATCTGAGCCGAAGCCTGTTCGACTTCCCATCGCGGGTGGCCCGGTTCGATTTGCGTCAGTTGGGTGGCAAGCGCAAGATAAGACTCGAACTTCTGGTGGGCTTCTCCCGCCTCGCCGCGCCGCCTTGCGATGTATCCGACCCAATACTCACTTTGCGCGTGCTCAAAGATATGGCGAGTATCACGCGGGCTTCGGCTCAGCAGTTCAGAGGTACTGATGGCTGCCTGCTTGAAGAACTGATCGGCCTCATCCAGCTTGCCGCGCTTCTCAGCGATTTCGCCCATCAGGTGCAAGGCGCGCGCACGCCGCCCCAGCGAGTCGGCATCGGTACTGCCCAGCTGCTGCTGCGCGTAATAGCCCAGCGCTTTTTCCCCCACCGCATCCAGCACATCCAGCCGCCCGACCGGCTCCAGCTTTTTGCGCAGATCGCCGAGCATGAATTCGATCAAGCCCTCGGCCTGGACGCGCTGCTCTTGCGCCTCCTGGCCCTTCAACAGCGCCACGCCGACGCTGGCGCTCAGGGTTAGCAGACCAAGCGAGCCGGCCGCCACGGCGACGCGGTGGCGGCGCACGAACTTGGCGAAGATGTAGGCCTTGCTGTCCGGCCGCGCCGTGATCGGCTCATGGTTGAACCAGCGGCGCAGGTCCTCGGCCAGCTCGGCGGCGTTGGTGTAGCGCTCGGCCGGCAATTTCTTGAGCGCCTTGGCGACGATGGTGTCCAGATCACCGCGCAGCTCGCGCGCCAGCGGCTTGTTGTCAGTGACCTGGTCCGAGAGCTTCTTCGGCGCCACTTCGACCAACGTGCGCATCCGCTCCAGCGGCGTGGTCTGCTCTTCATCGCCGGGGGTGGTCGGGTGCTGGCCGCTCAGCAGCAAATAGAGCAGCACGCCCAGCGCGTAGACATCGGTGGCGGTGCTGACCTCACCGCCCTGCACCTGCTCGGGCGCGGCGTAGCGGGGGGTGAAGGCGCGGCCGGCTAAGGCGCTCAGCTCGGTCGCTGCGCTTGCTTCACGGTCTGTTCCTTCTTCATGCAGCAGCTTGGCAATGCCAAAGTCCAGCAACTTCACCTCACCCGCTGAAGTAACCAGGATATTCGACGGCTTCAAGTCGCGGTGCAGGATCAGCCGGGTGTGCGCATGGGCAACGGCAGCGAGCACGTCCTGGAACAGTGCCACGCGCGCGCGGGCCTTCAGCGCTTGGGTCTCGCAATAGCGGTCCAGTGGCAGGCCGTCCACATATTCCAGCACCAGATAGGGCTGCTCGCCGCTGTCATTGGCCGTGATGCCGGCGTCAAGCAGGCGTGCGATATGCGGATGGGCCAGCCGGGCGAGGATCTGGCCTTCGCGAGCAAACCTCCCGGCGTCACCTCGGCCGAGCAGGCCGGCGTTCAAGAACTTGATCGCAACCAAGCCCTCGAAGCGGCCGTCAGTGCGGCGCGCCAGCCAGACCGTGCCCATGCCGCCCCGGCCGATTTCGCGCTCCAAGCTGTAGGCGCCGATCTGCTGGCCGGCCCGGTTGCTGGGCTTGACTTGTTGCGCCTCCATGGCCTGCAGGGCGGGCGTGGCCAGGTAGTTGGCGGCGTCCATCGCGTCCTGGCGCCACAGCAGCTCGCGCAGATCGGCGGCCAGTTCAGGGTCCTCGGCCTCCAGCACGCCTAAGCGGGCGGGCCGCTGATCGGCGCTGAGGTCCAGCAGCTCGTCCAGCAGCGGGCTTAAGCGAGGCCAGCGGGCCTTGTCGATGTTTCGGCGGGGCGGCTGACTCAGCATGTTTTCAGCGCCATCGACAAAAACAGCCGTGCTTTTTGCCAGTCGCGCTGCACGGTGCGCTCGGTCACGCCCAGCGTTTCGGCGATCTCGGCCTCCAGCAGCCCGCCGAAGTAACGCATTTCCACCACTTGCGCCAAGCGCGGGTCCAGGTCGGCCAGCTCGGCCAGCGCCTCGTGCACGCGCAGGATTTCGTCGTCGCCCTGCGGCGCCAGCTCGGCCACCGCCGTATTCAGCGTCACATGGGCAAACTCGCCGCCGCGCCGTGCGGCTTGGCGGGCCCGCACCATGTCGATGACGATCGTGTGCATCACCCGCGCGGCATAGGCGAGGAAATGCTTGCGGTCTGGAAAGGCCTGCTGCTCCGCCCCTTCGGTCTTTTGCAGCCGGGCGTACAGGCGCAGATAGGACTCATGCACCAGGCCGGTCGCGTCCAGCAGGGTCAGGTGGCCGGATTGACGCATGCGGCTGCGCGCCAGCTTTTGCAAGTCGGCATAGAGCAAAGCCACGACTTGGTCAGCAGCGGCAGCGTCACCCTGGCCGGCGGCGCGAAGCAAAACAGTGATGTCGGGCATGAGGACGGGGGAGCGGGAGTTCTGCAAGCCAAGCGGCAGCCCGCACTCTAGCGCTTGGCTGAGTCAGCCTCGGGCAGGGCTAGAAATATTTCCAAACCCATGTCGGGTTTGCCGCGTCAACCCCGTTTTATCAGATGAGGACATGAACACTTGTTGATGACAGGGAGGCCAAATATATGGGCTGTTACCGAGCGTTTGTGATCCTCACCTCAGCCGATTTTTGGCGCCCACAACCTCAAATTGCCCGTGCAAAACACAGCCGCCGATATCTCTCTGCTCACCAAGCGCCAACCCACGGCGCGGGCGGGCGCGCCCGCCTTGATCGCGCTGCCCAATTTGCAAGGCTTTGCCAAGCTGGTGGGGCGTGAGCTGAGTCAGGCACGGCGCTTCGGCACGCGCCCGGCGGTGCTTTTGATCGATGTGGAGGTGCGCGAGCCGCTCGGCGCGCCGGTGCAGCAGGCGGCTCAGGCCGAAGCCTTGCTGGCGGCCTTCGGCGCGCGCCTGCGCGGCCGGGTGCGCAGCAGCGATGTCGTGGCCCGCATCGGGGCGCAGCGCTTTGGCGTGCTGCTGCAAAACGTCGAGCGGGCCAATGTCTATGCGATCCAGCAGCGCCTGCAGCAGGTCTTGAGCGGCGCTTACGAAGTGGCCCCGCGGCCGCTTTACGCCAACGTGCTGAGTGGCATTGCCAAATGCGAATGCCCACGCATTGGCGGCAGCGAGCTGACTCGGGCCGCCGAAGTGGCCCTGAGTCATGGTGCTTGCGCTGAGCCGAAACCGGCCCGCCAGCCGCCCGTCCCTGCGCTTACGTCAGCCCGCTGCTGATCGCCTTCAGCAAGGTCGAGTTGGCGGCAGCGCCGCTGAGTCGAGCAGGCTTGCCGGCGCAGGCCGGCGAGCCGCCCTCAATCCCCAAACACCACCTTTTTGCGCTCACCGACCCAGCCTTCCAGCTGCGGGCCGTAGACCTCTTCCACCCGGTTGCGCTTGATCTTGAAGGTGGGGGTGATGAAGCCGTTGTCGACGGTCCAGGGCGTCTTGATGACGACCAGGCAGTCGAGTTGCTCGTGCGGGTCGAGCTTGGCGTTGATGCTGTCCAGATGTGCGCCCAACTGGGTGCTGAGTTCGGCGCGCTCGGCGGCGGTGCCGCTGTGGCCGGCGGCTTCCGGCGACAACATCACCACACCCACCGGCTGGCCCATGCTGGCCCCGGTCACGACACAAGCTTCAACCGACGGATGCTGGCCCAGCCTATCCTCGATCGGCGCCGGCGCCACATACTTGCCCTTGCTGGTCTTGAACAGATCCTTGACCCGGCCGGTGATGCGCAGCAAGCCCTTGGCATCGATCTGGCCCTTGTCGCCGGTGCGCAGCCAGCCGTCCTCTGTCAGCACCTCGGCGGTCAGCTCGGGCTGCTTGTAATAACCCAACATCAAAGCGGGGCTGCGCATCAGCAGCTCACCGTTTGCGGGGTCGATGCGGGTCTCGACGCCGTCATAGGCGGGGCCGACCGTGCCGATCTGGTCCTCACCCGGCAGGGTGATGTGCGAGACCGCCAGGTTCTCGGTCATGCCGTAACCTTCGCAAATATTCAGGCCCAGCTTGCGATACCAGTGCAGCAGGGCAACCGGCATCGGTGCGGCGCCACCGGCAGCAATCCGGCATTGGTCCAGGCCCAGCGCCTTCATGATCTTGCCGCGCACCAAACCGCCGATCAGAGGCAGCGAGAGCAAGAAGTCGAGCTTCTTCTGCGGCATCTTGGCCTGCACGCCTTGCTGGAACTTGACCCACAAGCGCGGCACCGAGAAAAAGACAGTCGGCCGCGCGCGCTGCAGGTCGGCGGCGAAGGTGTCCAAGCTCTCGGCAAAATAGACCGAGAAGCCGGTGCGCAGCCAGCCATGTTCGACCAACACCCGCTCCACCACATGGGCCAAGGGCAGGTAGGAGAGCATGCGGTCGTCCGCCGACATGTGGATGCGCTTGAGCGCCGTGCTCAGCGCCCAGGCGAAGGAACCAAAAGAGTGCATCACGCCCTTGGGCGCGCCGGTGGTGCCCGAGGTGTAGATCAAGGTGGCCAGGTCATCGGCTTGGCGGATGGGCTCGCCCACCAGCGCGGCAGTGCGGCCACAGATGGCGTCCCAGCTGTCGTAGGACTGCTTGGCATCGTCGGGCGAAAGCGGGTAGCTGATGCAGGGCATGCCGTCGGGCATACCGGGCTTCATGCCGGCCCAACCATCGAGCTTGCCGACAAAGCAGGCCTTGGCCTCGCTATGCGTCAAAATTTGTCGAATGGTATCGGGCGCCAAGGTGGGGTACAGCGGCACCGACACATAACCGGCCATCCAGATGGCCAAGTCGCTCATCAACCACCACGCGCAATTCTTCGACAGAATCGCCACCTTGGCGCCGGGCTCCCAACCCTGCGCCTGACCCAGTGCCTGCAAATGCGTGGCCATGCGCCGGACTTGATCGCCCACTTGCTGCCAGGTGAATTCCTGCACGGCCCCAGCGCCCATGGGCTGGGTCAAGGCAACCCGTGCGCCCAGGCTGCGTTCCCAG
>NZ_JANNMI010000298.1:0-14797 GCF_031397715.1 Roseateles sp.
CGAGGCGCGAATCCACCATCAGCACCACGCCCGACAGTGAGCGGCGCACCTCCAGATAGTCGGCCATGACTTTTTGCCAACGCAGCTTGGCCGAGCGCGCCACCGCCGCATAGCCGTAACCGGGCAAGTCGGCAAACCAAGCGTCGGCGGCGTCCTTCGGGCCGAGCTCAAACAAATTGATATGTTGCGTGCGGCCCGGCGTCTTGGACGCGAAGGCCAGCCGCTTTTGCTGGGCCAAGGTGTTGATGGCGGTGGACTTGCCGGCATTGGAGCGCCCGACAAAAGCGATTTCGGGCAACTCGTTCGCGGGCAAATGCACCAACTCGCTGGCGGTGGTCAGAAAACGCGCCGTGTGGGTCCAGCCCAACACCACTTTTTCCGTCGGAGTTGTCTCAATTTGCGCAGAATGCTGCGGCGCAGAAGTGGTGTTGATCATGGATTGTTCTGGCTGAATGGATTGCCATTGTAAAATCTTAAAGTTGCGCTTACCGAATCAATAAATTCATGCCTAAGACTGCTGCTTTGACGAAACCTCTGGTTTTCCTGATGTCCGGCCTTGTTGGCCTTTTGTTTGCTTCCGCCGCTGGTGCGAGCGAGGCCGTTGCCCCCGCCAAGCCCGATCTGGTCAAGGGGCAAGCGACCTCAACTCAAATCTGTGTCGCCTGCCACACGGCCGACGGTTCACGCGGCAGCCCCGCCAATCCGATCCTGCAGGGTCAACACCCACAGTACTTGGTCAAGCAATTGACCGAGTTCAAGGCGGGTCAACGCCGAAACGCCATCATGCAAGGCATGGCCGCAGCGCTGTCAGAAGAGGATATGCGCAACGTCGCCGCCTTCTACGCATCCAAGCAGGCCAAGCCGGGCTTCTCCAGAGATGCTGGCCTGGTAGCCTTGGGCGAGCGCATCTACCGCGGCGGCATTGCCGACCGCCAAGTCCCCGCTTGCGCAGCCTGCCACAGCCCCAACGGCGCCGGCATGCCCGCCCAGTACCCGCGTTTGGCCGGTCAGCACAGCGATTACACCGAGTTGCAGATGAATGCCTTCCGCTCCGGCACGCGCGCCAACAGCCTGCAGATGAACGGCGTGGCCGCCAAGATGAATGACCGCGAAATCAAGGCCGTGTCGGACTACATCGCCGGCCTGCGCTGAATCGTCGGTTCAAGCGCCAAGCCGCCAGCCAGCTTTGAATCTGCAAAAGGCCGGTGAAATTCACTGGCCTTTTTTCTTGGCGTCCTGCACCGTATCCGATGTCTTCCGACACTAGACCCATGAGTGAGTCCTCCAGCAACCCCGCAATACCGGCATTGCGGCCCGGCAATAGCGTCGCCAGCGATGTGCTTGATCTGCTGGCATCCATGCGTTTTGCGATTGCGCTGCTGACGATCATCTGCATTGCATCCACCATCGGCACGGTGGTGAAGCAGCGCGAACCACTGAACAACTACGTCAATCAGTTCGGGCCCTTCTGGGCCGAGGTATTCGGCAAGTTCGACCTCTACACCGTCTACGGCGCTTGGTGGTTCCTACTGATCCTGGCGTTTTTGGTGCTATCGACCAGCCTGTGCATCGCCCGCAATGCACCGAAGATTTTTCATGATCTGAAAAACTTCAAAGAGTCGGTGCGCGAGCAGTCGCTGCAGTCCTTTCACCACAAAGCACTCGGCCATATTGGCATCGGCCCTGAGGTCGCCTTGAACCAAATCACGGCCTATCTGAACGGGCTGGGCTGGAAGACCCGGGTGCAGGCGCGCGAGCGCGGCATCATGCTGGCCGCGCGCAAGGGTGCCGCCAACAAGCTCGGCTATCTGGCCGCGCACTCCTCCATCGTGCTGATTTGTCTGGGCGGCCTGCTCGACGGTGACCTGCTGGTGCGGGCGCTGATGTGGGCACAGGACAAAACGATTTACCAAGGCGGCGGTCTGATCAGTGAGGTCAAACCCGAGCACCGCCTGCCGACCAGCAATCCGAGCTTTCGCGGCAACCTCATGGTGCCCGAGGGCGGCCGCGCCGCCACGGCGATTCTGAGCATGCCCAACGGCGTGGTGCTGCAAGACCTGCCCTTTGACGTCGAGTTGCAGAAATTCATCGTCGAATACTACGAAACCGGCATGCCCAAGCTGTTCGCCAGCGAAATCAGCATCCGCGACCATGAAACCGGCGCCGTCACGCGAGCCTTGGTCAAGGTCAACGAGCCGGCCTTTCACCGCGGCATCGCGATTTACCAGAGCAGCTTTGAGGATGGTGGCTCTGATCTGAAATTGCTGGCCCGCCCTATGGGCAAACCCGGCAAGGCCGGCAGCGTCGGCGAGGCAGGCAAGCCCTTCACAATCACAGGTCGGGTCGGCGGCAGCACCGAACTCAAAAGTGGCGCAGAGAGTTTGAAGCTGGAATTCGCCGGGCTGCGGGTCATCAATGTCGAGAACCTTGGCGGCGACCCGGCGGCAGGCGGCGGCACCGATGTGCGCAAGGTCGATCTGGTCAATTCCCTGCAAAGCCATTTGGGCAGCGGCGCCAAGACCCGCACCGATAAAGAACTGCGCAATGTCGGCCCTTCGTTCAGCTACCGGCTGCGCGATGCGTCCGGCCAGGCGCGTGAGTTCAACAACTATATGGTGCCGGTCGAACTGGACGGGCAGTGGGTCTTCCTCGCCGGTGTGCGGGAGACGACGTCCGAAGCCTTCCGCTATCTGCGCATCCCGGCCGACGCCAAAATGAGCATGGACGGCTGGCTGCAGCTGCGCCAGGCCTTGCTCGACCCGGCCGAGCGCGAGCGCGCTGCCAAGCGTTATGCCGAGGCCGCCACGCCGACCGACAAGCCGCAAATGACGCCGCAGTTGCAAGCGACAGCACGGCGCGCGCTGGCCTTGTTCGCGGGCGCCGAGGGCGTCAAAGCGGACAGCAAAGCGGGTGCTGATTTACCCGGTGGCTTGCCGGCCCTGTCGCAATTCATCGAGAGCGAGGTGCCGGAGGGCGAGCGTCAGCGCGTTTCCGAAGTGCTCTTGCGCATCCTCAACGGCAGCCTGTTCGAGCTCTACAAGCAAAACCTCAGCCAAGCCGGCCTGCCCGCGCCCGCTGCCGATGCCGCCACGCAGGCCTTCATGACGCAATCGGTGTTGGCCTTGTCGGACAGCATGTTCTACCCCGCGCCGGTGCTCTTGCAGCTGGATGAGTTCAAGCAGGTGCAGGCCAGCGTCTTCCAGGTGACCCGCGCGCCGGGGCAAAAACTGGTCTATTTGGGTGCCATCCTGCTGATCATCGGGGTATTCGCTATGCTCTACATCAAAGAGCGCCGCTTGTGGCTATGGCTGGAGCCGGCGCCCGGTCAAGTTGAGGCGACGCGCATCCGCATGGCCTTGTCCAGCAGCCGCGAAACACCCGATACCGCGACCGAATTCGCACAGCTCAAGCACGATATTTTGAAAGACAGCGTATGAACAGCGCGACCCATACGGCCAGCCCCGGCCCACACATCAACATCAAGCCACCCGGTGCGAGCGGACCATTCAGCGGCCGTGACGCCTTCGACTGGCTGTTTGCGGCGCTGATCGTGGCCGGTGGGCTGTTTGCCTTCACACGCTACGGTGCCTCGATGGACGTGTATGAAAAAGGCATCCTCGGCTTCGCCATGCCCGCATTGATCGCGCTGGGCTGGTTCTGGCGGCCCTTGCGTCTGCTGGTGGTGCTGGCCGGAGCGGCCAGCCTCTTGTCCATCAATCTGTATGGCCAGCACGGCGATGCGTTTGGCGCCGATTTGGGCGCAGCCGACAAGGTCTTCTGGCTCAAGTACGCGCTCGCCAGCCAAAGCGCGGTGCTGTGGATGAGCCTGCTGTTCTTCATGAGTACGCTGTTCTACTGGGGCGGCTTTTTTGCCAAAAAGGGCGAGGCCAGCGCGGCCGAAGCGATCGGCTCCAAGCTGGCCTGGGGCGGCGTCTTCATGGCGCTCGTCGGCACCATGGTGCGCTGGTTCGAAAGCCACCAGATCGCACCCGATATCGGCCACATCCCGGTCAGCAATCTGTACGAAGTGTTCGTGCTGTTTTGCTGGATGACGGCGCTGTTTTATCTCTATTACGAGGCCAAGTTCAAGACCCGCGCACTCGGCGCCTACGTGATGCTGGTGATCAGCGCGGCGGTGAGCTTTTTGCTTTGGTATTCGGTGGCGCGCGAAGCGCATGAAATTCAACCGCTGGTGCCGGCGCTGCAGAGTTGGTGGATGAAGATCCACGTGCCGGCCAACTTTGTCGGCTATGGCACTTTTGCCTTGGCCGCCATGGTGGCCATGGCCTATCTGCTCAAAACGGCCACCCAGCGTGCACTGCTGGTTGGCCTGATCGGCATGCCGCTTGGCCTGATTGCGGCGATCTTGGCGGCACGCTTCTTTGCCGCCGGTCTGACCCCCGAGACCCTCCAAGGCCTCGACGGCTGGGCGCGCAAGATGGGCGGCATCCTGGTCTTTTTCGCCATCTGCGTGACCTTGCGCAAACCCTTGACCGCACGTCTGCCTTCGCTGCCTACGCTCGAAGACCTGATGTACAAGTCGATCGCGCTGGGCTTTGCCTTCTTCACCATCGCCACCATCCTGGGTGCTTTCTGGGCGGCCGAGGCCTGGGGCGGCTATTGGAGCTGGGACCCGAAAGAAACCTGGGCGCTGATCGTCTGGCTCAATTACGCGGCCTGGCTGCATATGCGCCTGATGAAAGGCCTGCGCGGCACGGTTTCGGCCTGGTGGGCGTTGAGCGGTTTGGTCGTGACGACCTTTGCCTTCCTCGGCGTCAATATGTTTTTGTCGGGCCTGCACTCTTACGGCACGCTTTGATGTGCTGATGCCGCTGCGCGCGCTAGGCCTGCTGCTCTGCTTGGCAGGGGGACAGGCGTCGGCCGAAACGGTGCGCATCGCCACCGGCGAGCTACCGCCCTACGCGAGCGAGTCGCGCGCCGACAAGGGGCTAGCGCTGACCATCGTCCGGCGGGCCTTCGAGCTGGTCGGCCACAAGGCGGAGTTTCACTTTCAACCCTGGTCGCGCGCGCAGATGGAGACCAAGGCAGGCCTCTGGGATGCCTCCGCGCATTGGGGTGCGTCGGCCGAGCGGCGGCGCGATTTTTTGCTCAGTGACAACATCCTGACCGAACAATGGCTGATCGTGCATCGCAAGCAAATTGCGCTGAAGTGGACGCAGCTCAGCGATTTGCGCCCCTACACGCTGGGCTTCATTCGCGACTACACCTACACGCCCGAGTTCTGGGCCTTGATCCGCAGCAATGAGCTGCGCGGTGACCACACACCGAATGATTTGGCCGGTCTGCGCAAAATGATTCGGGGCCGGATCGACGCCATGCCGATGGAGCGCAATGTGGCCTGCGACCTGCTCAAGCACAACTTCAGCATCAAAGAAGCGGACGAATTTGCCGCTCACCCGCGCTTGCTGACCGACACCTTCACCACCCACTTGATCTTGCCGCCACAGCAGCCGCGCAGCGCCGGCTTGCTGAGCGACTTCAATCGCGGGCTGAAGGCCTTGCGGGAAAGTGGCGAACATGCGCGCCTGCTGCAAACCGTGCAGTGCCCGGCGAGTTGGGCCAGCAGCGCCCTGCCCCTACGCTGACGCAAATTTGTCGCAGCGCGTAAGCTTTTGCCGGCGTGGCCGACAGACAACCAAGGCCACACTCAACAGCCAACAAGGTAAGCCATGGATAGCAAGGATCTCCCGCTCATTTCCGCCGCAGAAATCACCCCGCGCGCAGCCTATGAGGAGCGCCGTCAATGGCTGCGCCTGATGGCCAGCGGCGCGGCCGGCGCGGCACTGGCCACCTGGGCCGGCCGCGAAGCGATGGCCCAAGCACCAGGCGGCGGCAAATTGGCCAAGCTGCCCGGTGCGCGCAGCGCAGTGGCCGGCAGCTTGGTGATGGACAAGCCGACCAGCTACCAAGACGCCAGCACGTACAACAATTTTTACGAATTCGGCACCGACAAGGCCGACCCGGCGCGCACCGCCGGCACACTCAAGACCCGCCCCTGGACCGTCTCCGTTGAGGGCGAGGTCGGCAAGCCGGGCGTGTTCGATCTGGACAGCTTGCTCAAACTCAGCCCCATGGAAGAGCGCATTTACCGGCTGCGCTGCGTCGAAGGCTGGTCGATGGTGATCCCCTGGGTCGGCTACTCGCTGGCCGAGCTGATCAAAAAGGTCGAGCCAACGTCGAAAGCCAAGTTCATTGAATTCACCACGTTGGCCGACAAGGCACAAATGCCGGGTCTGCGCGGCGGCGCGCTCGACTGGCCCTATGTCGAAGGCCTGCGCATTGATGAGGCCATGCATCCGCTCGCACTCTTGGCCTTCGGCATGTACGGCGAGGTGTTGCCTAACCAGAACGGCGCGCCGGTGCGCCTGGTGGTGCCGTGGAAGTACGGCTTCAAGTCGGCCAAATCCATCGTCAAGATCCGTTTGGTCGAGAAGCAACCGACCAGCAGTTGGACCAAGGCCGCGCAGCAAGAATATGGCTTTTATTCCAACGTCAACCCGCAGGTCGACCACCCGCGCTGGAGCCAGGCCTCGGAGCGCCGCATCGGCGAAGACGGGCTGTTCGCCAAGAAGCGGCCGACGTTGATGTTCAACGGCTACGCCGATCAGGTGGCCTCGCTGTATGCCGGCATGGACCTGAAACGAAACTTCTGAGATGGCGCGTCGTTCGCTCTGGCTGCATCCTGCCGCCAAGCCCACTTTGTTCCTGCTTTGCCTATTGCCGCTGGGCTACTTGATTTGGGCGGCGGTCAACAACCAGCTCGGTGCCAACCCCGCCGAGGCCTTGATTCGAGGTTTAGGCGACTGGACTTTGCGCACGCTGTGCCTGACGCTGGCCATCACGCCGCTGCGTCAGTTGTTCAACCTGCCCGCCTTGGCGCGGTTTCGCCGCATGCTGGGCCTGTTCACCTTCTTCTATGCCTCGCTGCACCTGCTGTCTTACGCCTGGCTGGACATGGGGCTGGATCTGGCCGAGATCGGCAAAGACATTGCCAAGCGGCCCTTTATCCTGATGGGCTTCAGCGCTTGGGTCTTGCTCTTGCCGCTGGCAGCGACCTCGTTCAACCGCGCCATCAAAGCCCTCGGTGCAAAGCGCTGGCAGGCCTTGCACAAGGCCGTCTACGGCGTCGCGCTGATCGCCATCATGCATTTCATCTGGATGCGCGCCGGCAAGCAGAATTTTGGCGAACCGGCGATCTATGGCGCGATCCTGGCCGCGCTCTTGGGCTGGCGGATTCAACGTTTTTGGCGCGGCCGGGGATAATCGCCAACTTCGCAGAACCCCCCACCCACCCCATGCCCGACCAACAGCCGCTCTCAAACATGGACGTCGCCATCATCGGCGGCGGACCGGCCGCTTGCAGTGCGGCGTCGTGGCTGCATCAGCTGGGGCTCGGCGTCGCATTGATCGAGCGCGAGCCCCAGCTTTGCGCCAGCTTGCAGTCGCTTCAATTCGGGCAGGATTGGGTCTTGGGTGCGCCGGGTCAAAACCTCGCCACCTTGGGCCAGCAATACGCCCGCCATGTCGAAAGCCTGCGCTCGGTGCAGGTCTTGCTCGGCCAGAGCGTTGCCCATCTAGATTGGGTCAGCGGCGCAGGCTGGCGCTTGCAACTGGACGACGGCCGCAGCCTGAATGCCCGCGCCTTGCTGCTGGCCACCGGCCTGAAACCCTTGCGGCCCGATATTTACTTTGACCCTGGCCAGGCGCCAAACCCTCGTTTGATGGATGCACTGGGCCTGACCGCCTGCCGCGATCAACTGCCGGCCGGGCGCCTGCTGCTGCTGGGCGGCGGCGACAACGCGGTCGAGAACGCCTTGTACTTGCAAGCGCGCGGCCACCAAGTGACCTTGTGGTCGCGCAGCGATTGGCGGGCTCAACAAAGTCTGGTGGCGCGCCTCAGCCCTGAGCGGCTGACTCTGCGGCCCAGCACCGCCATGCCGGCGCGTCTGAGCGCCGATGAACAAGGCGTCAGCGTGCAGTCGCAGCAGTTCGGCGACGAACGTTTTGATCATGTCGCCGCGCTGCTGGGCTTCGAGGCCGAACCGAGTGCTTGGCTGCTGGTCGGTGACGCGCTGCAGCGCGCCGGCGTCACCGCGCCTTCGCACCCCTTCCGAGACGAACCCCGCTTCTGCCCGCTGGGCTTGTTCGTCGCCGGCGACGCCAGCGGCCACCAGCACCCCAGCGTGCAGACCGCTTTGGGCGACGGGGTCGTGGCGGCCAAAGCGGTCGAGGCTTTTCTGCGCCCGCTGACCGAGGGCCAGCCGACGCTGGCGATGCGCCGCAACAACCGCCAGATCATCCACATCAGCGGCCTGCGCTTCGGTGCCAATCTGGGTGTGCTGGACTTCGAGCGCGAAGGGCCGCAGCCGATCCAGGTCGACGCCGAGGTCAATCTGGGCGCGCAGGCGATCGTCTCGCGCGACGCCGATATCGGCCATGTGCTGGACTACCGCCGCGTGCGCACCATCATCATCGACGAGTGCACGGCCGAACATACCGATCTGCTGGAGGCGCTGCTGGGCAAGCTCTGCACGCGCCTGATGAAGCTGCCCGGCGTGGTCGGCGTGCGCATCAAGGTGACGAAATTAGAGATTTTCCCCGACTGCCAAGTCGCAATCAGCGCCGAATGCGGCCAATGGTGAACATAAAGTGAACGCAATCAATATTGAAGCGCTGGCTCCGGCCGAAACGACAGAAGACGCCAAGTTGACGGTCGAAATCAAAAAGCTGTCCAAGCGCCTGCACCGCCAGGTTGGCCAGGCCATCACCGACTACAACATGATCGAAGAGGGCGACCGCGTGATGGTCTGCCTGTCCGGTGGCAAAGACAGTTATGCCATGCTGGACATTCTCATCAATATGCAGCAGCGCGCACCGATCAACTTCGAGATCATCGCCGTCAATCTGGACCAGAAGCAGCCCGGCTTCCCCGAACACATCCTGCCCGCGTACTTGAAGGGCCGCGGCGTACCCTTTCACATCGAGGAGCAGGACACCTACTCCATCGTCAAGCGCCTGATCCCCGAGGGCAAGACCACCTGCAGCCTGTGCTCGCGCCTGCGCCGTGGCAATTTGTACCGTGTGGCCGAGGAGTTAGGGGCGACCAAGATCGCTTTGGGCCATCACCGTGACGACATCATCGTCACCCTGCTGCTGAATATGTTCTTCGGCGCGCGCATGAAGGGCATGCCGCCCAAGCTGGTCAGTGACACCGGCCGCCATGTGGTGATCCGCCCGCTCGCCTATGTGGCCGAGCCCGATCTGGTGCGCTGGGCCGCGCACCGCGAGTTCCCCATCATCCCGTGCAATTTGTGCGGTAGCCAAGAGAACCTGCAGCGCGTGCAGGTCAAGGCGATGATCAATGAGTGGGAGAGCAAGTACCCCGGCCGGGTCGAAAACATGTTCACCGCCATGAGCAAAGTCGTGCCCTCGCACATGATGGACCGCGAGCTGTTCCCCTTCCAAACCCTCAAGGCGACCGGCGTGCCGGATGCCAATGGCGATATCGCGTTTGATGAAGATGAGGGCTGTGCGCCAAAAGTGCAAGCAACGGCGCCAACGTCCGTCATCACGCTGCGCCCACGCTGAATGCGCCTGCTGCTGGTCGAAGACGATTTGATGATTGGCGAGAGCCTGCGCCTGGCCTTGCGCCAGGACGGCTATGCGGTCGACTGGGTGCGCGACATCAGCGCCGCCAAGAGCGCGCTGGCCAGCGAGCGTTTCGACTTGGTGCTTTTGGACCTGGGTCTGCCCCAAGGCGGGCCACCAGCACAGGCCCGCACCAACCCGCCACTCAGCGGCCTCAGTGTCTTGCAGGCGCTGCGCGCGCGCCAGGACAACACGCCGGTGATCGTCTTGACCGCGCGCGACGGCCCAGGCGAGCGCGTGCTGGGCTTGGACAGCGGCGCCGACGACTACCTGGTCAAACCGTTCGAGCTGGACGAGCTGAATGCGCGCATCCGCGCGGTGCTGCGTCGGCACAGTGGCCGCGGCCAGCCGCTCTTGACTTGCGGTGCCGTCAGCTTGGACCCCGCGACCCGCCAAGTCACGTTGGCCGGCCAGCCGGTGCTGCTGTCGGCCCGCGAGCTGGCCTTGCTGGAGGCCTTGATGCAGCGACCCGGCGCCCTGCTGTCGCGCGCCCAGTTGGAAGACCGGCTCTACGGCTGGGGCGAGGAGATCGAGAGCAATGCGGTGACGGTCTATATCCACCAGCTGCGCCGCAAGCTCGGGACCGACTTCATCCAGAATATGCGCGGCGTCGGCTATTACGTCGGCTCGCCAGCGGGTGGCGGCGGTGGAGGCGGAGGCGGAGGCGGAGGCGGAGGCGGAGGCGGAGGCGGAGGCGGAGGCTCGGCATGAAATTGAACTCGCTGCGCGCTAGGCTGCTGCTCAGCCTGCTGGTCCTGCTGGCCGCGGCCGCGCTGGTGCTGGGGGTAAGCAGTTACCGCAGCGTGCTGGCCGAGACCGAGA
Organism: Roseateles sp.; assembly: GCF_031397715.1. Classification (GTDB taxonomy): domain Bacteria; phylum Pseudomonadota; class Gammaproteobacteria; order Burkholderiales; family Burkholderiaceae_C; genus Paucibacter_A. The sequence goes on from NZ_JANNMI010000298.1 coordinate 10,492, forward strand.
CCTTGTTCGACTACCAGCTGCGCCAGATGGCGCTGGCGCTGCGCGATCAAGGCGAGATTGCGCCCAGCCAGGCGCGCAGCTTCAGCGACGAGCAACTCGACTTTGTCGTGCAGATCTGGACGGCCGATGGCCGCAGCATCTACGCCTCGCGCCAGCACGCCAATCTGCCCGCACGCGCCCTGCTGGGCCTGGCCGAGATCGATGTGGCCGGCCAGCACTGGCGCACCTACAGCGTGGCGACGCCAGGCCGGGTGATCCAGGTTGCGCAGCCGGTGCAGATTCGCCAAAAGCTCGCGGCAGCGGCCGCCCTGCGCAGCGTGCGGCCGCTGCTGTGGTTGGCCCCTTTATTGGCCCTGCTGGGCTGGTGGCTGAGCGCGCTGACGGTGGCGCCGCTGCGGGCGGTGGCGGCCGAGGTCAGCCAGCGCGATGCGCAGGCGCTGGCGGCGCTGCCCACGGCCGGTCTGCCCGACGAAGTCGCCCCCTTGGTCAAGGCACTGAATGCCTTGCTGCAACGGCTGGGCAGCTCGCTGGATCAGCAGCGCGCCTTTGTCGCCGATGCGGCCCATGAGCTGCGCTCGCCGCTGACCGCCTTGAAGCTGCAGGCCCAGCTGCTGCAACGCGCACCCAGCGACGCGGACCGGGCCACCGCCATGGCCGCTTTGACGGCCGGCATCGACCGCGCGGCCCGCTTGGTTGAGCAGTTACTGGCCCTGGCGCGCGCCGAGCCTGGTGGGCCGGCGCTGGCCCTGCAAGCGCTGGACTTGAGCGAATTGGTGCGCGGCGTGATGGCCGACTGCTTGCCGCTGGCTTTGGAGCGCGGCACTGAACTGAGCTTGCAAGCCGAGGCGACGGTCCAGGTGCAAGCAGAGCCGGCGGCGCTGGCCATGCTGGTGCGCAACCTGCTCGACAACGCCTTGCGCCACGGCAAGGCCGGTGGTCAAGTTGAATTGAGCGTCAGCACGATAGACGAGCGACCCACGTTGACGGTCGATGATGACGGGCTCGGCATTCCAATCCAAGACCACGAACGGGTATTTGACCGCTTCTACCGCCGCAATCCCGGCAGCGAGACGGGCTCGGGCCTTGGCCTGGCGATCGCACGCAATCTGGCCGTACAGCATGGCGCCAACATCAGCTTGAGCGATTCGCCTCGGGGCGGCCTACGGGTCAGCTTAACCTTCGCCTAATCTTGGCCTAATCAGGCCCTAACCGGGCAGGCCTATCGTTCAGGACATGCGGAATCTCCCGCGGCTTTGACGACTGGAACACGCCATGACCATCACACCACTGAACGCCGCCTTGCTGGCTGCGGGCCTGACTGGCGGCGTGATCGCCATTGCGTTGAACGCACCGCAATTCCAGCAGACCGACGCAGCCGCCAAGCAAACCATCACGCAGAGCGCTAACGACGCTCTCGCACAGACGGCCGTGATGCCGCAGATCGCCCCCATCCCGGCGCTGGCCGCCGGCGCGGTGCCCGACTTCCGTGCCATCGTCAAGCAAGCCGGCCCGGCCGTGGTCGGCGTGACCGTTGAGGGCATGCGCCGCGCTGGCCATGAAGAGCAGGACGAGTCCGACTCGGTCGCCGAGCCGCAAGCGCCCTTCTCACCCTTCTTCCGCGGCCAACCCGGCCAGCGCGGCCGCGATCAGGGCGCCCAGCCCTTCCGTGGCCAAGGCTCCGGCTTCATCATCAGCAGCGACGGCCTGATCCTGACCAATGCCCACGTGGTCAACGGCGCCAAGGAAGTAACGATCAAGCTCAGTGACCGCCGTGAGTTCGCGGCCAAGGTGCTCGGCATCGACAAGGCGACCGACATCGCCGTGCTGCGCATCCAAGCCAACGACCTGCCGACGGTGCGCCTCGGTGACCCGCGCCAATTGGAAGTCGGCGACCCGGTCTTGGCGATCGGCGCGCCGTTCGGCCTGGAGCAGACCGCCACCCAAGGCATCGTCAGCGCCAAGGGCCGCTCGCTGCCCAATGATGCGCTTGTGCCCTTCATCCAAACCGACGCGGCGGTCAACCCTGGCAATTCCGGTGGCCCGCTGTTTGACGGTTCGGGCGGCGTGATCGGCATCAACTCACAGATCTACTCGCAGTCCGGCGGCTATCAGGGCCTGAGCTTTGCCATCCCGATCAATGTGGCCTTGAAGATCAAGGACCAAATCGTCGCCACCGGCCGCGCCCAGCATGGCCGCCTGGGTGTCAATGTGCAGGATTTGAACCAGTCACTGGCCGACTCCTTCGGCATGGCGCGCCCCGACGGTGCACTGATCGCCCAGGTCATGCCCAATAGCGCGGCCGCCAAGGCCGGCCTCAAGCCCGGTGATGTGGTCACCGATGTGGACGGCGAGCCGGTCGTGCGTTCGGGCGCCCTGTCCAGCCTGATCGGCCTGTCGGCACCCGGCGACAAGATCAAGCTGAAAATCTGGCGCGACCGCACGGCGCAGACCTTGGACGTCGAACTGGGCGGTGCCGAGGCCGACGCCAGAATAGCCAGCAGCGCCAAAGAACCCGGCGCTCAGCAGGGCCGGCTGGGCCTGGCGCTGCGACCCTTGAACAAGGACGAAAACCGCGCGCTTGGCGGAGCGCCGGGTCTGCTGATCGAGGACGCAGCCGGCCCGGCCGCGCGCGCCGGCGTCAATGCCGGCGATGTGCTGCTGGCCATCAACGGCCGGCCGGTGCAGTCGGCCGAGCAGGTCCGTGAGGTCGTCGCCAAGGCCGGCAATTTGGTCGCGCTCTTGATACAGCGCGGTGAAAACAAGATCTTTGTGCCGGTCAAGCTGGGCTAGACCAATGACACGTACGGGCTACCTGAGTTCTCGACCCAGCAGCCGCTCCAAGGTGCCGCGCGGCGAGCTCTCGGGTTGCTGCTGGTGCGCCACGTCGAGATAAAAGGTTTGCTCCAGCATGTGCTGCCCGCCCATCGCGGCGTGCAGCACTTGGTCACTGAATACGATCCAGGTTGTGCCGGGCGCGAAATCGATGCGAGTCTGCGGGCTGCTGCGCTGAAACTCGGCGTCAGCCTTGGCGTGGTCGTGCAGCTTGAGCATCAGGTGGTCACATTCGGTGCGGCGGCGCTTGGTGATGTGCAGCTTCTCCAGCAACCAGGCGGAGCCCGGCAGCGGCCGGCCGATCTGCGGCAGATAGCGCTTGGCATGCGCTTCGAAGGGCTCGCCGACGCGCCACTGCCGCGCCTGGCCGTTCGGGTTGACATTACAAAACACCCGCAGCAGCCGCGTGCCTTGCATCGGGTTGGACGGGAAGGCATCTACATGCAAGCGCGTGTCATCCTTGCGCCAGCTGGTTTCACGCCCGGCCACATTGACCGGCCTGAATGAGCTGTTGCCGCGCCGCAAATGGCCGCGGTAATGAGGGAACAAGCGCAGTGCCAAGGCCTCGCTTTGCTCGGCGTATCGCCCAATCATCGCCTGCAGGGCGGCCAAATCCTGGGCGCTGCCGACAGCGCCGCGCAGCTCGTTGGCCGGCCAACGCACCGAAATGTTCTTGGCCTTGGCATCGGCCCAGCGTGGGTCCAGAAACTGCCGCTCGTTTGGCGTCAGCACAAAGGGCAACTGCGCAAACTGCACGACCTCGCCGGCCTCGATCACGCTCTCGATACCGCGCGTCGGGCCGTCATCGGCCCACGTGCTGTCGGGGAAGTCGCGGATAGTCGTGATGCTGCTCATGGATGCGAGGCCTGTTGGTAAAACAACGCCGGCAGTTTACTTGCCCGCGTCATTCGGGCGCCACACGAGCCCCGCCATAATTGCGCCTTCTCAGACCGAGTCACACCTCACCTTATGTCGCTGAATATTGTCATCATGGCCGCGGGCAAGGGCACCCGCATGAAGTCCGCCCTACCCAAGGTGCTGCACAAGCTGGCCGGGCGTTCGCTCCTGCAACATGTGCTGAATATGACAGCGGGCCTTGGCGGCGCGCGCAATGTGGTGATCACCGGCCATGGTGCCGAGGCGGTCGAGGCGGCAGTCGCCGGGCCCGGTGTTCAGTTCGTGCGCCAGATGCCGCAACTCGGCACCGGCCATGCGATTCAACAAGCGGTGCCCGCCCTCGAAGGCGACGGCACCACGCTGATCCTGAACGGCGATGTACCGCTGATCAAGCAAGCCACCGCGCGCCGCCTGGTCGAAGCCTGCGACGGCCGCGCACTGGTGCTGCTGACCATCCATTTGAGCGACCCGAGCGGCTATGGCCGCATCCTGCGCCAAGGCGGCAAGTCGGACGGCCATGTCTTGGCCATCGTCGAACACAAAGACGCCAGCCCCGAGCAGCGCGCTATTTACGAAG
>NZ_JANNMI010000306.1:0-3531 GCF_031397715.1 Roseateles sp.
AAAACGCCAGCCGCGCACTGCAGATTGCCAACCGGGGCTATGTGATGGAGTCGGGTCTGGTGACGATGACGGGCGCGGGGTTGACCTTGCTGAATGATCCGAAGGTGAGGGCGGCTTACCTCGGCGAGTAGATGAAAAAAAGGCGGCCACTGGCCGCCTTTCTACTGACTGGGTTGACGCTCAGACCGGTTTGCTCAGCAGTTCCACCCGCAGCGGCCCGGCCATGTCCAGATGCACATCGCGCTGCGGGAAGGCAATCGCGATGCCGGCCGCGGCCAAGGCGTCATTGATTGCAAAGCGCAGATCGCTGTCGACCGTCGGGCCGCTGCTCGGCCCGCCCAAGCGAAACCAAAACAACAGTCGCAGCGTCAGCGCGTCGCTGGCAAAGTCCTCGAACAAGACCTCGGGCGGGGGCTCGGGCAGCACCCCGGCATGGGCGCAGGCACAGTCCCGGACCAAGTTTGCGGCGCGCCGCACGTCGGCGCCATAGGCCACGCCGACCGTGATCACGCGGCGCATATCGGGGCTGCCGCCGCTCCAGTTGCTGACCTGGTTTTCGAGCAGATTGGAGTTAGGCACGATCGCGTCGATGCCGTCAAAGCCGCGCACCGTGGTGGCGCGCAGATCGACCGTTAGCACCGTGCCCGAGACGCCGCCGACCGAGACAATGTCGCCGACCCGAATCTTGCGTTCGAACAAGATGATGATGCCGCTGATCAGGTTCTTGATGACGTTTTGAGCGCCAAACCCGACCCCGATCGCGAGCGCGCCGCCGAGGAAGGCAAAGGCGGTGATGGGGATGCGCGCCAGCTTCAACACGATCATCAGCACGACCAGCAGCAGAATCGTCTTCAGCCAGCGGTGCAGCACCCGCGCGAAGGCGACGGACAGGCTTAGGCGCTGCGCCAGCTGCTTGATCAACAGACGCGATAGCCAGCGCGCGAGCCAGTAGCCGGCGGCCAGCATGATCAAGATGCCTACGCTTTTTCCCACCGTAACGCCGTAGTCCAGCGTCACGATGCGGCCGTCTATGGAGGTGTTTTCGGTCGCGCTGAAAAGCTCGTAGTTCCAGGCGGCCGCCGCCCAGCGGCTGCCCAGCTCGCCGGCGTCGGTCAGCAGGTCGGTGGCGTTATCCGGCCCTTGCTTCAGCCCCAAATCGCTGCGGCTGCGGGTCAGCAGCAAGACGGCCCGGCTGAGTGAGCCCGACAGACGCTCCTGCACATTGAGCTGGGTTTGCAGCGCGCTCAGCAAACGCTGTTGCTCAAGGCGCTGGGGCTCATTCGGCAGCAGGTCTTGCACCCGCGCTTCTTGGGTGCGTAGCTCGGCGCGCAGGAAGTCACCGTACTTGCTGCTGATCTGCAGCCGGCTCTGCACCTGCTCGAACAAGCGCTCCAGCGTATCGGACGCCGCACTGATTTTGCTGCTGTCCTGGCTGCCCGCCGTGCCGCCAAACAGTGCGGCCGCAGCCGCCTGGCGGGCCCGCCACAAGTCGGCCTTGCCGCGCGTCAGGGACTCCAGCTCGCGCAAGCCGGTGACGGTCAGGCGCAAGGTCTCCAGCTCGAAGGCGTGATTGGCGGCGGCCTGCACCGGGCCAGCTTCCCGAACGCTTTCGCGCCGCCCCAGCTGGGCCTCAAGCCGTATGCGTTCGGTCGCGATCCCCTCTCTTTCTTGCTCGAATTCCTTCAGCAAGCTGGCCAGGTCGGCGTCGCTGAGCTGCTGCTGCGGGCCGACGCGGGCGATCTCGCTTTGCAGCTGCTCGATGGGCAGGCTCAGGCTGGTCAGGCCTGCGCGCGCACGGCTGCGCGCTTGGTCGGCCTGCAGCAGCTCCAAGTCGGCCACCTCGGACAGCACTTGGCTCAAATCCAGCTGTGGGCGGGCGGCCGATTGCTGCGCGCCGCTGAGCAGCTTCTGACCCGCTTGATCCTGCCGGCGGCGCAGCGTGGCCTCGGCGTCCGCGCGCGCCTCGGCGGCCGCCTCGACCTCGGTGTCCAGTGATTTGGCCAGCATCTTCAGTGCGGCTTGGCGCACCAGCAGGCCGTCGAGCTGGTCGCGCAACTGGTCGACGTCGAGCAACCGGAACGGCGGCTTGCCAGCCAGCGTCGGCACGCTGTTCAAAGGCAGCGAATCACGTTTTTCTGCTTCGCCTTGGTCATTGGCGGCTTGCAGCTGAACCGACAGCAGCATCACACGGCGCTCCGAGGCCACTTTGCGCTCGTCCAGCAAGGGCGCACTGCCGGCGGCCAGCAGTAGCAGCCGTTGTTGATAGGCCTGGGCGGCCCGCAATCGCACTGGCCAGTCCTGCGCCGGGTTCGAGGCCTTGACGGCGCCAGTACCGGCGCTGACGGACGCCGCTTGCATTTGTGCGCGCAGGGCTTCGGGTAGCACGCCCTTGGGCAATTCGAGCGCTAAGCCTGGCCGAGCAGCCAGACTCAAGCTCACGATGAGCAACGATCGGCCGAACAAGGAGCTGGGTTTGAGGAGAGGCATGGGGTGATGTGGCGTAGGCGGCGCGGCCAAACAGGTCAAACAGGTCAAACAGGTCAAACAGGCCAACGGCGCAGAATCAGGAACGCGATCGTCTCATGACGCAGCCGCCTTCGTACCCTTGATGTAACCCGCTAAGGCCTTGAATCTTGTAATATGGTTACTAACTTTCACATCGCCGAGTTACATCTTCGGGCTAGACCGGTAATGCATATGAACAAAACTCTTCTGACCGTGACCGAGCGGATTCGCCAGCGCAGCGCTCCTACCCGGGGTGCTTACCTGGACGGCATCGATCGCATGGCCGGCCGCAAACGCGGCATCGAGCGTATGGGTTGTGCCAATGTCGCCCATGCGGTGGCGGCAATGCCGGCGAATGACAAGCTGCGCATCGTGGCCGAGAAGGCGCCGCATCTGGCCATCATCACCGCTTACAACGATATGTTGTCGGCTCACCAGCCCTACGAGGTCTACCCGGCGCTGATCCGCGACGAAGCGCACAAGCAAGGTGCCACGGTGCAAGTCGCCGGTGGCGTGCCCGCCATGTGCGACGGCGTCACGCAAGGCCTGCCCGGCATGGAGCTGAGCCTGTTCTCGCGCGACACCATCGCCATGAGCACCGCGGTGGCGCTGACGCACGACGTCTACGACGCCGTGCTGCTGCTGGGCGTGTGCGACAAGATCGTGCCGGGCCTCTTGATCGGCGCGCTGCATTTCGGCCACCTGCCGTGTGTGTTCGTGCCGGCGGGGCCGATGAGCACGGGCCTGGGCAACAACGCCAAGAGCAAGGTCCGCGAGCAGGCCGCGCAGGGCCTGGTGGGCCGGGCCGAACTGCTGGCCGCCGAGAGCGCCGCGTACCACGGCCCCGGCACCTGCACCTTCTACGGCACCGCCAACAGCAACCAGATGCTGCTCGAGGCGATGGGCCTGCACGTGCCCGGCACCGCGTTCGTGCACCCGCACGCCGGGCTGCGCGAGGCGCTGACGCGCGAGGCCGTACGCACGGTGCTCGGCATCACCATGGCGCGTCGTTTCACGCCCATCGGC
>NZ_JANNMI010000390.1:0-5168 GCF_031397715.1 Roseateles sp.
CAGTCATGGGTGGCAATCAGCGTCTTGGCGACATAGTGAATGATGGCGGCCCCACCGGGCGAGCCCAGCGTCACAACCAAGCGGCCATCACGGCGGTCAAACACCAGCGTCGGGGCCATGCTGGAGCGCGGTCGCTTGCCCGGCTCCAGCCGGTTGGCGACGGGCAGGCCGGCGGCGTTGCGCGGATTGAGCGCAAAGTCGGTCAGCTGGTTGTTGAGCAAAAAGCCGCCGGCCAGGCCAGTGCCACCGTCGCTCATGATGCGCGAGCCAAACACGGTCTCAATCGTCGTCGTCATCGAGACCGCGCGACCCGCAGCATCAACAACGCTGATGTGGCTGGTGCCGTACTCGGGCTGTTCGGCTTGTTGGGCATAGGCGGTCTTGAGCCCACCTGGATTGCCGGCCTTGACCACACCGCTGCTGCGCGGGCCGATCAGGGCGGCGCGCTGGCGCAGATAGTCCGGGGCCAGCAAGCTGCCCCAATCGCCGCCCGGTGCAGCGACAAAATCGGGGTCGGCCACATATTGCGCGCGATCGGCAAAAGCCAGATTGGCGGCCTGCGCGTAACGATTTAGCCAAGCGGCATTCGGCAGGCCGCTCGCGTCCAGCGACTGCGCCACGCTCTGCGGCGCCGTTAGCCCCAACATCTGCATCACCGCGATATGCCCGGACGACGGCGGCGGGAAACCGCAAACGCGCCAATGCTCGCGCCAATCGGTGCAGATGGGCGCGCGCAACTTTGGGCTATAGCCGGCCATATCGGCCTCGCTCAACAGGCCCGGATTACTGGCGTGGCCACGCACCCGGCGCACGATATCGGCGGCAATCGGCCCGCGCATAAAAGCCTCGGCGCCGCCCTTGGCCACCACCCTCAAGACCTCGGCCAGCGCAGGGTTGCGCAGCAGCGTGCCGACCGGCAGCGGCGCGCCATTGGCGGCGAAAAAATACTTGAAGGCCTGCGAATCGGTCTTGATCTGCGGGTCGCTGACAAGCATCTGGTGCATGCGTGCGCCCAGCTCGAAGCCGTTCTCGCTCAGTCGAATCGCCGGCTCGAACAGCCGCGCCCAGGGCAGCACGCCGTATTTGGTATGGGCCAGCTCCAACATCCGCATGAGGCCCGGCGTGCCGACCGAGCGGCCGCCGACCACCGCCTGCGTATAGCTCATGGGCTTGCCGTCGGGCTTGAGGAACAGACCCTCGGCGGCAGCGGCCGGCGCGGTCTCGCGGCCGTCCAGTGCCGTCACGTTCTGACCGTCCCAATGCATCAGAAAGGCGCCGCCGGCGATGCCGCTGGACTGCGGCTCGACCAGGGTCAACACCAGTTGCACGGCGATCGCCGCGTCGACGGCGCTGCCGCCGGCGCGCAGTATCTCGTAGCCCGCGTCCGCAGCGAGCGGATTCGCGGCGGCCACCGCAAAGCGCTGCGCGCCCCAAGCCGGCTTGTGGGTCCAGCCGCTGGGGCCTTCGGGTTGCTGAGGGATGTCGGCTTTTGCATCAACCGCACTCGGCTTGGCGGCCTGCGTCATGATGGCCGACGGCTGCGGCGCCGCGCAAGCCGTCAAAAGCAGCGCCAGCAAGACAGACTGCGGCAGCCAGCGCATCGCCATGAGTCGAGATTTTTTGTTCATCGCGGATAGGGCTAGAGCCAAAACTGCTGCGATGGTAATGCGCGCGGCGAACACCGGCCATACATGAACAGCTGCGAAAGCGACCGCCGCTGAAATGACTCGTCGGCCAGCGAGCTGTTACGCTCCACGCGACCGCCAAATGCACCACGCCGACTGATCCCAAAGCTCAACAAGAAAAAAGGCCGCATGAATCTTCGCCTCAAGCTGATGCTGGTGACCAGCTTGCCGCTGCTGCTGGCGTTTTCCCTGACCGCTTGGGTGCTGCGCGTCCAGCAAAACAAGTTGACCGAGCGTCAACAGACGCTGGTCCGCGACGCCTACTCACAGGCCACTCGCTCCGAGCTGCGCCATCAGGTCGCGCTGGCGCTGAGTACGATCAGTCCGCTCTACAACACCGGCCGCGACGATGACGACATCAAGCGACTCGCGGTCCAGCAGTTGGTGAACCTGGACTACGGCCCGGACGGCTACTTTTTTCTGTACGACTACAAGGGCGTCAGCCTGATGCACCCGCGCCAGCCCGAGTTGGTCGGCCGCAATCTGATGGAGATGCGGGACGCGCAAGGGCGGCCGGCGATCCGCCTGATGATTGAGCGCGCCATCGCCGGCGGCGGCTTTATTGAGTACACCTGGAGCAAGCCTTCGGCGAACGAGCAAAGACCCAAGATCGCCTACGTGACCGGCTTGGAACGCTGGCAATGGATGATAGGCACGGGCATCTACACCGACGAGGTCGACAAAATCCAGCGGCAATTGGCCGATCAATTGACGGCCAGCCTGGGCACCACCTTGCGCTGGGTGGGCTTGACCACCTTGGTGGCTGCGACCTTGATGCTGGTCAGCGTGTTGGGCTTGTCGATCAGCGAGTTGCGCAGCGCCGATGCCAAGCTGACCTTGCTGGCGCGTCGGCTGGTTCGCTCGCAAGAGGATGAGCGCGCGTGGCTGTCGCGGGAGCTGCATGACGGCACCAGCCAGACCCTGGTGGCCGCCAAGCTCTTGACCGAATCGGCGCTGGCGCGCTTGCCCGCCGACGCTGGCAGCGCGCGCACCATGCTGGAGCGCGCGATGGCCCGCATCGCTGACGCGCTCGACGGTGTGCGGGGCATCTCGCACCGCTTGCGGCCGGTCACGCTCGACACGCTGGGCCTGACCAGCGCGCTGCGTCAGCTCGGCGAGGACAGCTGTTCGGCCGCCGGCCTGGCGTTCAGCTTCGAGGTCACGGGCAACGAGCCGCACGGCCTGCCGGCTGAAGTGCGCACCACGCTGTTTCGGGTCGCGCAGGAGGCGCTCGCCAATGCGCTCAAGCATGCCCAGGCCAGCCATGTGCAGATGCTGCTGCACAAGGGCGGCGCCGAGATCAGGCTGACCGTGCAAGATAACGGCCAAGGCTTCAGCGCCGAGGCGATCGATCGAAGCCCCAAGCAGGGCATCGGTCTGCGCAATATGCGCGAACGCATGAACAATGTCGGCGGCCGCCTGGAACTGAGTTCGGACGAACATGGCACCAAGGTGGAGGCGACGATTCCGCGCCTTGCGGTGCAACGATTGGCCCAGGCCGCATGAGTACGAGCAGCCGCACCGCCATTCGCATCCTGCTGGTTGACGACCACCCGCTGGTGCTTGAGGGCCTGGTCGCAAGGCTGGACGCGGTGCCGCAGTTTCAAGTGGTCGGCGAAGCCGGGGACGCATTGCAGGGTCTCAAGCGTGCGGCCGAACTCAAGCCCGACCTGGTGTTGACCGACATCGGCATGCGCGACATCAATGGCATCGAGCTGATTCACCGCTTGATGGCCCGCGCCACGCCGGCCGAGCCCGCTCCGATCGTGCTGGTGCTGAGCATGTACGACGAGCCCGAATACGCCCGCCAAGCACTTGCCGCCGGTGCGAGCGGTTATGTGTTGAAGGACTCACCTTCGAGCGAAATCATTGCCGCTATCAATACTGTGGTGGCCGGTGGCACCTATATCAGCCCGGCCATGGCTCAGCGCCTGTTCAGGCCGGCACCGGCCCGGGTTGAACTGTCGGAGCGCGAGACGCAGATCCTTGGCTTGATCGGGCAGGGGCAGTCCAGCAAGCAGATCGCCCGCACGCTCGAAATCAGTGTGCGCACGGTCGAGACCCACCGGCTCAATCTGCACCGCAAGCTTGACCTGTCGGGCCAGGCCGACTTGATACGCTACGCGGTGGAACACGGACGCCAGCCGCCGCGCTGAGCGCAGTTCGAGCACAAGCCGCTCAGGGTTTTCTAGTACGTGTTCTTGCGCAGCCGCGCTGCGTAATGTGACGGAAGCTTGTTTGGGTGCATCGGCGCACCATTGTGGCCATGCCGGGTCAATCCTTGAACCAGGCAGCTGACAACAACCACCGAGACAAGCCATGCACACAAAGTTCCAACCTTTGCTCAGCGCGCTAGCCCTTGCAGCAGCCGCCTTCACTGCCCCCGCTGCCTTTGCTGCCGAGCCGATCAAGATCGGTGTGGCCGGCCCGTTCACCGGCGGTTCATCGTCGATGGGTGTGTCGATGCGCGACGGCGTGCGCATGGCCACGGACGAGATCAACAAGTCCGGCGGCATCCTCGGTCGCCAGATCCTGCTGGTTGAGCGCGACGATGAGGCCAGGAACGAGCGCGGCGTGCAGATCGCGCAAGAAATGATCAACAAAGAACGCGTCGCCGCCGTGGTCGGCTATATCAACACCGGCGTGGCCCTGGCTTCGCAGCGCTTCTTCCAGGAAGCCAAGATCCCGGTCATGAATAACGTCGCCACCGGCTCGCTGATCACCCACCAGTTCAACGACCAGCCCGAGAACTATGTGTTTCGCAACGCCGCGCACGACAGTATCCAGGCGCCGATGATTGTTGAGGAGGCCGTCGCAAGGCGCGGCTACAAACGCGTGGCGATCCTGGCGGACTCGACCAACTACGGCCAGTTGGGCCGTGCCGACCTGGAGGCCGCGCTGGCGCAAAAAGGTCTCAAGGCGGTCACGGTGGAGAAGTTCAACATCAAGGATGTGGACATGACGCCGCAGTTGCTCAAGGCCAAGGAAGCCGGTGCCGAAGCGGTGCTGACCTATGCCATTGGCCCTGAGCTGGCGCAGATCGCCAACGGCATGACCAAGCTCGGCTGGAAGGTGCCGATGATTGGCAGCTGGACGCTGTCGATGGCCAACTTCATCGACAACGCCGGCCCCGGCGGCGAAGGCGCGCGGATGCCGCAGACCTTCATCCAGGAGCCCACCACGCCGAAGCGCCAGAGCTTCATCCTCAACTATCTGCGCACCTTCAACCCGAAGATGAGCCGCATTGATTCGCCGGTGTCGGCCGCGCAGGGTTATGACTCGATCTTTCTGCTGGCAGCCGCCATCAAGCAGGCCGGTGGCACCGAGGGCCCCAAGATCAGAGCCGCGCTTGAAGACCTGAAGACGCCGGTGGAAGGCGTGGTCACGACCTATATCAAACCCTTCAGCGCCAAGGATCACGAGGCCATCACGCCCAACATCCCGGTGTTCGGTGAGGTCAAGGGCCAGCGCGTCGTCTACGCC
>NZ_JANNMI010000391.1:0-5992 GCF_031397715.1 Roseateles sp.
GGAACGCCCATGACGGTCGCACAACACGTAGTCGGCTCGGGTGCCATCAGCCAGCATCACTTCATAGCGAACTGCCGTGCTGTCTTGGGGGTTCCAGCCTTGGGCGGCCAGCAGAGCGTCGATCTTGACGCGGGCGTGGGCTTCGTTCTTCATGCGGGCCACAAGCGTGCAAAGTCAAATGACAGTTGCTTGTGGTGCCGTATGGACAGCAGGTGGACCATGGGCTCGGCTACCGAATACAGAATCAGGTAGTCGCCATGCAGATAGACACGCAAGCTATCCGCTGTGCCGGCAGGCAGCTGAGCGAACTGGGCCAGCGCCTCGGTTGACTGCGGGGGGTGCTCCAGGTAGCGCTTGCCGATACGAGGAAAGCGCGCCAGGTTGGGGATGACGATAGAGCGCAGCCCTGCCAGCAAGTCGTCATAGGCGAATGCGGCATCGGCTTGCGTCAGAAAAACTTCAATAGATGCGAGCCTTGCCAAGAAGCTGGCAGTCAGCTCGATCCGGTCGGTTTCGTCAGCCACGCTTTTGGGTCACAGCGGTGGCCGGGGCCGCACTGGCCGCGCGGCGTTCTTGCAGACGGGCAATCGCGGCATTGGCGTCTTGGGTACGGCCGGCTTTGATGTCCTCCAGCCCGCGCCGGGCGTCGTCGATCAGCAGCAAATGAATGCGCTCGCGCTCAAGCCGGTGGTAGTAGTCGAGCCGGCCTGCATCGATCAAAGCGACATAGCTTTCGCCGTTTTTGGTGATGATTTTCTCGGCGCCGGCCTTCACTTGGTCGGCCAATTCGGAAAGATTGGCGCGTGCCTGGGTTAGAGGCACCACATCGCTGGCAGAAAAACTCATGGTCGGCTCCTGGCGAAATGACAGAACTCTGTGCAGTTTAACGGAAACGAGCTGCCTGCTCACCCCCGCAACAACGCGGCCAGCGCCTGCGCATCCAGCACCGTCGCCTCTTCCTGCCCCTCCAGAATGCCGTCGGCCAGGCCGCGTTTGTCGCGGTGCAGGTCGATGATGCGCTCCTCGACCGAGCCGGCCGTCACCAGTCGGTAGACCGTCACCGGGCGCTTCTGGCCCATCCGGTGCGCGCGTCCTGTCGCCTGGTCTTCGGCGGCCGGGTTCCACCAGGGGTCGACGATCAACACATAGTCGGCCATGGTCAGGTTGAGGCCAAAACCACCGGCCTTCAGGCTGATCAGAAACACCTCGCCCTCACCGCGCTGGAAGGCGGCCACGCGTTTGGTGCGCTCTTGGGCGGGCGTGCTGCCGTCCAGGTACTGGTACTTGACGCCCATGCTGTCGAGGCGCTCGGCCAGGATCTTCAGAAAGTCGGTGAACTGGCTGAACACCAAGGCCTTGTGCGAACCGTCGACCAGCTCGCGCACGATGCGTTCGAACTCACCTAACTTCGAACCTACCAGCCCCAGCTCGGGTGCCACCAGGCGCGGGTCGCAAGCGGCGCGGCGCAGCCGCATCAGCTCGGCCAAGACTTGCATCGGCGCAGCCTGGCCGTTTTTGGCGGCGTTGGCCACCGCATCCTGGGCCGAACGGCGCAGCGCTTCGAGAAAGCTCTTTTCCTCGCTGCTGGGCTGCACCAGATGGACGATCTCGGTGCGCGCCGGCAGGTCTTGCAGCACTTGCGACTTGGTCCGGCGCAGCAAGAACGGCGAGACCAGCCGGCGCAGGCGCTGGCGGGCCGGCGCGTCCTGATGCTTCTCGATCGGTGTGGCGAAGCGCTCGGCGAACTGCGCCGCGCTGCCCAGCAAACCGGGGTTGATCAGATTCATGATGGACCACAAATCGGCCAGCCGGTTTTCCACCGGCGTGCCCGACAGCGCCAAGCGGAAATCGGCCTTGAACTCGGCCACCGATTTCGCCCGCTTGGTGGCAGCGTTCTTCAAGGCCTGCGCTTCGTCCATCACCAGCGTGGCCCATTGCTTGTCGGCGAACAGTTCGGCGTCGATCTGTGCCAAGGCATAACTGACTACCAGCACGTCACCGGGGCCGGCCGCTGCGATCAGGCCGGCGCGGTCGGCATCTTCACCGTAGATGGTGGCACGCAGGCCCGGCGCAAAAGTCGCCGTTTCCTCCAACCAGTTGCCGCAGACCGAGGTCGGCGCCAGCACCAGCGCAGGGCCCAGCTCGGCGCGGTCTATCAGCAGCGCCAGCGTCTGCACCGTCTTGCCCAAGCCCATATCGTCGGCCAGGCAAGCGCCGAGGCCGGCCTGCGCCAAGCGCGTCATCCAGACATAACCGTCCATCTGGTAGCCACGCAGCTCGGCCCGCAGCCCGGCCGGCAACGTCGGCTGCAGCGCGGCCGCGCCGGCCAAGGCGTCCATGCGCACATGCCAGGACTTGTCGCCATCAACCGCCATATCGACCAAGGTCTCGTCCAACCAGGACGCCACCGCATGTGGCAGTTGCAATTGATCTTTCTTGAGCTGGCCGAGCGCGTCGAGGTCGCGCAGTTGCTGGCGCAACTGTTCGCTCAGCGCCAGGTACTCGCCCTCGCCCAGGCGCACAAAGCGGCTGCGCGAGGCGCGCGCCAGCGTCAGCAACTCTTGCAGACCGATCACACGTCCCTCGTCCAAAGCCGCCTCGCCATTCAGCGCCAGCCAGTCGCGGCCGCTGCTGACCTGCACCGTCAGGCTCTGGCTGGCCACCGGCGTCACGCGCAGCGGTTTGCCCTTGGGCCAGTCGAGTGCGGCGATGCCGGGCAGGCCCGGCAAGACCTCAACCGCGCGCAGCGCTTCCTCCGCATCGGCCAGCATCCAGGGCGATTCCGCGCCCAACTCGGGGTCGAGAAAGGGCAAGGCGTCGAGCACCGTCAACCTGAACGCATGTTCGGCCGCCAAGTCGCGCTCGGTCGCCAGGCTGACGCCCTCGTGCATGCACATCAGGCGCGGGCGGCCCTGGCCCGGCGTGACGGCGGGGCCGAAGCTGCCGAAGGGCTGGGCCACCAATTGCAGCTGCAGGCCGTCGCCGAGCGGGAACAGGCGGGCGTGCAGGCGGCTGTCGCCGGCCACCATCTGGCCGGCCTCGGCATCGCTGTGCAGTTGGAACAGGCCGCTCAGCACCTGCAGCGCCGCACCTAACTCGGCGGTTGCACTGACCGGCACCGCCCAGCCCTGCGCCACCAGCTCGGCCACACGCTTCTGCGCGCTGCTGACGCGGATCAGGCGGGCGCGTTGCGGGCCGTCACGCAGGATGCGCAGCGAGTCGCGCCGCGCGGCTTCCGCCTCATGATTGCTGCCGAAATAACCAAACAAGCGCGGCGGCTCGATGCCGACCAGCGCCGGGTGGATGCGGAATTCGAATTGCTGCTCGCCCGTCTCTTGGCCCTGTTCGTCCTTGCGCGGGCGCTTCAGCACCTCCAGCTCCGGCTGCGCCTCGACCAGCTCGACCCATTGGCCGGGTGCGTCGGCGAACATCAGCGCCGGGTGGCCAATCAAGGCCACCGCCGCCTGCGGGCCGTCGATCTGATAACTGTTGACCCCGCCATAGGGGCTGCGCTCGATATGGCGCAGCACGGCGTTGTCGCGCGCATCGGCGGCGCCGGTCTTCTTCAGCTTGGTCAGGGTGATGGGCTTGAGCTTGGCGATGCCGCGCGCGCTAACGCTGCGCTCCAGCGGCTCCACGTCTTGCACCCGGCCCTGCGCGTCAAGCGTCAGCTGCCAGGCCAGCTCGGTGCTGCTGCCGGCCGGCTTGACCGCGGCTTTTTCCTCGCCCAGCGAGGTGATGGCGGCGAGCGCGTCGCGCCAGGCCTCGCGTGGCGCGCTCAAAAAGCTGGCGGGCGCTTTTTGCCCCTGCAAATTGAGCGTCAGTGGTCCAAGCTCCAAGCGCTCGGCGGCCGCCGCCACCCAGGCCGCCAGCCAGAGCTGACCACTGCCTTGCAGGCGCTGCAACATCGCCTGCACCGCCGGCGCCAGCCAGCCCTCGGCCGCGCTGCCGACCCAGGCGGCCAACAGCAGACGCTCAGCGGCCGGCCCCAGGGTGTGCTCGCGCGACTCCATCGCCGTCAAATAGCTCAGGCTGTTGTCATCCAGGCTGCCTTCGCCCAGGCGGCTGCCGATCACATGCGCCCAGCGCCCCCAGCCCTCATAGGGAGAGGGGCTGCGCGAGCCCGATTCGCCGATGCAGAACTTGCGCGCCGCGGTCCAGGCCTTGGGGTCATCCTGCGCCAGCAAACACATCACATAGATGCGCGCCATAGCGGGGTCGAGCGCGTCGCGGCGCGCGCCGGTGGACTTGCGGATCTCCTTGATGGCAGCCTCGAAGGCGGCGGCAGCTGGCGCCCACTCGCCGCGCGCGGCCAGTTCGGCACCCTCAAACATCGGCATGCTGGGGCCTTTCAAGCCGCTCAGCAACTCACGCGTGCCGGCGAAGTCCAGCGCCTGCACACGCGCCTCGGCCAGTTGCGCCCGCAGCGCCGGCGCCACCGACATTGGCTCGGCCTTGAAGCGGCCCTCCAACCATTGCGCCATCAGCTTGGCACGCGGGTCGGCCGGCGTCAGCAAGCCCATCGCCTGGCCCAATAGACTGGCGCGCAAATCTGCCTCGATGGCGCCCAAGGCCTGCGGCATCCAGGGCTGGGTGAGTGCGTCCAGCACCAGCGTCGGGTCGTCCTGCATGGCCATCAGCGGGCCCCTGAGGCTTTTCTCGAAGTCCGCCCGGCCGACGCCGGAGTAGATGTACAGACGCAAGAGCGCTTGCATCTCGGCGCGGCTGCGAAAGCTGACCCAGGCGATTTCGCGCTGCACATCGCCAAAACCACCGCCAAACACCCAGGCCAGCCAACGCCAGTACTGCGGCGCTTGTTTGTCGAGCAACAGGCTTTGCAGGCGCTCGCTGTGCTCAAGCGGGTCAACCACCAGCCCGCGCCCCGGCAGCGCCTCGGCCAGACCGCGGCGCTGCAGCGACTGCAGGCACAGTGCTGTTTGGGTCAACTCAAACGGCAGGCCGCGCGCCCGGTCGACCGCGCCGCTGGCCTGCAGCCAATGCTGCACGCCCGGCGCGCCGCGTGTGCCGCCGCTCAGCAGCAGTGCGTCGAACACCCGCTGCTCGTCGTCGGCATGCAGTGGCGGCGCCTGCCCCGGCCTGGACTTTGCGCTGGCGAGTTCGGCCTTGACTTGGCGTGCCTTGGCCAGCAAGGCCTCGCGGTTCTGGATTGACAGGCCGGCAAGATCGGAGGGCGGGGTTTTCTTGGTGGTCATGGTGCGCAGGAGGTTGAAGCGCGCAGTATGCCTACAGGTGCTGGCTGGGCGGCGTTGTTTGCCCTGTGAAGCAAATCACACAGCCCTGCGTTCGTCGAGGCGGCGCATCAAAAGTCCGCCCAAAGCCGGCAATGCTCACTTGCGCTGGCGGCTCAGCGCCGTACATTGCAGCTTGGCGCTGCCGCCCGTTTTTTATCTTCCCCGCAGCGCAAATCAATTTTCGATCCAGCCCATGAAAATACGCGTACTTGGCTGTTCCGGCGCGATTGCCGCCGGCTACAAGACCACCGCCTTCTTGCTTGACGACGACATCTTGATCGACGCCGGCACCGGCGTTGGCGATCTGCCCTTGGAGGCGCTGGCGCGCATCAACCACGTTCTCATCAGCCACTCGCATCTGGATCACATCTTGTCGATTCCGCTGCTGGCCGATGCGGTCTTGCGCCTGCGCGAAGCGGCCGGCCGGCCGGCGATTCAGATCCATGCGCTGCCCGCGACGCTGCAAGCGCTGCGCCAGCACATCTTCAACGGCGTGATCTGGCCCGACTTCACCCGTTTGCCCAGCCCCGAGCGGCCGGTGCTCAGCCTGCACCCGTTCGAGCTGGGGCAGCGGCTGCGGCTGGTGGGGGCTGACGGCAATGCGCGCGAAATTGAAGTCATCACCGCCGCCCACACGGTGCCGGCGGTGGGTTTCGCGGTCAGTGGGGCTGTGGGCAACTGGGTCTTCACCGGCGACACCGGCCCCAACCCACTGCTGTGGCAGCGGCTGGCCGGCATGA
>NZ_JANNMI010000397.1:0-4222 GCF_031397715.1 Roseateles sp.
AGAACCTCGCCCGTCTGGCTCCCGAGCAACGCCTGGCGCTGGACGCTCATCTGGACGCTTTGCTGGCCCTGGGGCCACTGCGGCCGGCCGTCGCAAGGGATGAGGCTCTGGTCGCCAATGTGCGTGACATGCTGGTGGCGCTGCCGCTGGAATACCGGGTCTACAGCCGCATCAAGCGCCAGTACCGTGCCGGCGAGATTGCTGAGTTCAGCGTCGCGGCGGCGGGCGGGCCGAACGCCGCTCAGGTGTTCACCCGCCTTAGCGGCGAGCCGCTGACCAAGGGCGTGTCCGGCCTCTACACCAAGCAGGGCTACGAGAAGCTGATCAAGCCGGCGGTACAGAAAAGCACCCTTCGCTTGGCCCAGGAAGAGCCCTGGGTGCTGGGCATCAAGAGCGCTGCCCCAGTTGATGGGGCGCGGCTGAAGGAACTGGCCGTAGGCAGCCAGCTAACCGACAAAGTGCGCAGGCTGTATTTCGAGGACTACATCAAAACCTGGGACAAGTTCCTCGCCGATGTGCGCCTGGTCAAGCTGGCCGGTCTGGAGCGCAGCATCGCGGTGGCGCGCATCCTGTCGGCGGTGGACTCGCCGCTGGCCGCCTATATGCGCGGCGTGACGGCGGAAACACGCCTGGTGGCGCCGGCCGGCGCGGCCAATGCGCTGGACAAGCTGGCGGCGCAAGCCAAGAGCGAGGCCGCCAATCTGGCCGGCGCCGCGCCGGTTGATGCCGGTGGCGCGGGCGGCCCGCTGGAGCGCATGGTCGATGATCATTTCGCCAATATCCATCGCCAAGTGACGGGCCAGCCGGCGCCGATCGACGACACGTTGAAGATGTTCAACGAGCTCTACACCCAGCTCAGCGCTGTCGATGCGGCGCAAAAAAGCAAGTCACCGCCGCCGCCCGGCGGGGCTGCCGAGAAGGTCAAGGCGGCAGCCGGTCAGCAGCCCGAGCCGATACGCGCGATGCTGGAGCAGCTGGCCGACGCCGGCGCCAATCAGAGCCGCGGCGCCGAGATCCAGGGCCTGTCCGGTGAGCTGAAGCCGATCGCCGAGTTCTGCATGCGCGCCATCAACGGCCGCTACCCGTTTGCCAGCGGGGCGCGTGCCGATGTCTTGCCGGAAGACTTCGGCCAGCTCTTCGGCGGCGGCGGTTTGATGGATGACTTCTTCCAGCGCCGCTTGCTTAACCTAGTCGACACCTCGACCCCGGTCTGGACCTACAAACCGCTGGCCGACGGCAGCAAGCCGGTGGCCGCCGCCGCGCTGGCCGAGTTCCAGCGCGCGGCCCGCATACGCGAGGTGTTCTTCCGCAGCGGCGGCAAGCAGCCGGCCCTGAAGATCGAGCTGCGCGTGGCCGAGCTGGACCCGGCCTTGAAGGAGCTGGTGCTTGATGTGGACGGCCAGGTGCAGAAGCTGACGGCCGGCGGCCAGTCCATCAGCGTCGGCTGGCCCAGCCAGCGCGTGGCGGCGCAGATCAAGCTCAGCAGCGGCGCGGCCGGTGCGGCGGCGCCGCTGTTGTTCGAGGGCCCATGGGCGCTGTTCCGGCTGTTCGACCGCTTCGGCGTCGAGCCCTCGGCAGTGCCGGAGAAGTTCAGCATTCCGGTCGTTTTGGACGGCAAGAAGGCCAGGGTGGACGTGATCGCCGCCAGCGTCTTCAACCCCTTCCAGCTGAAGGAAGTGAAGCAGTTCCGTTGCCCGGCGGCGCTGTGAACACCGGCCCCGCCTTGCCCGGCTGGTATGGCAAGTTGCCCGCCCTGGGCGACTTCGCCTCGCGCCGGCTGGCGCCCGACTTCATCGAGTTCTGGGACGGCTGGTTGGCCGAGGGCCTGCAGACTTTGCAAGCGAGCCATCCGGCCGGTTGGTTGGACGCCTATCTGGTCAGCCCAACTTGGCGCTTTCTGCTGACGCCCGGCTGCCTGCCCGGCAACCTTGGCCAGCAGGCCTGGGCCGGCGTGCTGATGCCCTCGGTCGACCGGGTGGGGCGCTACTACCCGTTCACGCTGCTGCACCCGCTGGCGCAGACGCCGTTGTCCCTGCATGGCTTGCAAGCGCTGTGGCAGGAGCTGGGGCGGCTCGACGATGTGGCGGCCGATGCCTTGCAGGATGACTGGAGCGCCGAGCGGCTGGAGGCCGAATTGGCCGAGCTGGCGACCTCTAGCCTGAAGCTGCGCGACGGCCCGGTCGCACCCGTGGTGGCGGACTTGGCCCTGGTGGCCGGCGAGTTACGTGTTCTGCCCAGCAGCCTGGACGGCGCCGGTCAGATCGCCGGCGAAGCCTTGCAGCTGTGGGGGCCGCAGGCGGGCGGGCGCTCTTACTGGTTGGCCGGGGCCGCATCGGGAACGGCTAACTTGCAGAATTGGCGCGTCTGCAATGGGCTGCCGCGCTCGGCCGCCGCCTTATTAGGTGGTTAGCGGCTGCGCTCGAAGCGCGCCCTGAGGTCTTGCAGCTGCGCCGGCGTAACGCCCAGACTGCCCGCATCAAAGGCGCGCCTGTCGGGCGTGTGCATCAGCAGGGCCTGGGTTTCGTTGGCCATCAGTTCTTCGTTGTCGGGGTCGTAGTCCATGCCGGCCAGCATGCGGCGGAACATCGCGCGCTCGGCCTCGTTCAGCTTCTTTTGCCAAAAATTCCAGCTCTGCTTTTGATAGGCCGGGCGGGTGAAAAATTCGCCATGGCTCAACTCATGGCGCAGGGTCGACTCGCGGCGCAAGGCGTCCACGCCTTCATCGGCCTTGGTGGCCGGATCGTCGACCTGCAGGGCGGTGAAGCTGATGACCACTTGCTGGCTTGTGGCAGGCGGCTCGGCGCTGCTTTTTGTTTCAACGGCGCCCTCCTGCAACAGCTTTGCCTCCTGCAACAGCACGCGTAGACGCAATTCCTGGGGATTCAACACCAGCTCTTGTTTGCTGGATTGGGCAAAGAACTGGCGCAACTGTTCGGCCGTGTAGTCGTGACCGAAATAGAAGGTCTCGGTGCTGTCGCCCGATTTGTTCACTAACTCGGCCAACTCAAGATCAGTCAACACGCGGTCCCGCGCGCTGCCTTTCTTTTCTATAAAGGCGGCGGCCCGGTTGAAGGCCCGGCCTTGTTCCAGCAGGTTCGGGAATTCGATCACCAGCACGGCCTCATTGCCCTGCAGCCGCGCCAGCTGCCAATCACCCGAGGGGCTTCTACTGGCCAGTAATTGCTCTACAGAAGCCGTCTCAATGACTCGCTTGGTGGGTGGCAACGGCAACGGCAACGGCGGCGGTGTTGTTGCCAATTCTTGGGCTGCAGCAAACGCTGAAGCGGAAGCAGCAACCGAGGCAACCGGGCCGGCGGCTGCATCGCCGGTGCTTTGACGGGCCACAAGCCACCACAAAATCAAACCAATGAAGACCAACACGCCCCCCCAAGCGAGCATGACAGGCGTGCGCCGCCCTGGCGGCACGCGCGCCGCTGCGGCTGGCACCGCGCGCGCGTTGCGGCCTCGGCGCGGCGCCATCCGCCTGCGAGCTCGGCCCGGTGTTTCATTTTCAGCTGACATTGCTCGCTCAACCTTGGTTCTGTCCCATCGCCCGCTAAGCTGCGGGTTGGGCTCCGCAGCTTAGCGCCTTTAAGTGAGGCAACAACAGACTTGCGCGCTCAAATGTAGGGCTTGATGGCAACGAAACATCGGCTATTGCGAGCCACAATAGGCGCCGAATATTCGTTCAATCGGCAGGTATTTAACAGCTAGCCAACAGGGATCACCCAGTACGCCATGAGCAGCCAGACTCCTGACGACGATCGCACCGTCATCCGCCCCAGCTTGGATACCGAGCGAACGATCGCTGTGCCTTCTTCAAAAGCCGCAATGCCCGCGCCGGCTCAAGCGACTGCCACGCCTTCGCCCAGCTCCATCGCCGCGGCCGCGGCGGCCTCAAGCAGCAGCCATAGCGCTGCGTCGAGCGCGGGGGAGAGCGGCAACGCCTTGCCCATCGGCACTTATGTGGGCGAGTTCGAGTTGACCAGCGTGCTGGGCGAGGGTGGTTTTGGCATCGTCTATCTGGCCTGGGATCATTCGCTTGAGCGCAAGGTTGCGTTGAAGGAATACATGCCCTCGGCCTTGTCGGCGCGCGTGGGCAACACCCAGGTTCAAGTGAAATCGGCGCGGCACCGGGATACCTTCGAGGCCGGTCTGAGGAGCTTCGTCAATGAGGCCAAGCTGCTGGCTTCGTTTGACCATCCGTCCTTGGTCAAGGTGT
>NZ_JANNMI010000418.1:0-4415 GCF_031397715.1 Roseateles sp.
GACGACTTGGCCGCGTTCCTCGTCGGCCACGCCGATGACCGCACATTCCGCCACCGCCGCATGGGCCAGCAGCGCCTGCTCCACCTCCGGCCCGGCGATGTTGTAGCCGCCCGAGACAATCATGTCGTCGGTGCGCGCTTGGTAGACAAAATATCCATCGGCGTCTTGCAAGTAGGCGTCACCGGTCAGGTTCCAGCCGTTCAAGACATAGCCGGCTTGACGTGCATCGACCAGATAGCGGCAGCCGGTCGGCCCCTTGACCGCCAGCCGGCCCACCTGGCCCGCTGGCAAGACTTGACCCTCTTCGCCCAGGATGCAAGCGCGGTAGCCCGGCACCGGCACACCCGTGGCGCCCGCTTTGGCGTGTTGCTCGTCATGCGAGATGAAAATGTGCAGCAGCTCGGTGGCACCGATGCCGTCAATCAACTCGACGCCGCAGGCCTGCTTCCAAAGCTGCCGCGTCGCGGCCGGCAAGGCCTCGCCGGCGCTGATGCATTTGCGCAGGCTGCTCAAGTCGTGCTGCGAAGCGTGCGCCGCCATCACACGGTACGAGGTCGGCGCTGTGAACAAAATGGTGGCACGGTACTGGGCGACAGCGGGCAACAAGGTCTCGGGCGCGGCCTTTTCAAGCAGCACGGCCGAGGCGCCCACGCTCATCGGGAACAGCACCAAGCCGCCCAGCCCAAAGGTGAAGGCCAGCGGCGGGCTGCCGATGAAGATGTCGTCCGCTTGGGGCTTGAGCACATGGGTCGGCCAGCAACGGCAGATCGCCAACACATCGCGGTGGAAATGCATCGTGCCCTTGGGCGCGCCGGTGGTGCCCGAGGTGAAGGCGATCAGGCTGCAATCATCGGCGGCGGTGTCGACGTTGTTGAACTCGCTGCTGTGCAAGGCGGCACGCGCCTCCAGGCCATCACTTGCCTCGCTATGAAAGTGCAGCACGCTGCGCAGTTGTGGGCAGGCAGGCAAGGCCGCAGCTAACTCTTCCGCCAGACGGACATCGCACAGTGCATGGCTGACCTCGGCCTTTTGAATTACCTGCGTCAATTCCTTGGCGCGCAGCAAGGGCATGGTCGCCACCGCCACGGCGCCCACTTTTTGCACTGCAAACCAGCACGCCACCATCTCCGGCGTGTTGGCGCCGCGCAGCAAGACCCGGTTGCCGGGCAGCACGCCCAGCTCGGCCACCAACACATGGGCGATCCGGTTGGCCTGGGCCTGCAGATCGGCATAGGTCCAGCGCGAACCGTCCGAGCCTTGCAGGCACAAGCGCTCGCCCTGCCCGTTGCCTATCCACGCATCCAAGAGCTCGGTCGCGCAATTGAGGCGGTCCGGGAAATGCAGCTCGGGCAAGTCGAAAATCAGCTCGGGCCACAGCTCGGGCGGTGGCAAATTGTCACGCGTGAATGTGTCCACATGGGCTGAAGCAATCATTTGAGCAAGTCCCGTCCGATGATCAGTTGCTGCACCTCGCTGGCCCCTTCGTAGATGCGCAGCGCGCGAATTTCGCGGTACAGCGACTCCACCATTTCGCCGCTTTGCACGCCGCGCCCGCCGAACAGTTGCACCGCCGCATCGATGACACGCTGCGCGCCCTCGGTCGCCATCAGCTTGGCCATCGCCGCCTCGCGGGTCACGCCCTGCCCCTGATCGCGTTGCCAGGCGGCGCGGTAGACCAGCAGGGCCGAGCTGTCGACCGTGCAGGCCATATCGGCCAATTTCGCCTGCGTCAGCGGCAGCTCGGCCAGGGTGGCGCCGAACATCTTGCGGCTTTTCGCCTGCTGCAAGCCCTCTTGCAAGGCGCGGCGCGCAAAACCCAAGGCGGCCGCCGCGACCGAGGTACGGAACACATCGAGTGTGCGCATCGCGAGCTTGAAGCCCTCACCGGGCGCGCCAATCATCTGGCTCTTGGCGACCCGGCAATTGTTGAAGCGCAGCCTGGCCAAGGGATGGGGTGCTATCACCTGAATGCGCTCGGCAATCTCGAGGCCGGGCAGGTCGGCGTCGACAATGAAAGCGCTGATGCCGCGCGCGCCGGGCGCATCAAAGGTACGGGCAAAGACCACATAAAAATGCGCGATGCCGCCGTTGGAGATCCAGGTTTTTTCGCCGTTCAGCACATAGCTGTCACCGTCGGAGGCGGCGCTGCACTGCAGGGCCGCCACGTCGGAGCCGGCGTCGGGCTCGGACAGCGCGAACGCAGCGAGTGCTTTGCCCTCGGCAACCGCCGGCAAGTAACGTTGACGTTGAGCAGGCGTGCCGGCCAACGAAATCGCGCCCGAGCCCAGGCCCTGCATCGCAAAAACAAAGTCGGCCAGGCCGTTGTAGCGCGCCAAGGTCTCGCGCAAGAGGCAGATGGCGCGCGTGTCGATGCTCTGGGCCGGGCCAGCGACGGCATGATTGAGCCAGCCACCCGCCCCCAAAAGCCTGGCCAGCGACGCGCATTCGGCGTCCACATCAGGGCCATGGGCCGACTGCAAATTCTCGGCGCACCATCTATCCAAGCGCTGCGCCAGCTCGCGGTGGCGGGGCTCGAAGAACGGCCAGTCAAGATGTTTGAGATGCATATCAGTTTCCCTTGAACTCGGGCCGCTCTTTGGCCACAAAAGCGTTGTAGGCGCGCTGAAAGTCCTGCGTCATCATGCAAATCGCCTGCGCCTGCGCCTCGGATTCGATCGCCTCGTCCACGCCCATCGCCCATTCCTGATGCAGCATTTTCTTGGTCATCGCGTGGCCAAAGCTGGGGCCGCTGGCGATCTGCTGCGCCCACTCAAGCGTCTGCTGGAACAAGTCCTCGGGCTCGACCAGCCGGTTCAAGAAGCCCCAGTTCAACCCCTCTTCGCCGCCCAGGTTGCGCCCGCTGTAAAGCAGATCCGAGGCCCGGCCTTGGCCGACGATGCGCGGCAGAATCGCGCAAGCACCCATATCGCAGCCGGCCAGCCCGACCCGTGTGAACAAAAACGCCGTCTTGGAGCGGGCCGTGCCAACGCGCAAATCCGACGCCATGGCAACGATTGCTCCCGCGCCGGCACAAACGCCGTCGATGGCCGACAACACCGGCTGCGGGCAGGCGCGCATCGCCTTGACCAAGTCGCCCGTCATGCGCGTGAAGGCCAACAAGTCGGGCATGCTCATCTGCGTCAGCGGTTTGATAATTTCATGTACATCGCCGCCGGAGCAAAAGTTACCGCCGGCCCCTTGCACGACGATGGCGCGCACGTCGTCTGCGTCACACAGCGTGCGAAACAGATCACGCAGCTCGGCGTAGGAGGCAAAGGTCAACGGGTTCTTGCGCTCGGGGCGGTTCAAGGTGATGACGCCGACTTGCCCCCGTAGCTCCCAAGCAAAGTGGGCGGGCGTGTAGTCCAGCAGGCTGATTCTTTCTTGATGCTTCACTTGGCGTTGTCCTTTGCCTTGACGGCGGGCAATTCCAGCCCGTCCAAATTACTCAGCTGGGTCTTCAAGCCCGCCAGCAGACCGAAGACCTGACTCTTTTCCTCGACGGACCAAGCGGCCAAGAGCTCGACCACCCATTGCTCATGGGTGCTCGCCATGCGCTTGAATTGACGCAGGCCGGCGGGCGTCAACTTGACCGTGAAGGAGCGCCGGTCGCTGGGGCGCGCCTCGCGCACGACCAGGCCTTCAAGCTCCAATTGATCGGTGATGCCGGTGATATTGCCGCCGGTCACCATCAAGCGTTTGGACAGTTCTCGCATCGACAGACCTTCCGGCTTGCGCTCCAGCTGGGCGAGCAAATCAAAGCGCGGCAAGGTGGTGGCAAAGTCTTGCCGCAAGCGGCTGCGGATCACGCCCTCGATGCGATGGGTGCAGCTCAGCAAACGCAACCACAGGCGCAAAGCCTGGTGATCATCCGCGCGGGCGCGCGACTCCAAGTCAAGTTCCATCACAACATCAACTCGCCGCCGCAGACGGCGATGGCCTGGCCCGTCATCGCCGCGCTGCCGCGCTGGGCCAGCCACAGAACTGTGTCGGCTACTTCCTGCGGCTGCACCAGCCGGCCCTGCGGGTTGGCAGCCTCCAGCTCGGCGCGTGCCTCACCGAGGCTGCGGCCGGTCTTGTGGGCGATGGTGTCGAGCGCCCGATCAATGATCTCGGTCTCGGTGTAGCCGGGGCAGACCGCATTGATGGTCACGCCTTTTTTTGCGAACTCGATCGCCATCGCCCGGGTCAGCCCCAACACGCCATGCTTGGCCGCGGAATAGGCCGCCACGTAGGCGTAACCCGTTAGGGCGGCGGTACTGGCCACGTTGATGATGCGCCCGAAGCCGCGCTCGCTCATGCCGGCCACCACCTCACGCGAGCAGAGAAAAGTGCCGGTCAGGTTGACGTTCAACATCGTCTGCCACAGCGCCAGCGAGGTTCTGGTCAAGGGTGCGGTTTCGACCTGGCCGGCG
>NZ_JANNMI010000438.1:0-11089 GCF_031397715.1 Roseateles sp.
CATGCTGATCGCGCCCATGTCGTGCAGCACGTCCTCGGCGGCGATGGTCTCGCGGCGGATGCGGCTTTCGGCAAAGGCCAAATCCTCGGCGATGCTGGCGTCGAGGTGGTGGCACACCATCAGCATGTCCAGGTGCTCGTCGACCGTGTTCACCGTGTAGGGCATGGTCGGGTTGGTGGACGAGGGCAGGAAGTTCTGCTCGCCGACCACGCGCAGGATGTCCGGCGCGTGGCCGCCACCGGCGCCTTCGGTGTGGAAGGCGCACAGCGTGCGGCCCTTCGTGGCCGCGATGGTGTCTTCGACGAAGCCCGATTCGTTGAGCGTGTCGCTGTGGATCGAGACCTGCGTGTCGGTTTCTTCGGCCACCCCCAGGCAGCAATCGATGGCCGCGGGCGTGGTGCCCCAGTCCTCGTGCAGCTTCAACCCAATGGCGCCGGCCTCGATCTGCTGGCGCAAGGCCTCGGGCTGGCTGGCATTGCCCTTGCCGAGAAAACCGATGTTCATGGCCAAGCCGTCGGCCGCCTGCAGCATGCGCGCCAGGTTCGCCGGGCCGGGGGTGCAGGTGGTGGCCAGGGTGCCGGTGGCCGGGCCGGTGCCGCCGCCGAGCAGCGTGGTCACGCCGCTGGCCAGTGCGTCGTCGAACTGCTGCGGGCAGATGAAGTGGATGTGGCTGTCGATGCCGCCGGCGGTGACGATCATGCCCTCGGCGGAGATCACTTCGGTGCCGGGGCCAATGACAATGTCCACGCCCGGCTGCACGTCCGGATTGCCGGCCTTGCCGATGGCGCAGATACGCTGACCCCGCAGGCCGATATCGGCCTTGACGATGCCCCAGTGGTCGAGGATCAGCGCATTGGTGATCACGCAATCGACCGCGTCGCCGGGACCGGGGCCATTGACGCGCTGGCCCTGGCCCATGCCGTCGCGAATGGTCTTGCCGCCGCCGAACTTCACTTCTTCGCCATAGCCGCCGGCCAGCAGCGTGTAGTCCTGCTCAACCTCGATGATCAGATTGGTGTCGGCCAGCCGAACCCGGTCGCCGACGGTGGGGCCGTACATCTCGGCATAGGCTCGGGACGTGATGGTTGACATTACAGTTTTCCTTGCACAAGGCCGCGGAAGCCGATCACTTGGCGGTCACCGCCAAAGTCCACCAGTTCGACCGTGCGTTGCTGGCCCGGCTCGAAGCGCACGGCGGTGCTGGACGCGATGTTCAGCCGCATGCCGCGCGCGGCCTCGCGGTCGAAGTGCAGCGCCGCATTGGTCTCGGCAAAGTGGTAGTGCGAGCCGACCTGGATCGGCCGGTCGCCGCTGTTTTCTATCACCAGGCTGAGCGTGCGGCGGCCCGGATTGAGGGGCCGGTCGGGGCCGTCGGTGAGCAGTTCGCCGGGGATCAGCATGGCTACTTCCTCCGTGACCACCAGAGCGCGCCGCCGGCGCCGACGATCGCCAGCACCAGCAGGCCGAGCAGATCGCCGGCATGCCAATGCGTGCCGCTGAAGCCATGGCCCTCATGGGCGAGCGCAGTGCCGCTGAGTACGCTGAGAACACTGAGTAAAACGGGTGCAAGCAGGTGTCGCATAACGGTGAGTCCTTGGCTTGGGTTGGCTTGGCTTGATTCAGGCAATCGGTTGATGAATGGTCACCAGCTTGGTGCCGTCGGGGAAAGTCGCTTCGATCTGGATGTCGGGGATCATCTCGGCCACACCCTCCATCACGTCGGCGCGAGTCAGCACCAGCTTGCCCTCGCTCATCAGCGCGGCGACCGACTTGCCGTCCCGCGCGCCCTCCATGATGGCGGCGCTGATCAGTGCCACCGCCTCCGGGTAGTTGAGCTTGAGGCCACGCGCCTTGCGCCGTTCGGCCAACAGCGAGGCGGTGAACAACAGCAGCTTGTCTTTTTCTCGGGGGGTCAGTTCCATCAAAATTCCTAGTTAGCCCGAGCATCCGCTGAGCGGATGAACACGGGGGTAAGTTCCATCTCAATCCTTAGCTAGCCCGTGCATCCGCTCGCGCGAATGAACACGGGACGTCAGCGCCCTGGGAGGCTTTCGCGCTCGTTGGCTGGTTTGAACATAATGATTTAACAGGATGGTACCTAGCCTTCAATTTGTACGGTGAAGTTTTCGGAGTAAGTGTTTTCCCTCGATCTCTGCCGAGCGGGCCATGCCACCATTCATGTGCCGAATTTGGCCGAGGAGCGCAGATGACCGCCATGCTGGAAAGTTGGGAGCGACGCTGTGCCGCGTCGAGCGCCCTGCGGTTCCTCGACATCAATCTGCGCGGCATTGGCCAGGTGATGTTTCAGAACCACCCCGGCACCGGCCTGCTGTTTTTGGCCGCCATCACTTGGGGCTCGTACGCCGGCGGCATGCCGCAAGTCGCGTTCGGTGGCCTGCTCGGTCTGGTGGCGGCGACGCAGACCGCCATCGCCCTGCGCGTTGACCGCGCCGGTCTGGCCGCCGGCCTCTATGGCTATAACGGCGTGCTGGTCGGCCTGGCCTTGCCGACCTTTCTGGCGCCGTCCCTGTTGTTGTGGTGTTATGTGCTGCTGGGCGCGGCGGTGTCGGTGGTGGCGACCTTGGGCACCGCCAACGTGACCAAAACCTGGCGGGTCGCCGCCTTGACCTTTCCCTTTGTGTTGACCACTTGGTTGCTGCTCTTGGCCGCCCATGCGTTTGCAGGTCTGGACTTGGCGTCGGCGGGCGGCGACACCGAGTTCCTGGATCCGGCCGAGACCAACCCACTGGACATTGCAGCCTTCATGGCTGGTGTTTTTAAAAGTATCTCGCAGGTGTTTTTGAAGGGTGACGCGATCTCGGCCCTGCTGCTGTTGGCCGGCCTGGCGGTGAGCTCGCGCGCTGCGGCCGCATGCGCGCTCGCCGGCGCCCTGCTGGCCGTCATCACCGCCCATCTGCTGGGCGCAGAGAGCGCGCTGATCAGCGCCGGCCTGCTCGGTTTCAGCCCGGTACTGACCGCCATTGCTCTCGGCTCGGTGTTCTATCAGCCAGCTCCGCGCGTGCTTGTCTACGCGGCGCTGGCCACCGTCTTCACCGTGGTGGTGCAAGGCGCGGTCAATGTGGCCGTGGCGCCGCTGGGGATTCCGGCGCTGACTTTTCCATTTGTGCTGACGTCCTGGCTGTTCTTGCTGCCGCAACAGCATTTTTCGCCCACCACTGAGGCCGCCAGTTAGCATGCAAGCCGACCCACCCCAGCACTCCAAGCGCGCCCTGCTGGCCATCCTGTCGCTGTTCCCGCTGGCCTTGATCGGCTTCGCTTTTGCTGTCGACTCGCCGCAGCAGATCGCCAGCGGCCTGTTGCAGATCCTGACGTCGCGCGACACCTTGATCACCGACTACATCGGCCTGGGCGGCATCGGCGGCGCCTTCATCAATGCCGGGTTGTTGACGCTGATCGCGATCGGCTTTTACTACCGCTCGGGTGCTCAGATCGGTGGGTCGGCGGTAGCCGCGTTGTTCCTGGTGCTGGGCTTCGCGCTGTTCGGCAAGAGCTTGCTGAATGTCTGGTTCGTCATCGCCGGCGTCTGGCTGTTTGCGCGCTACAAGGGCGAGCCCTTCGCCAAGCACATCAACACCGCCTTCTTCGGCGCGGCGCTGGCACCGATCTTCACCGAGATCCTGTTCAGCTCGGCCCTGCCCCTGCACCTCAGCCTGCCGCTGGCGGTGACCACGTCCTTGCTGCTCGGTTTTGTGCTGGCACCGGCCGCCGCGCACCTGAGCTGCGCCCATATGGGCTACACGCTCTACAACATCGGCTTTGTGGCCGGCATCATCGGCAGCCTGATCGTGGCGGTGTACAAGTCCTACGGCTTCGTGCCCGAGCCGGTGTTCATCTGGACCAGTGGCAATAACTGGTTACTTGGCTGGATGTTCGGTGGCTTGTTTGCCGCCACGGCGCTGGGCGGCTGGCTGCTCGACCGCCAAGCCTTACACAAGCAGCTGCTGTTGTTGCGCCAAGCCGGCCAGGCACCGAGCGACTTTGTTGCGCTGTTCGGCATCGGCGCCACGCTGGTGAACATGAGCCTGACCGGCGTCATTGGCATCGCTTATGTGCTGGCGGTGGGCGGCGACTTGAACGGCCCGACGCTGGGCGCCATCCTGACCATCGTCGGCTTCTCGGCCTATGGCAAACACCCGAAGAACATCGCGCCCATCATGCTCGGCGTCTTTCTGGGCGCGATGCTGAAGGACTGGAACGCGCACGACGCCTCGCCGGTACTGGCGGCGCTGTTCGGCACGACGCTGGCGCCGATTGCCGGGCGCTTCGGCTGGCGCTGGGGCATCGTGGCCGGCTTTGTGCACTCGTCGGTGGCGCAAAGCGTCGGCCATTTGCATGGCGGCCTGGTGCTGTACAACAACGGCTTCGCGGCTGGCCTGGTGGCGGCCATTCTGGTGCCGGTCATCCTGGCCCTGCGGGCGCCGCCGGACGACCCGGCCAAGACTCCATAATTTGTTCATCTCCCATGAAAGCAGCCGCACCATGACTTCACTTCACCACATCTCCGGCCGCAGCAAACGTCTGCCGCCTCTGCGCGTCGGCGTCGGCGGCCCGGTCGGCTCGGGCAAGACCACCCTGGTCGAAATGCTCTGCAAGGCGATGCGTGATCAGTACGACCTGGTCGTCGTCACCAACGACATCTACACCAAGGAAGACCAGCGCCTGCTGACCGTCGCCGGCGCGCTGGAGGCCGAGCGCATCATGGGCGTCGAGACCGGCGGCTGCCCGCACACGGCGATCCGCGAGGACGCATCGATCAATCTCGAAGCGGTGGACCGCATGCTGGAGAAGTTTCCCGATGCCGACATCGTCTTCATCGAGTCGGGCGGCGACAACCTGGCGGCCACCTTCAGCCCCGAGCTGAGCGACCTGACGATTTACGTGATCGACGTCGCCGCCGGCGAGAAGATCCCGCGCAAAGGCGGCCCCGGCATCACCAAGAGCGATCTGTTCGTGATCAACAAGACCGACCTGGCACCCTATGTCGGCGCCGACCTCGGCGTGATGCAGGCCGACACCTTGCGCATGCGCGGCGCCCGGCCGTTTGTGATGACGAACTTGAAGACCAAGGCCGGTTTGGCGGAGGTCATCTCCTTCATCGAAACCAAGGGGCTCTTGAAGGGTTGAGGGCTCAACTATGGCTTGCTGGGAATACGGACGCAGTGAGCGCGGAGGGACGCGGAGGACGCAGAGTCGAGAGGGCCACTGACGCCGCGTCCTCTGCGCTCTCCGCGCCTTGCTCCGCGCCCTCTGCGTTCGTATTACTCAACAGCGCCAGATGCGAGGCGCGCAGGGTTCAAGTTCCCAGGCCAGCATCCGCCAGGCGGCGCGCACCTGCGTCAGCAGCGTCATCACCGGCTCGACCCGGCCGGCCAGCACGCGCACGACCACCGCCTCGGCATGGGGCGAGCTGGCGCCGGCGCTGGCGGCCAGCGGGCTGGCGTCGAGCAGGCCGCGCGCGGCGTCCAGCAGGGCCGTGCGACGGGCCTCAGTCAGGGCCGTGCCGGCGCCAAACCACAGCGTCGCCAGCACCTTGTGGCCGGCCCAGCCCAGCGGCGAGTCGAACAGCGCGCGGTCGGTGGCGTCCAGCCTGGCGCGTTCCAGCCAGACGCCCGGCAGCTCGATGCTCTGGGTGTAGTGGCCGCGCTCGAAGTCCTCAGCCGAGGCCGGCAGGCCCAGGGCCAGCACATCCCAGCCCAGCATTTCGGCGCCCGCCGCCAGCGTGAACTGCATCTGGTTTTCGGCCAGTGCGCCGCTGTGGACGATGGTTTCCAGCGGCAGCCATTCGAGCCGCGCGCCTGCGCCCAGGCGGGCGTTCAGCGATTGCAGCGCCGGCCGGCCGGCGCTGCGGTAAAAGCGCGTCGCCCCCGGCGTGGTGAGCAAGGCATGGGCGCCGGCACCCAGCTCGGCCTCGATATGCAGGCTGTCGCCGCCGACCACGCCGCCGGGCGGATGCACCAGCACGTTGTGGCAAACCGACGGCGCCTCAGGGTAAAGGCTGGCCAGCACCCGCAGCGGCCCTTCGTGGCGGCTGTGCAGCACGGTGCGGCGGCCGCCGTCATGCCAGGGCTCGCTGCGGTAGTTGAGGACGAGTCGGCCGGCCCAACCGGCGGGGTGCGCGGCTTCCGTGCTCATGCCTAAACCCGAATCTGCTCGGCCGCCATGTACTGCTGCAGATAGGCGTCAAACGGCAGCAGGTCGGCCGCTTCGATCGCTTGCTGAGCGGCCACCGAGTCACGCGCCTGGGCGGCGAACTTCTGCGCCATCGCTTCGCTATAAGGCAGGCCAAGGATCAGCTGACGGGTTTGCTCGGACTGTTGGCACATGAAGTCGACATAGCGGTTGTCGAAGTCGCTGGCCATCATGCTCAGCACGCGTGCCGACGGCGTGCTGTCGGGGTCGGCCAGCGTGCGGCGGGCGGCGGCCAGCGCCTCGGCGTGATCCTGGCTGCCTTGGGCCTCGTCCAGTAACGCGGCCATGGGCGCGCATTGATCCAGCAGCTCGGTGCCCCAGTCGCTCAGCAAACGGCTGCCACCCGGCGCTGCTGCATCCAGCAGACGCAGCCCAGGTTCGCGGCCATGCTCGGCCACCAGATGCTGGTTCTCTCCGAGTGCAGCGATCTCGGCCGCGGTGTCTGCTGGGCTGTCCGTCAGCAGGCAATGCAGCAGAAAAACATCCAGAAAACGCGCGGTCTGGGCGTTGATGCCGACCGGCATGAAGGGGTCCAGGTCCATGCAGCGCACTTCGACATATTCGACACCGCGCTCGCGCAGCGCATGCAGTGGGCGCTCGCCGGCCTTCACCACGCGTTTGGGCCTGATGGTGCCGTAGAACTCGTTTTCGATTTGCAGCAAGCTGGTGCTGAGTTGGTTGTAGTCGCCGCCGGGGTTGCGCACGCCGATCGCTTCGTAAGGGGCGTAGGGCCGGGTCAGCGCTTCCTGCAGTGAGTCGGCATAACTGCTTAGGCAGTTGTAGCTGACCGCCAACGCGGATTGCGCATCGCTTTGGTAGCCGAGGCGCCCCATGCGCAGCGAGGTTGCGTGCGGCAGGTAGAGGCTGTGGTCGCCAAAGCGCTGCAAGCGGTGCTCGCGGCCCTCGACAAAGCTGGAGCTCAAGGCCGGCGACGCGCCAAACAAGTAGAGCAGCAAAAAGGAGTGGCGGCGGAAGTTGCGGATCAGCGCGAAGTACTGCTCGCTGCTGACGCCCGGCATCGACCAGTTGTAGTGGATGCCCGAAATCGTCTGCATGCGCCGCCCGTAGCGTTGGCCCAGGCCCATGCGGTAGACGCTCTTGGAGCGGCCAACATTGGACTTGCCGTAGCGGCCGAGCGGAATCGTCTCGTCGGTCGGCAGCTCGCAGGGCATCGAGCCGACCCACAGGCGCTCGCCGTCATCTTGTCCGCATGCCAGCGACTGCATCACCTTGTAGACGCCCTGATGCACCTCGGTCAGCTCGGCCAGGCAAGCCTCGACCCCGGCATGCCCGCCATGCACGCCGGTGATCAGCTCAACCTGTGACTCGCTGTAGTCGGTGGTGATGTGGGGGTGCGTCAGCGCCGAACCCAAGGCGGCAGGGTGTGGCGTGAGTGCGAGGTGGCCGTTGGGCCGGGCGCGCAGGCTTTCTTTTTCGATGCCACGGCGGATGCCGGTCAGGTCAGCCTTGGCGATGGTTTTTGGCTGTTGTTCGTTCATCCGTAGTTCCAATTCAGCGGCATTTTGTATTTTTATCAGCCGCGCACGGTAACAGACGCGGGCTACATCTGTCTTGGGCGGGGCTCATCATTTTGTGCCACTTGCCGCCTCGGTGACAAGCAAGCCGGCGCGGCTGGGCCACACTGGTGCATCGCCGATCAACCCAGAATGGACTCAGCATGAACTTCGACTACAGCCCCAAGGTGCAAGAAATGCGGCTACGTTTGCTGGCGTTTTTCGATGCGCACATTTACCCCAACGAGCGGCGCTTCTTTGCCGAGGTCGAGGCGAATCGGCGCGCCGGCAATGCCTGGATTCCGACGCAATTGATCGAAGAGCTGAAACCGCTGGCGCGTGCGGCCGGGCTGTGGAATCTGTTCCTGCCCAAGTCGAGCCGGGCGCCCGAGGGTTTGTCTAACCTTGAATATGCGCCGATGTGCGAAATTATGGGCCGGGTGTCGTGGGCGGCCGAGGTCTTCAACTGCTCGGCGCCCGACACCGGCAATATGGAAACCATCGAGCGCTACGGCAGCGAGGCGCACAAGACCACCTGGCTGGAGCCGCTGTTGCGCGGCGAGATGCGCTCGGCTTTTTTGATGACCGAGCCCGAGGTGGCGTCCAGCGACGCCACCAATATTCAATGCCGGATCGAGCGCGACGGCGATGAGTATGTGATCAATGGGACCAAATGGTGGTCGTCCGGCGCCGGTGATCCGCGCTGCGCCGTCTATATCGTGATGGGCAAGACCAACCCCGAGGCCGGCCGCCACGTGCAGCAGGCGATGGTGCTGGTGCCGGCCAACGCGCCCGGCGTCACGGTGCTGCGGCCGCTCAACGTGTTCGGCTATGACGACGCGCCGCACGGCCATATGGAGGTGCAGCTGACGAATGTGCGGGTGCCGGCCAGCAATATCTTGCTCGGCGAGGGGCGCGGATTTGAAATTGCCCAGGGCCGCTTAGGCCCCGGCCGCATCCATCACTGCATGCGCAGCATCGGCGCGGCCGAGCGGGCACTGCAGCTGATGTGCGAGCGCGCCGTCGCACGGGTCGCGTTCGGCAAGACCCTCGCCCAGCAGACCGTCACGCAAGAGCGCATTGCCGAAGCGCGCTGCAGCATCGAGCAGGCGCGCCTGCTGACGCTGAAGGCCGCTTACATGATGGACACCGTCGGTAACAAGGGCGCCCGTGCCGAGATCGCGATGATCAAGATCGTCGCACCGAATATGGCCTTGAAGGTGATCGACTGGGCGATCCAGGTCTACGGCGGCATGGGGGTCAGCGATGACACGCCGCTGGCATTGATGTGGGCGCACCAGCGCACGCTGCGCCTGGCCGACGGCCCCGATGAAGTACACCGTAACTCGCTCGCCAAGCTGGAGCTGGCCCGCTACCGGGCGTCGCCGAGCGAAGTCCCTATGCCGGTGACCCGTGGCGGCTAAGGCCGAGGAAATACAGGGTTAACACTTCCCTCTTTAGGGGGGTTATGGTCAGCAGGGGGAGGGTGCTTTAGGCTGCGCCTCCATGCCAGAACTCAAGCCCTTGCTGACCCGCTGCCTGCTCGCAGTTGCCGCCACCATTGGCTTGGTGATGGTGCTGGTCAGTTTGTGGCTGGGGCCCGCTGTGGAGCCCGACCTGGCGACCTTGGCCTTGCTGGTTGCGGGCCTGGTCGTGGCGCTGGGCGCCTTGGCGTTGCGCCGGGCTTGGGCCGAGACTGCCCAAGCCAAGCGAACCTTGGAGGAAGCCATTGAGGCCCTGCCGGCCAGCGTTGAGATCTTTGATGAGAACGACCGTCTGGTCGCCTTCAACCGGCATTTGCTGGACATCTATCCCCATATGGAGGCGGACTTCAAGCGCGGCGCAAGCTTTGAGGAGTTGGTGCGCAAGTCGATTGCCTTGGGCGGTGTACCCGCGGCAAAAGGCTGCGAAGAGGAATGGCTGGCGCAGCGCATGGCCGCCCGCTCAGCCGCGCGCCATCACCCCAGCGAGCCCTTGTTGCAAAACCTCCATCAAGACCGCTGGGTGCGCATCCATGAGCGCCACACCCGCGCTGGCGGCGTCATCGGTGTGCGCATGGACATCAGCGATCTGATCCATGAACAACAGCGGCTGGCCGCCAGCAAGGCTCATCTGCAGGCCTTTGTGCAGACCACGCCGAATGGCGTGCTGACGCTGGACATTGACGGCCATGTGCTGGCGCTGAACCCGGCCGCCGAGGCGCTGTTCGGCTTCGAGGCGAGCGAGCTGACGGGCAGCCATATCGACTTGCTATTTGGTGTCTGGATGGGCGCTCGGTTAAGCCCACAGGCCTTGGTGGGCCGCCCGCAGGAGTTGACCGCGCGCCACCGCGATGGGCAAGAATTGACGCTGCATCTGAGCGTGGCCGAGGTCAAGACCGCCACCACCCATCGGTTCGTCTGCATCATCACCGACCTGAGCGAGCGCAAGCGCCAGGAAGTGGCGCTGCAAGAGGCCAATACGCAGCTGGCCAAACAATCGATCACCGATGGTCTGACTGGCGTGGGCAATCGACGTTACTTCGATCAGCTGCTGCAGCAGGAATGGCAGCGCAGCGCGCGCCATGGGCACTCGTTGGCCTGCATCATGGTCGACATCGACCACTTCAAGCTCTACAACGACCGCTACGGCCATGTGGCCGGCGACGAAGCCTTGATCCGGGTGGCCGAGCTCTTGCGCGCCTGCGCCGGCCGCGGTGGCGAGGCGGTGTGCCGTTATGGGGGTGAAGAGTTTGTGCTGCTGCTGGCCGACTGTGATCTGGCCGGTGCCATGGTGGTGGCGCAGCGCTGCCTGGACAGCATCCGGCTGGCCGCGATCGAGCATGACGCAGCGCCACTGCGCCGCCGGCTCAGCCTGAGCTTGGGGGTGGCTGCCTGCGTTGCCGGTGTGGGCGACCCGCAGGCGCAAGCGGTGGGCCTGGTCGCGCATGCCGATGCGGCGCTTTACGCGGCCAAGCAGGGCGGCCGGGCGCGCTTGGTTTGCAGTGAACAAGCGGCCTGATAGACCTGTTCGAACTGTCTGAAGCCACGCGGCTGGGCGTACCATCGGCCGCTCCAGCAGCAGCAGCAGCAACAACCAGCCCGCCATGTCCACCATCCTCAGCCCTGCCGATTACATCCGCAGCCACATTCGCACCGTGCCCGATTGGCCGGTTGCCGGCGTGCAGTTCCGCGACATCACGCCCTTGCTCTCGAATCCGCGCGTGTTCCGGGTCTTGATCGATCAATTCGTGCACCGCTACTTTGACCATAGGCCCAGCGCCATCGCCGGTCTGGATGCGCGCGGCTTCATCATCGGCTCGGTCTTGGCCTACGAACTGGGCGTCGGCTTCATCCCGATCCGCAAAAAAGGCAAGCTGCCGTTTA
>NZ_JANNMI010000344.1:0-5553 GCF_031397715.1 Roseateles sp.
GAGGTCTTCACCGTCTTCTTGCGTGGTCGACATTTCGCGGCAGTTGCGGCGAATCTGATCGACCAGCTTGTGCTTGAGGATGCCGATCAGCCAGGTCTTGAGCTGCGAAGTACCGCTGAAGCTTTGCGGCTTTTCGATCGCCACCAACAGCGTCTCGGAGACCGCGTCTTCGGCCCAGGCCGCATTGCGCAGCTGCAGTTGCGCAAACTTCAGCAACTGCGGGCGCAACAGGTTCAATTGGGCGGCGATGTCGTTCATGGGCGGGGCAACTCCAAAGTGCATGCCAAGACCAGCAGCGCGCAGTGTAAACACAGCTCGGTGACAAGCGCTGCCCCATAACGAAAGCATGGCCGAACTCGGCGCCACCCTGCAGGAGTGGGTCGGCTATTTGCTGATCCTGGTGCTGATCTAGCATGTGCATGTGGCCGGCGCGCTCAAACATCATCTGATCTACAAAGACGGTGTTTTGCGGCGCATGCTGGGCCACCGCATCTGAGTAGCACCACTAACAATCCAGTTTGACGGCCTGCAGCGGCCGGCCAGTCAAGGCATCAATGATGACCAGATTGAGCTGCCGCAAATGGCCCGGCGTGGCTCCCTGGGCCGGGCTGAATTCCAGCTGCATGGCTTTGCCCGGCTGGACCTGCCAAGCGCCCACCGGCCTGTACTCGCGCACCACATACTCGTGGCGCAAGAGCGCGCCGCTGTTTTCACCCGCCTTGACCGCGCTTTGGTGACCTTGCTCGGTGACGGCCCAATAGGCGGCCAATTTGGCCGGCGCGGCGCCATCCACCGCTTGCACAGTGGCGGTGAATCGGCTGCCCTCCCCTCGCAGACCGATCGCGACCTTGGCCGCCGGGCGCGTCAAAGCCAGGCCGTTGAGGGCTATCCGAGGCCAGTCCTTGCGGTCAACCCCGTCCAGCACAATCTGCGGCGTGTAGCTGAAACGCGCGCCATTGCGCGCTTGCTCCAGCGCTTGACGTTGGGTGAACTCGGCGGAAGCAAAGCGGTCTTTCCAACCCAGCCGGTCCCAGTAGTCAACATGAAAGGCCAGCGCCACCACGCCCGCCTCGGCCGGCAACTGCCCCAACCATCGGTCGGCCGGTGGGCAAGAACTGCAGCCCTCCGAGGTGTAAAGCTCGATCACCGGGGTCTGCGTGGCAGCGCTGCGCGCACTGCAGCTGCCGCCGCTTGCAAAGCCAAGTGCGGGCAGCAGACTGCTCAATGCCAAAGCGGCAGCGAAACGAGATGTCATGAGCGGAGTCTCCAAAGCGTATATCCGCCTACTTGGTCGCCGGCCTGCGCCGGAACTTACAGTGCCGCTAATCCGGCCAATCCGGCTTGGCCGGCTTGGCCGGCGCCGCAAACCAGGCACTCTTGGGCACGAACTTGGCCTGCTCCGGGTCGCCCAGGTAATGCGGCGACATGATCTGCACGCCGTATTCGTTGAACACATCCTGGATATTGGCGTGCAAGGCACTCAGCACCTCGGCGCGCGGCCTCGGCTCGCTGGGCACAGCCTGGCAGACCAGCCGGTACTCGGGGTAAAAATCCGACAGCGCGGTCTGGAACACCCGCGCCGACGGCATCGACAAGACCCCCGGCGTGCGGTGCGCCGCCTCGATCAGCATCGCCTCGACCTGCCGCCACGGCGTGTCATAACCAATCGTGACGACGGTGTCGACGATGAAGCCGGGGCCACTGACGGCGCGTGAATAGTTCTTCGTCACCGCGCCCATCACCAGCGAATTCGGCATCGTCAGCTCCTCGCCCAGGCCGGTGCGAATGCGCGTGCTGAACATACCCAGCTCGGTGATGGTGCCCTCGTGACCGTCAATTCGCACGTACTCGCCGACCCGGATAGTGCGCGTGAACATCAAAATCATGCCGCTGGCACCCTGGCCAACGATGCTGGACGCGCCCAGCGAGATCATCAGCCCCAGCAGCACCGAGACCCCTTTGAAGGCCTCACTGCTGGAACCCGGCAAATAGGGATAGGCCATCACCAGCGCAAACAACCAGATGCCGGTGCTGATGATGCGCCGCGATGGCCGCACGGTGTCGCGGTCCAGCCAGCCAAGCGAGGCCTCACCGCGCTCGATGCGGTTGAAGATCGGATTGATCAGATTCACCACCGCACGCGCCAGCAAAAAGATCAGCAGCGCCACAAACAAGTCCGGCAAGGCGCCCAGGATGCCGCCGCCCAGGCTCACCACCACCTGCCACAAGTAGCCACTCAGTTGCTCGCCCCAGGGCCGGGTGTAGGGGAACTGGCTCAAGACAATGCTCAGCCATTCATAAACCAGCAGCCCCAACAAGGCCCAGCCGGTCGCGCGTACGGCCAGGCTGACCGCCGTCAGCACCTTGTCGCCCTGCAGCAGCTGGGTGCCGGCCACCTCCAGCGCGGCGGCGCGGCGGCTCATCTGCGCCGACAACCAGGCGGCCAGCGCGCGCTGGCCGCGCCGCAGCAAGACCACCAAGACGACGAACACCAGAGTCGCCGCCACCGCGATCAACAGGCCGCGCAGCAGGCGCGATTCGTCGCGGCTCTCGCGCGTCTCGGCGATCACCTGTTCGAGCTGGAACTTGGCCGCAGCGACGGTTTCATCCAAGGTCTTGCCGGCGCCCTCGTCCACATCCTCCGGCGTCAGGATCAAGGCCATCTCGCCGTCAATCATCAAGATACGGCCTTGCGGCTCTTTGCGCACCGTCACCTCGCCGGCACCGCCGCGCGCCAACACCTCGTTCATATAGAGACGCGAGCGGCGCGCCCGCTCAGCAGCGCTAACGCCGAGAAACGGCGCCCGGTAAACCGCGATGGTCCGGTTGAAAATCTCCACCGTCGCTTCCGGCTGCGAGTTGGCGGCCGCCGACGCTGCTGCCACCACAGGCACCGGCGCTTGCGCGACGGCCGACGATGGCAGCCACCAGGCAAGCACCGCCAGCAGTCCTGCGATGCTGACGTTCTTCAAAACGGCATTCAGACTGCGCATGAGTAAACACCTGAAAAGTGATGTCGGCGAGCATATCTTCCTCAGTACCGGGTGGGCAAGCTGACGCAGCGGCAGCACCGAGCCGCTGGGGCCACGCACGCCCAAGTGCGAGCCTGTCTGCTGGCGTCGCCTTCATCCTCGCTTTGCCGAGATTTCCAGTTTTACGCGTGCGTTCAGACGCTGGACGGGGCAGGCTCCTAGCGCTTCAGACGGCGAGCCGTTCTTGTGCGCGACGTATCATGAGCTTTAATCTAAACGCAAGAGGAGCCTTCAAATGGACAAGTCCATGGTCAAAGGCCTGGTCATCGGTGGCATTGCCACAGTC
Organism: Roseateles sp.; assembly: GCF_031397715.1. GTDB lineage: Bacteria > Pseudomonadota > Gammaproteobacteria > Burkholderiales > Burkholderiaceae_C > Paucibacter_A. Next base: position 3,319 of record NZ_JANNMI010000344.1, read on the forward strand.
GTTCTGGGTGCAGGTGCCGTGACTGGCTATCGAACCATAACCACACCCCAAAACGCGGATGTGCGTGCAGTACGGGAATTAAAAGAAACCGTCGTCACGCCGCAGAAACGTTGCGCCGACGTGGCCGTGAAGCACCAAGCACCGGTCAAGGACGACAACCGTGTGGCCGGCAGCGTGATTGGCGGCCTGGCCGGCGGCTTACTCGGCAACCAGATCGGCGGCGGTAAGGGCAAAACACTGGCCACCGTGGCCGGTGTTGCAGCCGGAGGCTATGCCGGCAACCAGGTGCAGAAGAATATGCAAGAGGGTGATGTGGTCGTGACGACCGAACGTCGCTGCCAGACCGTCAACGAAAAATCGCAGAAAGTCGTCGGCTACGACGTCACCTACCGTCTCTCCGGCAAGGAGGGTGTCGTGCGCACCTCCTACAAGCCGGGCGCCACGCTGCCGGTGAAAAATGGTGTGGTGGACACGACAGCGCCTGCGGTGGCTAGCAAGTCCTGATGCGTTACATGGCCGGGAGGGGGTGAACCTCTGCCGAGCCAACGACCCCTCCTATCAACTCGCGGTCGACAAACCCTGCGTCACATGTTCGGGCAACATCACCTGACCTTGGGCGTTAGCGATCGCCTCGATGTGGATCACCGGCGACGCACCTCGTACGCCGCCGAAGATGGTGGCGAAGGCGGTGTCGGCTGCGTCATGCCCGGTGCCGATGCGGATCAAGGCCATCGGGATGGCCACGCCCGAGGGGTCGAACAAATACCAGCGCTGGCCCAGATAGACCTCCACATAGGCATGAAAGTCCTGCGCGCGTAGGCTCAGGTCGAGCCCGTAGTCGATGCCGGTGACGAAGCGGGCCGGCATATTCAGCGCGCGGCACAAAGCAATCATCAGATGGGCAAAATCGCGGCAGACACCGGCGCGGTCCACCAGGGTGTCCACCGCCGTGGTGGTGCCGGTGGATGAATTGGCCAGGAAGCTGGTGCGCGCCTGCACCCAGTCGCGGATCGCCAGCACCCGGCCGTAGCCCTTGGGCAGCTGGCCAAACTCCTGCCCCGCCAGCCGGTACAGCCGGTCCGACTCGCAGTAACGGCTGGGGTAGACATAGGGCAAAACTTCGCCGGGCAAATCGGCCACGGCCAGCTCGCTCAGCTGATCGGTCGGCGTTTGGACATGATCCAGATCGACGCTGGCGCTGTAGTTCATCGTCAGCTGGCCGGCCTGTGCCTGCAGGCGCAAAAAGCGGGTCTGGCTCAGCGCGTCCACATAGAGCACCGAGTTGACGCCCTGGCTGTTACTGAGCGTTTCGCTGAGCACGCTCTGCTGCGGCGTTTGCGCGGCATGCAGATTGAAAATGAAATCGCAGCCCGGAGCGTCGATCTCGTAGCTCAACTCAACGGTGTATTGGAATCTGAGCATGGGAAAAGGCTCCGTGTTGGGCGGGGCCAGCGCGGGCAAAAAGACGGCAGCCGCCAGCTGATATGGCGCTGCGGAAACCCATTATGGGGGGTGCGTGCCGCTATGTCAGGCCGCACTATCCCGCGCAGCACAAATTGGCTTGGGCCGACGCAACAGTGCACCCCAACATGGTGCGGCACGTGCGACCATGCTGGTGCACAAGCGCCCAATTTTGAGCCAACGCCGAAAGTGCAGGCACCCACTTGCACAACCCAGTACATGGCCCGGATATTGCTCACACATCAAAGGCAAGGGAGAGCATGAATGAAATCCAGCTTCGACGAAATGCACTTCAATGGCTCATCGGGAGGTACGGCCTCCGCCGGGACGCCGGGTTCTTCAAGCGCGCGAACTCATTACCAAACTTTTGAGCGCTGGCTGGCCGGCCAGCCCGAGCAGACCATGCGTTTGCGGCGCGAAGAAGCGGAGCTGATCTTCCGCCGCGTCGGCATCACCTTCGCCGTCTACGGCGACAAGGACAGTGGCGAAGGCACCGAACGCTTGATCCCCTTTGACGTGATCCCGCGCGTCATTCCCGCCGACGAGTGGCGCGAGCTGGAAGCCGGCCTGCGCCAGCGCGTCACCGCGCTGAACCGATTCATTCACGACGTCTATCACGGCCAGGACATCATTCGCGCCGGCATCGTGCCCGCAGGCCCGATCCTCAACAACGCGCAGTTCCGCCCCGAGATGATGGGGGTGGACGTACCGCTGAATATCTACTCGCAGATCGCCGGCATCGACATCGTGCGTGCCAGCAACGCCGATGGCAGC
>NZ_JANNMI010000031.1:0-6877 GCF_031397715.1 Roseateles sp.
ATCGCCGCGCAAGGCCAGCCCCAATCGCTGTTGCTGAGCTTGCCCCCGCTGGCCTGCCTCTTTCTGACTCCTTGCTGAGACCTTATGTTACCGACCTCACTTCTGCCCGGACGCCATGAACCGCTGGGTGCGACGCCGCGCGACGGCGGCGTCAATTTCGCGGTGTTCTCCGAAAACGCCAGCCGCATTGAGCTGTGCATTTTTGATGCGGCGGGGCAAGGCGAGTTGCGCCGTTACGACCTGCCCGGCCAGCACGACGGGGTCTTTCACGGCTTCTTGCCCGAGCTGGGGCCAGGTCTTGTCTACGGTCTGCGTGCCCATGGGCCCTACGCGCCCGAGCATGGCCATCGCTTCAATCCAGACCAGCTGCTGCTCGACCCCTATGCACGCGAGATCGTCGGGCCGGCGCAGCGGGCCAGGGTCGCGGCCACGCTGGATGGCGCCAGCAGCCCGCGCCTGAACGCGCCGCGCCATGCGACGGCCGACCTGGTCTTGTACGAGGTCCATGTCAAGGGTTTCTCGATGCAGCACCCCGACATTCCAGCCACTCTGCGCGGCAGCTATGCCGGCCTCGCGCACCCGGCCGCGATTGCACATTTCAAGGCGCTCGGCGTCACCACGCTGTCCTTGCTGCCGGTGCAGTACCGCATCGACGAGCCGCATCTGGCCAAGCTGGGTCTGCCCAATTACTGGGGCTACAACACCTTGGGCTTTTTCTGCCCCGATCCGCGCCTGGCTCAAGCACAGCACCGCGATGATCCGAGCTTGGTCACCGAAGAGTTCCGCGCCATGGTGCGCGAGCTGCACGCGCATGGGCTGGAGGTGGTGCTGGACGTGGTCTACAACCACACGCCCGAGGGCAATGAGTTCGGCCCGACCTTGAGCCTGCGTGGCCTGGACAATAGCAGTTACTACCGGCTGGAGGCGGACGACAAGAGCCGCTACGAAAACCTCAGCGCCTGCGGCAACACGCTCAATTGCGAGCATCCGCGCGTCACGCAGATGGTTTTGGATTCGCTGCGCTACTGGGTCGCCGAGCTCGGTGTGGACGGCTTTCGCTTCGACTTAGCGCCAGTGCTGGGCCGCACCGCGCAGGGTTTCGATCCGAATGCCGCCTTCTTCACCGCCTTGCGCCAAGATCCGGTCTTGGCCGGCGTGCACCTGATCTCCGAGCCTTGGGACGCGGGGCCGGGCGGCTATCAGGTCGGGTGCTTTCCGGGCCGCTTCTTGGACTGGAACGACAAATTCCGCGACGCGGTGCGGGGCTATTGGTTGGGGACGGATTGCCCCCGCGTCGGCCGAGATGAGCTGGCGCGGCGCTTCACGGCCTCCAGCGATCTGTTCCACCACGGCAGCCGCCGGCCCAGTGCCTCGGTCAATTTTGTCTCTGTGCATGATGGTTATGTGCTGGCCGATGTGGTGAGCTACTCCCGCAAACACAACCTGGCCAATGGCGAAAACAACCGCGACGGCCGCGACGGCGAGCTTTGCGCCAACTTCGGCGCTGAGGGGCCGGCCGACGACTTGGGGCTCCGCGCCACCCGGTTGCGCGTGCGCCGCGCAATGCTGGCGACCCTGCTCTTGGCCCAGGGCACGCCGATGCTCTGCGCCGGTGATGAGTTCGGCAACAGCCAGGGCGGCAATAACAATGCCTATTGCCAGGACAACCCGACCACCTGGCTGAGCTGGGGCCAGGCGGAGGCGGACACGCAAGCGCTGGTGGCCGAGCTGCTGCGGCTGCGCCGGCAAGAGCCCTTGCTGCGCCATGACGCCTGGTTTGCTGCCGGCGACGGTGCAGCAGCCAGCTTGCGTTGGTTCACGCCGACCGGCGCCGAGATGCAGCAGCAGGACTGGGCGGGCGCCGGCCAGCAGGGCTTCGCCGCGCAGATGTTTGAGGCCGGCGCCGCGCAGCCGCGCCTGCTGATCGTCTTCAACCCTGATGCCCAAGCTCTGGCCTTTGGCTCAAGCGCCGGCCCTTGGCGCCTTGCCTTGGACAGCAGCGCCGAGCTGCCGGTCGACGAGATCTTCAACCCAGGTCAGACAATGACCATCCCAGCGCGCAGCCTCGTGTTGCTGCGCCATGACTGAAAAGAAGCTCACCATGAACCTCCATCAACGCGCCGCCGCCGGCGTGCTCCTGCACATCACCTCTTTGCCCGGCCCGCATGGCATCGGCGATTTCGGCCCCGACGCTTTCTCCTTCGTCGACTGGCTGCACAGCGCCGGCCAACGCATCTGGCAGCTGCTGCCGACCACGCCAATCGGCCCCGGAGATTCGCCCTACCAGGGTGTGTCGGCCTTTGCCGGCAGCCAATGGATGGTGGCGCTGGAACCGCTGGTCGCCAAGGGCTATTTGGCCGCGCCGCAATTGCCGAGCGACGGCTTTGACGCTCAAGCGGTTGATTACGGCCGCGTGTTGCCTTGGCGCGAGCAGCAGTTGCGGCTGGCGGCTAACGGCTTCTTCCAGCGTGCCGGCGCCGAGGACCGCGCCGCCTTTGCTGCCTGGTGCGCGGCTCAGCAGGACTGGCTGGACGACTACGCCTTGTTCATGGCCATACGCTCGCCTTTGAGTGGCCAGCCCTGGTGGAGCTGGACGCCTGGGCTGGCCCGGCGCGAGCCCGCGGCACTGGCCGCCGCGCGCCTCGACCAGGCGGATGAATACCGTTTCTGGCAGTTTGTGCAATGGGCGTTTGACGAGCAGATCGCCGCGCTCAAGGCCTATGCCAACGCCAAGGGCGTCGCCATCATGGGCGATCTGCCCATCTTCGTCGCGCACGACAGCGCCGACTGCTGGGCCCACCCCGAGCTGTACCACCTGGACGAGAGTTTCCAGCCCACCGTGGTGGCCGGCGTGCCGCCCGACGCGATGTCGCTGGACGGCCAGCGCTGGGGCAATCCGCTCTATCGCTGGGAGGCTCTTGCCGCCGACAACTACAGCTGGTGGACGGCGCGCATCAAGCGGGCGCTGAGCCAGGCCGATGTGTTCCGCATCGACCATTTCCGCGGCTTCGCCGGCTATTTCGAGATCCCCGCCGGCAGCCCCGACGCCCGCCAGGGCCAATGGGTGAGCGGTCCCGGTCAGGCCCTGTTCGACGCGATCGCGGCGGGCTTGGGCGAGCTGCCTATCGTGGCCGAAGATTTGGGTTTCATCACGCCGGATGTCCACGCGCTGCGCGACGGCTGCGGCTTTCCGGGCATGAAGATTCTGCAATTCGGCTTTGGCGCTGATGCAGCTCATGAGTTCCTGCCGCATATGTGGCCGCGCCACTGCGTCGCTTACACCGGCACGCATGACAACGACACCGTACGCGGCTGGTGGAGCAAGGCCGCCGCCCACGAACGCGCCTTTGCAGGCGCCTACTTGGCCTGTGACGAGCACGATGTGCACTGGGCGATGATCCGCGCCTGCTGCAACTCGGTTGCCAATCTGGCAGTGTTCCCGCTGCAGGATGTGCTGGGGCTGGACGGCGCGCACCGGATGAATGTGCCAGGCGTCCTCGGCGGCAACTGGGCCTGGCGCTTCACATGGGACATGCTGGGCGCCGAGCCGGCCCGGGTGCTGGGTCTGATCTCGGCCGCCAGCGGGCGGGCGCCCATCGCCCTGCTGCGCCTGCCGGGCTAAGTCTGATCAGGCTTCATGCTGCCCTGCGCCGCCAAGCCAGCAGCACCGTCCCGCCGAGCAGCAGCGCCCAGCTCGGCAGCTCGGACACGGCGCCGACCTGCAGCACCGTCAGCTTGACCAGGTCCTGGTTGTAGTCGTAGAACAGCTCGTACTGGAAGCCGTTGCCAAAGCCATCGACGCTGACGCTGGCAAAGCTGCCGGTCAGATTGCCGGTGGCGTCGAGGATCACGAACTCGTCGCCATTGGCCAGCGCGCAGCCGGCGATGCAATGCAGCGCCAAGCTGCCGCCCAAACTGGCCGAGCCATTGATCAGCAGCAGGTCGAAGGCCGTGCTGCTGGCCAACTCGACATCGAAGCTGCCGGCAGCGGTTTGCACCAACGCACCGTTCAAGGTCAAGCTGCCGGCGGAGCTGCCGGGCGCCAGATGGCCGTCATTGGTCAGCACATTGGTGGTGAAGGCGCCCGTGCCCATCATCACACCGGAGTTGTTGAAGTTGGCCGGCAACTGGATCGTGCCAGCCTGCACCTCCATGCTGCCCGGATTGCTGAATCCCGTACCGGCGCCTATGGTCAGTGTGCCTGCCCCGGCCGATTTCACGAGCCGCCCCTGGTTGACGATGGCAACGGCCGCGCCGCCGTTGAAGACGAAGCTCATGTCGGCCTGCACGTCCAGCAGGCCCTCATTCATCAGCTGGGCACTGCTTTGCAGGAACAAACTGTTGCCGCTGAGCCAGGTCAGGGTGCCGTGGTTGGTCAGCGCGACGGCGCTGAGGAATTTATTGCCGCCGTTGACACCGGTCAAGGCGGCGCCCGCCGCGATCTCCCAGCCGCCGACCAGGACGCCGCCACTGAACTCGGCCGCACCGCTCAGACGTGCCGCCGTGCCGCTGAAGCTGCCGTTGCGCAGCGACAGATTGCTGCTGCTGATCTCGCCGGCAAAGCTGGCATTGCCGGTGACGGCGACCACACCCGTGCCGGTCAGCTGCGTGCCGGTGTTGAAGGCGGCATTGTTGCCGGCAAAGTTCAACAGGCCGCCGTTGTCGACCGCCAGCGTGCCGCCATCATTGACGAAGGCGATGCTGCCGACATTGACCGTCTGGCCGGCCGCCACCTGCAGCGTGCCGCTGTTGTTGAATGTCGACAGGCCGCCGCCATTGTTGACCAGCGACATGCTGGCCTGTGCGTCGAACAGGCCCCGGTTGTCAAGCAGGCTGGCACTTTGCAGGAACAGCGAATCGTTGGTTTGCCACGCCAGCGTGCCCCGGTTGACCAGGCCGGCCGTGCTGAGGAACTTGTTGCCGCCGCTCTTGCCGGCCAACATCTGCCCGCTGGCCAGCTCCCATCCGCCGGTCAGAAAGCCACCGGTGAATTCGACGCTGCCGCCGACCAGCACCTTGGCGCCGGGGCTGCCGTCGCCGCCGCTGAACACGCCGCTGCTCAAGCGCAGGTTCTGCGACTGGAAGTCATCGACGAAGCGCGCATTGCCGCTGACCAGATTGACGCCCGCGCCGTTGAACTGCGTGCCGCTGTTGAACGTGGCGTTGTTGCCGGCGAAGTTCAGCAGGCCGCCGCCAGCCACATCCAGCGTGCCGCCGTTGTTGACGAAGGCAATCGTGCCGACCGTGCCGGTCTGGCCGGCTGCCACGCTCAGCGTGCCGCTGTTGGTGAAACTGGAGAGCGCACCGCCGTTGTTCACCAGGCTCATGCCGGTGCTCATCACGAAGCTGCCCTGGTTGTCCAGCAGGCTGCCGCTCTGAAGAAACAGCGAGTCGGCGCTTTGCCACACCCACTGGCCCTTGTTGACCAAGTTGGCGGCGCTGAGGAACTTGTTGCCGCCGTTCTGGCCCAGCAAGCTCTGGCCGGCGCCCAGCTCCCAGCCGCCGGTGAACACGCCGCCCTGCAAAGCCACCGTGCCGGTGATGACCGCGCCGCTGCCGCTGTAGGTGCCGTTCTCCAGGCGCAGATTGCTGGAACTGAAGCCGCCGTTGAAGCCGGCATTGCCGGTGATCCGGTTGACGCCGGCGCCGGTGAACTGCGAACCGGCGTTGAATGCCGCATTGTTGCCGGCAAAGTTCAAGCTGCCCTGCGCATCCATCGTGCCGCCATTGCTGACGAAGGCGATGCTGCCAATGGTGCCGGTTTGCCCGGCCAGCGCGCGCAGCGTGCCGCTGTTGGTGAAGGTGGAGAGCGCCCCGCCGTTGTTGACCAAGCTGGCGCCGGCCTGGAATTCAAACAAGCCCTGGTTGTCCAGGCCGGCCGCGCTTTGCAGGAACAGCGCATTGCCGGTCTGCCACAACAGGCTGCCCTGATTGGTCAACAAGGCGCCGGCCATGAACTTGTTGCCGCCATCGGCGCCCAGCAAGGTCTGGCCGCCGGCCACCGTCCAGGTGCCGGCAAGCGCTCCGCCGGAGAAGCTCACGCTGCCGCCGATCTGTGCCGCCCCGCCGGTGAACGTGCCCCCTTGCAGGCGCAGATTGGCCGAATTGAAGGCCCCGTTGAAGGCGGCATTGCCGGTGATGCGCGTCTGGCCCGCGCCGGTAAATTGCGAGCCGGCGTTGAAGCTGGCGTTGCCGCCGCCGAAGTCGATAAAACCGGTCTGCGCATCGACCGTGCCGCTGTTGACAAAGGCAATGCCGCCGATGCTGGTGCCGCCCGCGCCGACGCTCTTGCGGAAGATGCCGCTGTTGTTAAAGCTCGAGGTGGCGCCGCCGTTGTTGACCAGCGCGTCGTCGCTGCGCGCATCCCACAGGCCGGCGTTGCTGATCAGCGCGCCGCTTTGCATGAACAAGGAGTCGGCGTTCCAGTTCACCGTGCCGCTGAGGTTGGTGAAGCTGACCGCGCTGAAGAACTTGTTGCCGCCGGCGTTGATCAGCAGCGCATCGCCCACCAGCAGCGGCTGCGGCGCCGTCACGCCGGGCGTGAAGACGCCGTTGCTGAAGATGAAGTCGGCAGCCCCGGCGTTTGTCGGCACCAGCGACACCAGCGACGCCAGCAGAGCCGCGGCCAGCGGATGTGGTTTCAGGGCGGATCCGGCGGGCAGGGAGGGCTTCATAGTTTTGCTCCATAGGTGGCCGAGAAACTGGCCCTTCCTACACTAGGCGCTCGGCGGTCCCCCCGCACCCCTGATTCTGGGGGGGGGCGCCTAGCGCCGCGCAGCTCCGGCTTCTTGTTGATGCTGTTTTAAGAGCTAGGAGCCCGGGCGGCAGAAAATCGGCGGCTGCAAGTCGCCCGCGGCGGGCCATTTTTGACTTCGTC
>NZ_JANNMI010000037.1:0-4785 GCF_031397715.1 Roseateles sp.
GAGTCTTGTGGCGTGATTCCGTGTTGATTGCATGCAGTGCCCTGTTCGCGCTGCATGCGTTCGAACTGCACATGGATGCCGGCAGCCCCTGGCAGACCTGGCGCGCTGCCCTGCGGTGCTGGGTGATGGGCCTGGCATCCCTTCTGTGCGGCTTGGGCTTGTGGGCTGTTGTTGGTGCCGCGCGACTGGATTGGTGGACGCCAGCCAATGACCGGCCGGATGACGTGTTACTGATTCTTGCGATGGCTGCGACCATCTGCCTCTTGGTTCCCCCAGTTGTCGTGGCCTGCCATGTCACGAGGCCTTCACTACCATGCGCTCCGACCTCGGAGTGGAATCGCGTTCTGTATTAGCCTTACCGAAACTGAGCACCAATTGTTCTAACCGAACCTGCTGCTTCGTCGTCAGTGAAAATTTCAATTTCATAGAGAAGCTACCAGTGGGCTGCTGCCGCCACTCTCCAATGGCGATGCCGTCCAAAACCATTGTTTGCGGCTCGGTCGTGTTGGACGCTCCAACACTTGCGGCATCACACGTGAGGCGCCGGACCAACTCCTTCCCAGGCAGAGGGCCAGAAGTCTGCAAAATCTTCTTCGCTATCGCGATGGACCCCTTACGGTTGGCCGCGAGGGCCTTCCCCAGTTTGTCGGCATCATGCAACGCGAATTGCGTGGGCGACTGAACGGCCTTCAGAATGTCAACTGGCAGTTTCGCCAGCCTCAAAGCTCTTCTCACATCGCCCGGGTCCCGGTTCAATTTCAAGGCCATTTGCCGTTGGCTGACAAACAGTTTCTCCTTGCACATTTTCGCGAACCAGCGACCAAGCTCCCACGCGGACAAGCTCTTGTGCTCTTCGTTTTCTACCATCATTTCCTGGACCATTTTCACGTCGTCGACGCTTTCCTCCACTGCCAATACAGGGATCCCCAGATCCAGGCAGCACCGGTGGCGACGGTGTCCATACACAATTTCGAACTCGGTCACATCTCCCTTAATGTTTTTGCTTTGGTGCGTAGGTGCCGCCCGTCGAATCTTGATTGCAACCAGATTTCCACCGGTGGCCTCGATAGATTTTCTGAGTTCACCGAGTTCGGCATCGTTTGACTCCGCCAGGTCCCGATTGCACCATTTTGAGGGGCGAATCAGCTGAGGGTTATATCGGCCGGTCTTTGCGGCAGCCCTTTTTTGGGGCGAGCCTGTCGCGTGTTTTTTGTTCGATGCTTTCGTTCGAACCGTCCGCGCGGTGGCCGCCTTATTCGGTCGGCTCATCTGAGGCTCCTCGACACGCGAGTTTTGAGTTTCAGGTGTACTGCGCCCTGCTCCAACGCCAGTGCCGCTTCGCGCATGCGGTCGAGGTCATATCGAACGCTGGAGCCGAGTTTGAAGAACGGGAACAGCCGCTTCTTGAGTCGGTCTTTGCGCAGATAAGCCACTGACATGCCGATGGCCCGAGCAGCTTCGGTTTCGTCTACGCCGAACGGGACTGGGCGGGCTGGGTTGGAAATTGAATCGGACACAGGAAAGCCTTTGGTAGCACCAATACATATTGGTCACAAAGGCACTGCGGTCCCTGGGACTCGCACTGTGCTGTGGACTCGCGATTGGCCCTCGGCAGTGATAACAATATCTGCCAGCCTGTCGATCGCGCTGCCGACTATGAGCCGGCTGTCCGATTCCGCATTAATCGCGGAAAGCTAAAACACCGATTCTAGGAGTCAGCTCCCTTATCGACAAGAAAAGCGTTTCGCTGCGTGTCAAGAAACACACACTCAGAGGTCAATCACCGCATGATCCTCAATGAAGTCCGCAAGTTTTTGCCATGAATCGCGAAGCTGACCAGGGGATTTCTTAACATAGTTGTTCCCCGTAACGTCGCCGAGAACAGCGTGGTTCATCATCCGTTTCAGTGCATATGCACTCACAACCTCATCGGCAACGCTGGCAAATGTGTGCCGCAGTTTATGAGGTGTGACGCCCAGATCCACATTGGCTTTCTTGTTTATCGCAGCGAGTGTTTTCCCTGGGTCAAGGACACCGAACACTTTGTCGGCTGGTTTTTTGCCGGTGCAATGTTGCTTCACAATTTCTAAAGCTTGGGTGGACAGCAAGACGACATGATTCTTGCCATTTTTTGTGTCCAATAGGGTCAATTGGTCTGCAAACAGATTCACGTCTCTAACCAATAGCCCAGCGTTTGTGTCAGACCCGTACACCTCGCCAGGGCGCGCACCAGTCAACACCATAAATCTACAGGCATCAGCGGAGACTGATCCCTTCTTTGCGACAGCGGCGCGCCACCATGCACCCAAACACTCAGGGGGAATAGGCATTGGATCCCCCTCACTCGCGTGGATAAGAATTCGGTCCTTGCCTGCGGTGTTCGGCGAGAGTGGAGAATTTTCAACGGTTACTCCATGCCAACCAAGGACGGCACGCAGTACCTGCATCGCGTAATCGCCTTGTCGTTCGCTTCGGGAATGCACTCTGTTATAGATCTTCCAGATATCAGCAGCTGTAATTTTGTAGATCGGCTTGTCCGCAAGGTCAACGAGATGGCCGTCGAGAAACGGGACCCCCTTACTGCTTGTGCCAGCTGGTTTGATCATTCCAAGGTAGTCGGCCTTGGTGCGCGCCTTCAGCCCGCGCTTTGCTTTTCCCACTCGCTTGCCCTGCACATATTGACGCAACGCCTCAGCGAAGGTCACTGCCTCCTTTTTGTCAGCCTTGCGCTGTTCGCGCTGCACGACGCTTCGATCAACGCCAGTTTGCAACTCACTTGAGATGGTGATCTGCAATCCTCGCGCCGTGTCGATGGAAATTGCCTTGGCTCCAATAGCCTTCCCCAAAGTACGGCGTTTGGTCTTCCCATTTAATTTCCGTTCAGCAACGTAAGATCGACTTCCATTCGGTGTAACGAGAACGCCAAAGCCCGGAGTCTTTGGACACCAATAGATGACGTACTTGCCCAGAGGAACTGGGACGGTCTGGGCAATTGTTTGTGTTAGTTTTTTGTCGACGATTGGCATGCTCATGTTCCCACTCATTGCAAACTACACCCACAAATATGTAGGCGCGGGTGTAGGTGAAATTCATAGTAACAGGTAGCACTACAAAGCAGTGAGTATCTGCAAGTATTTGATTTATAAGAATAAAAATGTATCCGCCAATGAAAAATATCGGACTGTTAATCCGTAGGTCCCTGGTTCGAGCCCAGGTCGAGGAGCCAAATAAAGCCGAATCAAATCAAGCACTTGGGTCAAAAGCCCAGGTGCTTTTTTCTTTATTGCTGCACGGCTTATTAGACTAATGTCTAATTTCCAGTAATGTGGGGTAACGGTCATGCAGTTGAACAACCAATAGAAGCATTACAACTAATCGACCTCAGAAAGCCAAGCCAGCAGGCGATCACGCGTGTCGCCATCGACCTCTGCCTGAGTCTCTCTAGACCATGCTGCCAGCAAAATGCCGATGGTGACGGCAAACAGACCATCCAAACTCTCCGGTCTGACGGAGGTATCCAAGCCACCGAATATCAGCGCGCGCAAAAGCTTGGCAATTCTCGCGGCCTGAATACTGTGTTGTTGGAGCGAAATCGCCGCTTGGATGTCGCGGGCTACTGTTGCCATTTCAAACGGTGTGTCGGTTCCCAGGTACGGCATGAGGTGCTGAACAACCAGCTTCAGATCCACTGCCTTTATCAGGGGAAACTCGGCCGCTCTGAGAATTGCAGCGACTGCTGGATCCTTGACGGCGACTGACTGGACAGTGTGACGCGCTGGATCGAGGATTACAAAGGTCGAGCCATCGTCCAAGACTTCTCTTCTCAGAGGGGACAGTTCCATTCTGTCCAGCATAGCCGCCAATGTGGGGGCCCCATTCCAACCTACAGTCAAAGCAGAGAACTTGCTGCGCAGTTGCGAACCAATCGCCGAAAGGTGTACCGGTCTGTGTGCCTGCCCTACCACCTCCCTGATCACGCTGGATGCCGCCATGTCCAATGCAGCGCCTTCCAAGGTGTTCAGCAGCGTAGCGGGGGGCTGCATAACTGCTGCTGACGCTGCCACTGGCGCGGCGCTGTGGTCGCCGTTACCCACACCGTTGACTGGCTCTGCATAAACCACGTCGCCGCTGAAATCGACTACGACTCCGGATATGTCCATCTGGCGCATCAAAGCGCCAAAACTCCCTGCACCCGCCCAATTACTTTCTCTCGCACCCGCAATTTCACGATGGATGTGCTGAGCCAGAGTGGCCAGGGGCAAAGGAGAGGAACTGCTCTTCACCTTGCGTATCACTGTTTCACCGATGCGCTTCCGAAGTCCAGTCCCCTCAGTGTTCATCCTCGGCAACGGGTCGTGGTTTGAGGCATCGTCCTCGTCGGGCTCCATAACGCCAAGACCATCGCGGATAAAAGTCGGGATGCCTATCACAAGGTCGGCGGAGGCCTTATACGACTCCGACATGGCCCCCGCGGCAAACACGACAGTACGACGATCGTGTCGCCGCAATCGGCGCAACAAGGGCGAGAAATCAGCGTCCGCCGACATCATCACGAACTCGTCGAAACGCGTGCTGTCTTGCAGAGCATCCACGGTGTCTAACACCATATGTATGTCGGTGCTTGTCTTGCCGGTTGCGGTCATGGGAGGGCAATCGACTATTTCGAACCCGGCTTCGTGGAAAGCTCTTCGGTACTGGCTGAACAATACTGGATTGAGGTAGCAACGGCGGACAAGGACGCGTCTGAGGCCATCGGTGTGCGGCGCTACTGTCGCGGTGTGTGAC
>NZ_JANNMI010000079.1:0-14681 GCF_031397715.1 Roseateles sp.
GACCTGATCGAGCCGGTCGACCGTGGTCAGGTGGGTGGACTCACCGCGCCCAACCAGCCGGCCCTCGGGCACCAGGGCCGCACCGATCTTGCCCGACTCGGTCGCCAAGACCTTGGTGTAGCCGAGATTGGTCTGCGCGCGCTCGACGTTAGCGGCGGAGACCGCCAACAGCGCCTCGGTCTGTTTGACTGCTGTGACCGCGTCTTCATAGTCTTGCTGGCTGATGGCGTTTTCTTTGACCAGCGGCGCTAGGCGCTTTTCTTTGGCGCGGGCACTGGCCAGATTGGCGCTGGAGCGGGCCTGGTCGGCCATCGCATCGTTGAGCGCAATGCGGTAGGGCGTGGGGTCGATCGAATAGAGCAGTTGGCCCTTCTTGACCTCACTGCCCTCGACAAAATGGCGCTGCTCCAGAATGCCTTCAACCCGGGCGCGCACCTCGACCGAGCGGAAGGCGGCGACACGGCCGACATACTCGTTCACCACCGGCACCGTCTCGGCGCGGGAGGCCACCACCCTGACCTCGGCCGGTGGCGGTTTCGGGGCCGCCGCAGGCGTTTTCTTCTGGCAAGCGCTCAAGCTGGCACTCGCCAACAGAATCCAGATCAGGGCCAGCTTGGTCCGCGTGATCATGCCGAAGTGCTTGTGCATGGATGAGCTTCTTTCTTGGCAGCAGAGTCGAAAAAACGCCGGCTGTCCCTGACGCGGTGGGGCTACCTCAGCAGGCGCGACTATAGCGGCAGCCCGCGAGTTTGGCTGGGTGCTTGCGTCGTTAGGCCGCTGCGGCGGTTCTGGCGCTTCAGGCGTCTCGGTCGGCCGGCTGCAAATCAAACTGCAGCGCAGCCAGCCTGGCGTAGAGCCCGCCGCGTGCCGTCAATTCGGCATGGCTGCCGATGTCCACAATGCGGCCATGCTCCATCACCACAATGCGGTCGGCGCGCTGCACGGTGGCCAAGCGGTGCGCAATCACCAGGGTCGTGCGGTGCTGCATCGCGGCTTCAAGTGCCGCTTGAACCATGCGTTCGCTTTCGGCGTCGAGCGCACTGGTGGCTTCGTCCAGCAGCAAGAGCGGCGGATTCTTCAACATCGCCCGCGCAATGCTGATGCGCTGGCGTTGGCCGCCCGACAAGCGGGTGCCGCGTTCGCCCAGAAAGGTCGTGTAACCCTCGGGTAGGCGGCGGATGAAGTCATCGGCAAAGGCGGCTTCGGCTGCCTGGATGACTTCGGCGTCGCTGGCGCCCGGGCGGCCATAACGGATATTCTCCATGGCGCTGGTCGAGAAGATCACGCTGTCTTGCGGCACCAAGCCGATACCCGCCCGCAAGGTGGCCAAGCTCAGCGCATCAGTGGGCACGTCGTTCAAACGAATGACGCCGCTCTGGGCGTCGTAAAAGCGCAAGAGCAAATGGAACACGGTGCTCTTGCCCGCGCCGCTGGGCCCCACCAAGGCAATGGTTTCGCCGGGCTCAATATTGAGCGAAAAGTCTTGCAAGGCGGCTTGCTTTGGGCGCGAGGGGTAATTGAAGTTGACTTGCTCCAGGCGCAGTGCGCTGCCGCCCGGCATGGCCGGCAAGGCCAGCGCTTGGGCCGGCTCAGCCACGGCCGAGCGGCTGGCCAGCAACTCCATCAGGCGCTCGGTCGCGCCGGCCGCGCGCAGCACATCGCCGTACACCTCGGCCAGCACCGCCACGCTGCTGACCAACAAAATCACGTAGATGATGGTCTGGCCCAAATGGCCGGCAGAAATCTTGCCTGCCAAAACCGCCTGCGTGCCCTGGTACAAGCCCCATAAAAGCGCGGCAAAGGTGGCGGTGATGATGAAGGCGACCAGCCCTGAGCGCACCAAAGCGCGCTTGCGGGCGGTCTCAAAGGCGTTCTCGCTGGCGAGCGCAAAACGCCCGGCCTCGGCGGCTTCTTGCGTATAGCTTTGCACCACCGGCACGGCGTTCAAGACCTCGGCGGCGATCGCGCTGGTGTCGGCCACGCGGTCCTGCGCCGAGCGGCTGAGCTTGCGCACTCGGCGGCCAAAATAGATCGCCGGCAGCAGCACAAAGATCAGAATGCCCAGCACCTGCGTCATCACCAGCGGGTTGGTGGCGATCAGCATGCCCATCGCACCCACGCCCATCACCAAGCTGCGCAAGCCCATCGAAAAGCTGGAGCCGACGACGGTTTGCACGACGGTGGTGTCGGTGGTGATGCGGCTCAAGACCTCGCCGGTTTGAGTGGTTTCAAAGAACTCCGGGCTTTGCTTGAGCACATGGCCAGAGACCGCATTGCGCAGGTCGGCCGTGACGCGTTCACCCAACCAGGTGACGGCGTAAAAACGCGCCGCCGAGAACAGACCCAAGGCCGCGCCGACGGCGAACAGGGCCAAAAAATGTTCGCGCAGCGCCATCAAACGCTCGCCGCCATCGGCCGCACCGCCCATGCCCTGATCGACCAGCCCGCGCAGGGCCAGCGGGAAGGTCAGGGTGGCCATTGCGGCCAGCACCAAGAAGACCAGGGCAATCAGAATGCGGCCCAGAAAGGGCCGCAAAAAAGGCCTCAAGCCGCTGAGTGAGCGTGGATTGCCGGTCTTGGCGGCGGCAGATACTTCGGTTTTTGGCATGGCGGCAGTGTATGCGGCCAGGCTCTTTGGACTTAGAGGTTGCTCGCGAACAGCCGTCTGACGAACAAGTCCTTGAAGCTCTTGGCATCGGCCAAACCGAGTCGCTCAAGATAGGCGGACGGCACCGCTTTCGCGCCGCCCAAGCTGCTCAAAATCATGCCGACCAATTCAACCGGATGATGGCTGGCATGTTTGAGCTTCTTGAGCGCGCGCACGATGGTCAGCTCGTCCTCGGTCAAATCGGTGCCGAAGGGAAAGTCGGGCAGCACGCCGCTATTTCTCCAGGGCCGCAAATGCTCGCGCAGCATTGCGGGGCTGTTGTTTTGTGCCGCGAGGGGGATTTCGTAGTGGGCCGCCAACTTGCCATGCGCCTTGGCTGCTTGCATCAGCGCGCTCTGGAAGCGCGAGTCGGCAATATTCAGCAAGCGCTTGATGCATTCCGAGTCGGTGCAGCCGCGCAGATCGGCGACACCGTATTCGGTGATGACGATGTCGCGCAAATGGCGGGGAATGGTGCAGTTGGCATAGCTCCAGACAATGCTGCTGAGCAAGCCGTCTTGGTTGTCATGGGTGGACCGAAGCATCAGCACGGCGCGCGCGTCGGGCAGGGCGTGGCCCATGGCGACAAAGTTGTACTGGCCGCCAACGCCCGACACCATTTGCCCGGACTCCAGCCCATCGGATGAGGCCGCGCCCAAGAGGGTGACCTTCATGGTGGTGTTCATGAGCCGGGCCTTGACCCTTTGCGCCCGTTTGAGCGCTTCACTGCCCTTGGCGTCGCCCGCGAGTTCATTGATGAAGCCGATGCGCGTCATGTCGATCAAAGCCAGTTGCTCGGCCGGCAGCTCGCGCAGACGTTGGTAGAAGTCGCGCGGCCCGAGAAAGAAGCCGCCGTGCATGATGGTCGCGCCGAGCCAGCAGGGTCCGAGCAGGTGTTGTGCGATCAACTCCATGGCCTCGGCGTCGCCCAGATCATTGGCTACCGACAGCTCGCCCAGCCAAAGCCGGTCTGCAGCGATGTGGACACCGGGTTTGAAAATGCCGTGCAAGCACAGGTAATCGATGTCAGCGCGGCGCAGTGGCGAGCTGATTCGTCCGCGCTGCAGCAGCGCTTGCAAAGCCTGCAGGTCCGGCGTCGGCCCCAGGGCGCCCTGTACGGCCAAGTCCTGCAGGTCAAGGTCACTGAAGACACGGCGGCGAATCAGGCCCGCGTCGATCAGGCGCATGAAACCGTTGACGAACATTTCGGAGCAGCCATACAGCCCCTGCTTGAATGGCCCCATTTCACGCCCGCTCAGGTCGCCATGGCAGAGTTTTCCGAGAATCTCGGCGAAGGCCTGACCTTGCTGATCACGCACGATCAAGGCTTGCGCGATGGCGTCGCCGAGCGAGCCAATGCCAATTTGCAAGGTACCACCGTCGACCACCAAGCTCGCGGCATGTAGGCCGATGGCGTAGTCGGCCCAGGTGATGGCGGCATTGGGCGGCGCAAACACCGTGTGGCTGCAGCCCGGCCCGTCCAGCACCAGGTCAAACAAATGGGCTGGCGCCACAGCACTGCCGGGCATGAACGGCAAATCATGATTGACCATCGCCACGGCCAGCAAGGGGCGGCCCTGTGCTTGCATGCGCTCGACCAGATCAAAGGTCAGGTCGGGGTTGCAGGAGAGCGAATACTCAGGCTTGCCTTGTGCGTCGATGCGGCTCGCCACCGCCTGCGCAATCACGTTGACGCCCTGCTGCATCATGTCGCGCACGGCAAAGCTGTAGTTGGTGCAGACGAAGCTTTGTTGAGCGTCGGCGTTGCCCAAGTAATCGCCGGTCTTCATGAAAAACTCATAAACCTCGACATTCGCCGGCAGGCCAGCGCCGCGCAAATCTTTGACGTAATCGAGGTCGGGGTAGTCACCAAACACGCGCGCTACCAGCGGCGTCAGAAAATGTGATTCCAGCGATGATTTGCCCTGCGGCTTCTCCAGCGACAAGGCCGTGAACAACTTCAAGCGGCGCTCCGGCAAGCCAACCACGCGCCGGTACAGCGCATTGACAAGCGGATTGGGTTTACCGGCGCCAAGCGGAATGGCCATCACAAGGTCACCCTGCACGCGCAGCAGGATTTCGTCAACCATGGCGTCAAGATCAGAAAGCAATGGGCCGCCAGAGCTGAGCTGGCTTTGAGTGCTGTGCATTTTTTGTCTCCGTTTTGCTCATTGTTTGAGCTGTTTTATCGATCAAGCGCATAAATTCTCACGCTGGCCAAAGCAAACGAATTTGATATAAGGCAATCAATATGACCGTTGAATGACGGTGTCGCGCCCATAGAGATCAAGGGTTTTTACTATTTTTTGCATGTGGTGAAATACGCCGAGTAAATTTGAGTTACCAATCGCACATGCAAATACCCCTGCACACGGAATTGAAGCCCCCGGCCTGGCTTGAGGAATTGAATCGTTGGACTCGAAGGCTGGGCCAGCCCTGGGCATTGCTGCTGGCATGCGCACTCGGCGCGCTCGCCGCGGTGGGGCTGGGGCAGTTGCTGATTTCTTTGCTCGGGGTGGGCGACCGGCTCGAATTGGCCGTCGGCGTCGGTCTGTGCGCCTTGCTTGTGGCCGGCCTGCTCGGAGCCATGCTGATGAGCTTGAGTGCCTATGCTGAGCGCTTGTTGCTGCAAGTGCGGCGCTATTCCAATATGGACGCCTTGACCGGCGTCGTCAATCGGCGCTCCTTTTTGGATCTGATCGAGCGTGAATGGGCGCTGGCAAAACGCTACGAGACCACCTGCGCCTTGGTGCTGCTGGACGTTGACCATTTCAAGAGCGTCAATGACGGCTTCGGCCATGGCTGTGGCGATCTGCTTTTATGCCGAATTGCCGAAGCCTGCGGCGAGACGCTGCGCCAAGGCGATGTGCTGTCGAGGTTTGGCGGTGGGGAGTTCATTCTTTTCCTGCCCCACACCGAACCCTTGGGGGCTTTGGACGTCGCCGAGCGGATTCGCGAGCGCGTGCTGGGTTTGGACTTCGGTTGGAATGGTCACAGCATTCCTGTCAGCGTCAGCTTGGGCGTCGCGGCTTTGCAGCATGAGCACACGGCGCTGGAGCATTTCGTCAAGGCAGCCGAGCTCGCCTTGCAAAGCGCCAAGAGTTCGGGGCGCAATTGCGTGCGGGTCGGTGAGAATCTTTCCATTGGCCGCCACGCCGGGCCGGACCGAAAGCAAGCGCTGAGTTGAGCCGGCTGTTATTGCTGTTGTTGTTGCAGCAACTTCATGGCGCCCGCATAACCCGTCATTTCCAAGTAGCCCAGTCCTAAACGCCGGCCATCTGCGCTCAGCAGCTCTGAAGCCCCCTCCCAATAACGCATGCCGGTGCTGGCGCGTGCATCGACCTCTTGCGCATCGAGCAAAGCGCGCAAGTGGACGCTGCCTTGCGGCGTGTTGATGTGCCATTCGACCGGGTAGTGGGCGCCACTGGCCGGGCTGCGCCACAGCCGCTGCGGCAGCAGCTTGACCTGCTCGGGCGCAAAGCTCTCGGTTTGCCCGCCGGGGCGGCGCCAGCTGCCGCCGGCCCAGAGCTGCGAGCCGTCGGCCCGGCGCAGCCTGAAGACCGTCAGCGCGCCGCCGTCGGCCAGATTCACACCGGCCCAGTCCCAGCCGACCGCCTGCTCGCCGCCCTGGGTTCCCAGCAAGTTGTCGCTCCATTCATGGTCGAGCCAAGAGCGCCCGCTGAGTTGGTGGGTCTTGCCGCCGAGCTGCAGCTGCGCCTCGGTCTGCAACTGCACCTGGCTGTAGTAATGGCTGAACTGCGCGGGGTCGGGGCCTTTGCGCGACAGCCCTTGCTGGCCTTGCAGCAACGGTGCCTGCGTGGTTTGCAGGCGCAGGGCTAGCGCGAAGCCGCCCGTCTTGCTGGCGAAGCCGGCGCGGTAGCCGGCCTCGTTTCTTTTCAAGAACCAGTCGCGCAGATGCACATCGCAATCGCTTTCGCTGGCCTCGGCGATGCCGAAGCCGGCGCGCGCCAGGCGCTGATCATGGTGCAGTTGGGCGCCGGCCAGATCGGTGACGGCGGCGTGTGCCAGCAGCAGTTGGCGTGCTGCAAAGCGGCTCGGATGGTCAGGCGGCGCTGGGCCGCGCACCCGGAAGAAGGTCAGCTGGTAGCCGTAGCGCGGGCGGTCTGCGTCTTTCTCGCTCAGCACGCCGGTCAGGTACCACCACTCCAAGGCTTGCGCCGGATGAGCGCCGAAGTCGCGCGGGAACTGCAAGCCAGCGGGATAAGCGGCATAAGCGGGATAAGCGGGATAAGCGGGATAAGCGGCATAAGCGGCATAAGCGGGATGGGCGGGATGGGCCAGGGCGGCAAGCCCCAGCGCTTGCATCAGGCTGCGCCTGCGCAGGGGAGCCAAATTCATCACCAGTCCTCCTTGACGGCGCGCACCACGTCGGCGTCGGTGGCGCGCCAGGCCGCCAGCAGCGACGCCGCCACGCCGGCCAGAAATACCGCAGCCAACAAGGCCAGCAAGCGCGGCCAGGGCAGGCTCATGTCCATGCTCCAGTGAAAACTCTGTGGGTTGACCACCCAGACCAGCACCGCGCTCAAGGCCAACCCCAGCGCCAAGCCGGCCAAGGCGCCGACCGCGCTGAGCAGCGCGGCCTCAAAGGCCAACAACCGCAACACGTCGCCGCGCGTCAGGCCCAGATGGCGCAACAGGCCGAACTCGCGCCGGCGCGCCAAGACCTGCGCCGACTGGCTGGCGGCGATGCCGAACAAGCCTATGCCCAAAGCCACCGCCTGCAGCCAATGGGTGACGGCAAAGCTGCGATCAAAGATTTGCAGTGACAAGGCCTTCAACTCGCCGACGGCGGCAAACTCCAAGTCCTCCGGGTTGCTGGGCTGCAAGGCCTTCAGCATGGGCGCGGCCTCGGCCGAGGCCAGGCCGGGTTTGAGCCAGATGTAGAGCTCGGTCAGCTGGGTGTCGCCGCTCCAGCGTTGGTAGTCACCCAAGCGCAGCATCAGCGCGCCGCTTTGGCGGGCGTAGTCGCGCCAGACGCCGCGCACATAGACAGCCCGCACGGGCCCTGCCGGCGTCAAACGCAAGCCCAGGCTTTGGCCCAGGCGCAGCTGCAGCTGATCACGCAAATTTTCGTTGATGTAGACGGGCAGGGCGCTGGATGAGGATGTATCGGCCGCATGCAGCGGCGCGGCCAAGGGAAGTTGCTCCTCTTGCAAGTCGCGGGCCATCAGGTCAATGGCTTCAGTGTGGCCGCTGATCCACACGCTGCCACTGCGCTGGCCGGCCACCTGCTCGGCCAAGCCGCTGGCACGCAGCGCTTGGGCATATTCAGGCGGCAAGGGCGCAGCTTGGCCGGCTTGCAGGCGCAGGCTGGAGCGCACGTAAAAATCTGCCGGCAGCATCTGCGCTAACCAGCTATTCAAGGAGTCTCTGAAACTCCCCACCATCACCAGCATGGCCACCGACAGGCTCAGCGCCACCAAGACGCCGGCCAAAGCGCGGCTGGCCTCGCCGGCCTGGTCGCGGGCGCGCTCGCGCACCAGCACCAGCAGCGCCGAGCCGCGCCAACGCTGGGGTAGCCAGGCCAATAACGCCAAACTCAAACGCAACAAGTCGGGCACGCAAGCAATGCCGCCCACCAGTAGCAAGAAAATCGCCCCGTAAGCCGCCAACGGCAGCTCGGGCCAAGCCGGCAGGGGCGGCACAAAAGCCAGCCCCAAGCCGCTCAAGAGCAAGGCGGGCCCGAGCCAGCGCGGCAGCGTCGGCTCCAACTCATTGCCCAGGCCGCGCAAGACCTGCGCCACCGGCATATGGCGCACGCTCCAGGCCGGCAAGGCCGAGGCCAGCACACTGATCAGCACGCCCAAAGAACCAAAAACGGCGGCGGCGCGCAGCTGTGCGGCACCGAGCTGCAAGCCGGCGCCGCCGGCCTTGCCCACTGCGAAGCCCAGATCGGCCCCCAAAACTTGCTGGCCGACGCTGGCCAAGGCATAGCCCAGCAGCAGCCCGGCCGCGCTGCCAGCCAAGCCCAGTGCCAAGCCCTCGGTCATGATCAAGCCCGCGCGCTCCTTGGCCGTCATGCCCAGCACGCCCAACAAAGCCAGTTGCGCCTGGCGCTGCGCGACGGACAAAGACATCACCGCAAAGACCAAAAAGCTGCCGGTGAACAAGGCCATCAGCGACAAGGCGCCCAGATTGACGCGGTAAGCCCGTGTCATCGCGTCCAGCCGCGTGCCCTCGTCGGGCGGTGGCGCGGCGCGCAGACCTGGGGCTAGAGCTAAGGCGTTACTTGCCAACCAGGCTTGGGCGTTTTGGCCCGGCTCCAGGCGCAAGTCGATGCGGTCGAGCTGGCCCAAGCGGCCCAGCAACAGCTGCGCGCCGGCCAGGTCCATCACCAGCAGCGGCGAGCCGGTGGCCGCGATGGGCGGGCCCAGGGCAAAGTCCAGGCTTTGCGCCGCGCCGCTGGCAAGCGCTGCTCGCAAGCTCAGGCGCTCGATTTTGTTGCCCAAGCCGCCCAAGCGGGCCATCGCGGCCGGGTTGAGGAAGACCGTGGCCGGGTCGAGCAAGCTTGAAATGGACTTCAGCTCGGTCGGCATCAGCTCCGGGCTGAGCGGGCCGGACTGCAAGACATCCAGCCCGATCACCCGCAAATTGAAGCGTTTGCCGTCGGCGCCGACCGCTTGGGCTTGGCCCTCCAGCACCGGCGCTACCAGGCTCAGGCCCGGCAGCGCAGCGATTTGGCCGTAAATGCGCTCGTCCAGCGCGCCGTCGGTTCCGCGCAGCACCAAGTCGGGCCGACCATTCAGGCTCGTTGCCGCCTTGGAGAATTCACTCAAGGCGCTGCTATTGAGCAAATGCACCGCGTAGGCCAGCGCCACGCCCAGCATGATGGACAGCAGGGCCAGCACTTGCCGGCCGGCCTGGTGCCGCAGAGCTGGCCACGACAGCTGGGTCAGCCAGGCCCAGCTCAAGTTAGAACCTGTGCTTTGAGGTCTAGCGCCGTGATGCCTTGCTCGGTCATGCGCAGGCAGCGGTCGGCGCGCGCCGCCGCCCGCTCGGAGTGCGTGACGAGCAAACAGGCCGAACCCTGCGCATGCACTTGCTCCAGCAACAGATCCAGCACGGCGGACGCATTGCGGGCATCGAGATTGCCGGTCGGCTCATCCGCCAAGACCAGGGCAGGGCGGTGCACCAGCGCACGCGCAATCGCCACGCGTTGCAACTGCCCACCGGACAACTGGCGCGGCATGCGCAAACCCAGCTCGCCCAGACCCACCGCGTCCAGCATGGCTTGCACGCGCTGCGGGTCGGGTCGTTTCAACAGCAGCAGCGGCAGGCCGACATTGGCCGCCACATTCAAATGCGGCAAGACATGAAAAGCCTGGAACACAAAGCCCAGATGTTCCCGTCGCAGCAGCGCCCGCTCGCTTTCGCCCAGCCGACCCAGCTCCGCGCCGGCCAGGTGCACGCTGCCGGCGCTCGCCTCGTCCAGCCCGGCCAGACAGTTCAAGAGCGTGGACTTGCCCGAGCCGGATTCGCCCAATAGCGCTACCAACTCACCGGCTTGCAGGCGCAAATCAATGCCGGCAAAAACCGGCGTGGCACAAAAGCTTTTGGCCAGGCCGATGGCTTCAAGAACCGGCATTTGAAGTCGTCAGCAAGCGTTGCAGCGTGGCCAGCAGATGCGGCTTGGCTTGCGGGTCATCGCAGGCGATCACATGGCGCTGCGGGCTGGCGCGCAACCAGGTCAGTTGGCGCTTGGCCAGTTGACGGGTGGCAATGGTGCCACGCTCGGCCAGGTCTTTGAAGTCGTTCTTGTCAAACGCCTCCCAGGCTTGACGGTAGCCGACGCAGCGCATCGCGGGCAGATCGGCATGCAGATCGCCGCGCGCGCGCAAGGCCCTCACCTCATCAAGCAGGCCATTTTTGAGCATCTGATCGAATCGATTGCCCAAGCGCTGATGCAGCCAAGCGCGGTCGCTGGGTTCGAGTGAAATCATCGGCCAATCGACCGCGCCTTCGCGTTGCTGGTGCAATTCACTCATGGGTTTGCCGGCCAAGCGACACACTTCAAGTGCCCGTTGAATGCGTTGCGCGTCGTTGGGAGCCAAGCGTGCCGCCGTGACGGGGTCCAGGCTTGCCAGCTCGGCATGCAGAGCCGGCCAACCCAGCTCCGCCGCACGGGCATCCAACTCGGCGCGCAGCGCGGGAACGCCTTGCGGCAACTCGCTCAAGCCCGAGTGCAGGGCGTTGAAGTACAGCATGGTGCCGCCGACCAGCAGCGGTAGCCGCCCGCGAGCCAACACTTCGGCGGCAATTTGCTTGGCTTCGACCACAAACTGACCCGCCGAATAGGCGTCCAGTGGGTCAATCAAGTCGATCAAATGATGCGGCACAGCGGCCCGCTCAGTCGCTGTGGGCTTGGCCGTGCCAATGTCCATGCCGCGGTATACCAGCGCCGAATCGACGCTGATGATCTCCACCGGCAAGACCTGCGCAATCTCCAGCGCAAACGCCGTTTTGCCCGCACCGGTCGGCCCGGCCAAACAGATCGGGCTTTTAAATGGGGTCAGGTTCATTTAATTTGGCCCCATTCCCGTCTCATTGCTCGCGTCATCAATCAAAGCGCTCCCAAGGCGTCAAGAAGCGCCATTGCCCGACCGGCAGATTGCCCAGATTGATGCGCCCGATGCGCACGCGCTTCAAGCCCACGACCTTCAGCCCGACCTGCTCGCACATGCGGCGGATCTGCCGCTTGCGGCCTTCACGCAAGACAAAGCGCAGCTGGTCTTCATTCGCCCAGCTGACCTTGGCCGGCTTCAGTTGTTGGCCGTCCAGCTCAAGCCCATGGTTGAGCAGCGCCATATCGGCTTCGGGGAAACTGCCGTCGGCGCTCTTCACGCCATCACGGCCGGGGTACTCGACCCGCACCAGATATTCCTTCTCGATCTTGGAGTCCTCCCCGATCAGCAGCTTGGCGATGCGACCGTCCTGGGTCAGCACCAGCAATCCGGTCGAGTCGATGTCCAAGCGGCCGGCCGGCGCCAAGCCGCGGCTGTGGCCGAGGTGGTACTTGATGCCGGAGGTGTCTTCGGCCCAATGGCTGTCGGACTTGATCAAGGTCGCGGCGTTCTCATAGCCATCTTCGGCTTGGCCCGAGACCCAGCCGATCGGCTTGTGCAAAAGAATGGTGACGCGCTTGGCCTGCTCCTTGTTGGCGAGCTGGTCAACCTCGATCTTGACGTCCGGCAGTACCCGTTGGCCCAACACGGCCATCTTGCCGTCGACCCGCACCCAGCCGGCCGCAATCCATTCGTCGGCCTCGCGGCGCGAGGCCATGCCCAACACGCCCATGTGCTTGGACAGGCGCACGCCCTCGCCGCGCGAGTCCACATAATCCTCATCCTCATCGTCATCACCGAGCTGGCGGCTCAGTTGCGCGGCGGCCGCACGCAGGTGCTCGGGCAACTGCTTGGCGGCTTGCTGTGAGTAATGCGCGCCGGGGCCGGACGGGCCTCGTGATTGACTTGGATGTCCTGCGTGACTGCCCTGACCGGGCCTGGGGCCGCTGGCGCGGCGCTGATCCTGGCGATTGAAATTGCTTTGGCCTTGGTCCTCGCGCTGCTGATGACCAGCTTGGCCGCGGTCGTCATACCGGGGCCGTTGCTGGTATTGCTGTTGCTGCTGATCGCGTGGATCTTGCGAGTAGCGATTGGGTTCGCGCGGGGCGTTGTAATTGCCGCCACCGCCGCCCTGGTAGGGCTGCCGCGGGCGGTCGTATTGACCCTGACCCTGACCCTGACCCTGCTGCTCTTGGCGCGGGCGGTCGTAGTGCTGCTGCGGGTATGGCTGCTGCGGGCGCCGGTCGTCGTAACGCGGGCCTTGCTGATCACGCGAGTCACGTGAATCGCGTGAATCGCGTGAATCCCGCATAGGTGGCCGCTCGCTCGTGCGCTGCTGGCCTTGATAAGCGCCGGGGCGGCGCTCTTCATAGCGCGGGCCTTCGTCGCGAGGGCCACGTGAATCCCGGCCATCACGCTCGGGTGGCCGGCCGTAGCCGGGCTGCGGACGTCGCTCCTCATAGCGCGGGCCTTCGTCACGACGCGGCCCACCTTGGTAGCCACCTTGGTTTGCGCCTTGATGACCGGCGTGACGTGGGCCCTCATGACGTGGACCCTCATGGCGTGGGCCATCGCGGCGCGGTCCGCTATCGGCAGCACGCACTGGCTGGCCCGGGCCGGCCTGGCCTTGGCGCGGCCATTCCGAGCGTTGGCCGGCGCGGTTTTGCTCGTACTGCGCCTGGCGCTCCTGCCGGTCGGCCTGCGCGCCCTCCAGGCTTTGGCGCGGGCGCGAAACGCCCTTGCCGCGTACCGGCGCGCGGCGTTCACCGTCCGGTCGACTGGAACCACTGGGGCCAGGTTTCTTTTTATTATTTAATTTCAAGGTGGCCATAAAGGGCTCCATCACAAAAAGCGGTCGCGTCTATCGTCATGCAACAAGCATGCCGTCAGCGGCCGCGTAAAAACAAGGCATCGAGTTCGCGTAGGGTCAGCTGGCGCCAAGTCGGCCGACCATGATTGCATTGATCGGCGCGCTCGGTACGTTCCATATCGCGCAAGAGGCCGTTCATTTCTTCCAGTGTCAGCTGGCGATTGGCGCGCACGGCGCCGTGGCAGGCCATGGTGGCGAGGATCTCATGCTGCGCCCGCTCAATGGCATGGCTGGCATCAAACTGCGCCAGCTCGGCCAGCACGCTGCGCACCAGCTCGATCACATCGCCGCCGGCCAGCGCCGCCGGCCGGGCGCGCACCGCCAGCATCTTGGCCGACAGCGGCGCCACATCCATGCCGAGCTTCTCCAGCGTCTGGGCGTGCGCCTCGGCGCTGGCAATTTCCTGCGCGGTGGCGGCAAAGGTGATCGGAATCAACAGCGGCTGCGACTCGATCGCCGCCGCGCCCAGGCTGGCCTTGAGGCGCTCGTAGACCACCCGCTCATGGGCGGCGTGCATATCGACAATGATCAGTCCTTGCGCGTTCTCGGCCAGCACATAAACGCCCTGGATCTGCGCGATGGCGCGGCCCAGCGGCCAGTCATGCTGGGGCAGGGAAGAAGAAGGTTCGGGGCGAGCTTGCTTGAAATCCGCCTGGCCATACAGCGTTGCGACCTCGGCCAAGCCCAAGGAGGCCTGTGCGGTATGTGCAATCGGCGGCCGCCAGCTGTTGGCGGCGTGGCCGTGAGCAGCGTTAGCAGCATAAGCCGCGCCGGGTTCGCGCACCTGCGGCTCGGCCGCCGGCGCAAACCAGGCCGGCGGGTTGCCGGGCGAGGGGCGAAAGCCGGCTGCTGCGGCGGCGGCAGCGATTGCCACGGCAGGAGTTTCATCGGCGGCCGAACGCGACAGCGCCAGCGCATCCTGCACCGCATAGCGCACCTGCTGATGGATCTCGCGGCCGTCTCTGAACCTGACCTCGATCTTGGTCGGATGCACATTGACGTCGACCCGGTCGGGCGCGATCTCGATGAACAGCACATAGCTGGGTTGGCGCTGGCCGTGCAAGACGTCTTCATAGGCGGAGCGGATGCCGTGCGCAATCAGCTTGTCGCGCACAAAGCGGCCGTTGACATAGACGTACTGCATGTCGGCGCGG
Organism: Roseateles sp.; assembly: GCF_031397715.1. GTDB lineage: Bacteria > Pseudomonadota > Gammaproteobacteria > Burkholderiales > Burkholderiaceae_C > Paucibacter_A. The sequence goes on from NZ_JANNMI010000079.1 coordinate 14,254, forward strand.
CTGCGCGCGGCCTCGGGCAGGCCGGCGCGGCCGTAGATCCGCAACGGCCCGCGCTCCGAGTAAACGGCGCGGCTGGCGGCCATGAACTCGGCCCCCAAGACATCGCCGAGCCGCTGCTCCGACGAGGCAATCCGCCATTGCTCGACCAGCTTGCCTTCATGCCAGGCGGCGAAGCCGACATCCGGGCGGGCCAGCGCGTGGCGGCGCAGCGCCTCCAGGCAATGCGCCAGCTCGGTCGCGTCGGTCTTGAGGAATTTGCGCCTTGCCGGCGTGCTGAAAAACAATTCACGCACCTCGACCGAGGTGCCGCGCGAACGCGCCGCCGGCTGCAGCTCGCCCGAGCGGGCGTCGAGCCGGTGGGCGTGGGCCGCGCCCTCGCAGCGACTCAGCAGCGCCATCTCGGCGACCGAGGAGATGGCGGCCAGCGC
>NZ_JANNMI010000083.1:0-4825 GCF_031397715.1 Roseateles sp.
TGAACCATTCAAGCGAAGGTGCGGCTTCCATACACAGGTAAATGATTATGGGCGAAGGGTCTAGCCTCGCCCACTCTCGGCAGGGTATTTGTTGTTTTTTCGCCGACAGAAAAAACCCTAGCGTCGACAGCGTGCGAATGGTGGCTTCGTCGTCGACCGCCGCCCCGCCACAGGGCGGGTCGGGGCGCTGGCTATGATGCCGGCCATGCCCCAAAAACTCTCACTTCATGCCCTTAACCGGGTGCTCGCCAGCATCGATGCGCCGCGCAACGGCCGCGCGCTTTACGCTTTATTGAGCGCCTTTTGTTTGGCCGGCTTGATGTTGGCGTCGGCCGAATCGGCCCTGGCCAAGGATGACAGCACCTGGGGGGTGATCTGGGCGGCGCTGGGCCTTGCAGCGGCCTTCTTGGGCGTCAACACCACCGGCCTGCTGCTGATGGACCAGGCGCGCGGACTGCCGGTGCGCGATGTGGCGGATGCCGTGCATGACGCGCTGCGCGTGGTGCCGAAGGTGTTGTTGTGCTTGTTGATGTTGCTGGCCTTGATGGCCGCGACATTGGCGGCCTTGCTGGCGCTGCTCTGGGCCGTCAAGCTGCCCTGGGTCGGCGCGCCGTTGTTTGCGCTCTTGGTACCGTTGGGCGTGGTCTTGTTGGGCGTGATGGCCTTCAGCGGCGCGGTCATCGTCGGGCCGTTGACGGGGCCTGCCGTTTGGAGCGGGCGCAGCGCCATCGGCACCGCCCGGCTTTTGCTGGCCCAGCTGCGGCACGGCGCGCTGGAGGCCGGCGCCTTGATGATGGCGGTGCTGTTGACCACCGGCTTGGTCAGCGCCGCGGTCAGCTTTGTGGTCGTCAGCGGCGGCCGCGCGATGGCGTTTTTGATGGTCTGGCTGATCGGCATTGATGTGCCCCCCCAGCAATTGATGGCGGGCTTGTTTGGCTATGGCCTGCGCAGCCTGGGTGCCACCGGTGCGCCGGTGGCTGCGACGCCGCTGGGCATGGCCGCCCTGGTCGGCGGCGGCGTCGTGTTCGCGGTTGCCCTGGTCTTGCCGACGCTGGTCTATCTGCGCGGCTGCTGCGCCGTCTTTCTGGCCCTGCAGGAAGCGCCGGCTGACGACGCGTCGCTGTGACGAAAGAACTTCGCATCGCCAGCCTGGTGCCCAGCATCACCGAGCTGCTGGTGGCGCTGGGCTTGGGGCCGCGGCTGGTGGCACGCACCGGCTTTTGCATTCATCCGCAGGCGGCGCTGCTGAACGTGCCCAAGGTCGGCGGCACCAAGGATGTGAATATGGCCAAGCTGCGCCAATTGGCGCCGACCCATGTGATCGTCAATGTGGACGAGAACCGCCTGGCAACGCTCGCTGCGCTGCGCGAGTTTGTGCCCCACATCATCATCACCCACCCGCAGGGGCCGGCCGATAACTTGGGCCTGTTGGCGCAAATGGAGACGCACTTTGATGCCGAGCCGGGCGTGAGCGAACGCTGCGCCGAGCTGGCGGCCGAGTTGGCGCTGGCCCTGCAGCGTTGCGCAGACAAAAGCTGGCCGGCGCAGCGCGTGCTGTATCTGATCTGGCGCGAGCCCTGGATGACGATCGCGCGTGACACCTATATCGCCCGCATGCTGGTCGCCGTCGGCTGGCAGAGCTGGCCGGCGCTCAACGGCGGCGAGTCCGGCGCGGCGCGCTACCCGCAACTGCTGGGCGATGAGGCCTGGCTGGCGCAGATCGACCGCGTGCTGCTCAGCTCGGAGCCCTATCGCTTTGACGCCTCGCACTTGGGCCAGGCGCAGGCCTTGTGCCCGCAGGCCAAGGTGCAGCTGGTCGACGGCGAGCTGCTGAGCTGGTACGGCCCGCGCGCCGCCCAGGGCCTGGACTATCTGCGCGACTTGGCCCGATAACTGACAACAAGCGACACAATCCACCCATGGACATCTACAAACCCCTGGTTGCCCTGCTCGCCATCGTCAACCCGATCGGCGTGGTGCCCTTCTTTATTCACTTCACCAGCCATCTGACGCGCGAGCAGCGCAAGCGCACGATCGTGGTCAGCTCTTTCACGGCCTTTGTGGTGATCAGCTTGAGCGCTTTGCTGGGGCTGAAGATCATCGGGTTTTTCGGCATCACCCTGGCCTCGTTCCAGGTCGGCGGCGGCACCCTGCTCTTGATCAGCTCGCTGCAGATGCTCAACGCCCAACCGGCCGAAGCCCGCAAGGATGATTTGAGTGAGGCCGCCAACAAGGCCGACAGCGGCGCCAGCATTGCTGTCGTGCCACTGGCCATCCCCTTGCTGACCGGGCCGGCAACGATCTCGACCATGGTCATTTACGCCGACCGGACCCGCCACTGGTGGGAGTTGGCCGTGCTGGTCGGCTACGGCGTGGTGGTGGGCTTGGTGACCTATCTGGTGTTCTCGGCCTCGGGCCGTATCGCCCGCGCGCTCGGCCAGACCGGCATCAACATCATGACCCGTCTGATGGGCCTGATTTTGGCGGCGCTGGCGGTGGAGCTGTTGGCCGATGGGCTGATCAAGCTGTTCCCGGTGCTGGCTTCGCACATCGGCTGAAGCAAAATACCCGGAAGAAATGGTATCGCCAAGCTCTTCCGGGTATACGACATCAGCCCCGCGCGGCTCCGCGCCGGCGCACCAGCCCGCCCAGAGCCAGCAAGCCGGCCGCCATCAAGGCATAGCTTTGCGGCTCGGGCACGGCGCTGATGTTCTCAAAGCTGATCCGGTAGACCTCGCTGTCAAAACCCAGCTGGCTGTTGAAGACGTAGCCGGCGCCGGTAGTCAGCCCGTTGAAACCGGCCAGCTCGGCGAAGTTGAAATTGACCACGCCGCCCTGGTCGGTGCGCAAGCCGTTATTGCCGACGAAGGCGGCCGCAGCAGGATCGAAGACCTCGGAGCCACCGTCCCAAACTTCGCGGGCTTTGATTGTGATGGCCCCTACTTGCAGCTGACCTAGCACGTTGAACAAGCGGTACTCGGTGGGGGAGTCATTGCCGATGAAGAAGTCATTGCTGGGCACCACCATCGCGCCAAAGCTGAAGAAGGGGTTCAGCGCCGTGTCCACGCTGAAGCTCAGGCTGCGGGTTTCGCCGGGCTGCAGCAGGCCACCCACGGTGCCACGGGTAGCCATGGGGTCGGCCGCCGCAAAAGCCGCCTGCCAAGCGGTGCCGCTGCCGCCTTCGGCGATCGATTGAATCGCCGCCGTCGAGACTTGCCCGAGGTTGAAGGCATCGAAGCTGCCGTTGTGGAAGCCCACATGCAGCGGCGCAAAACTGACGCTGTTGACGGGCGCCAGGTTTTGCACGCTGACCTTGATATCGACCATGGCCGCTTGGGCGACGGAGCCGGCGCCCAGGGTGGCGAGCGCGACGGTGCCGAGTGCGGCCTGAAGAGAAAAAGTGAGTTTGAACATGGCAGTACTTTCTTGAGCAAAAAGTGTGGAGGAGAAGGTCCGCCGGGCGTGGCGCAGTGCGTGCCTCAACCGGTAAGTCCATGCTAAAAACAGCGCATGCCAAAGATGTCACGCTTTCATAACGAAAAGCTAAGCGTTTCTTGGCGTGGCCACCGTCTTGTGATTCTTTTGTGAAGACTTGGACGCGCGTTGGCGGCCTAATGGCCGCTAAGACTTGACCGGAACTCACCCATGCCTCAGCCGACTTTTTCTTCTTCGCCTTTGCCCGCGGTGCCGCGCCCGGCCGGCCCGCCCCGCCGCATCCTGGTGATCGAAGATGAGCCCGATATCGCCGCCCTGCTGCATCTGCACCTGAGCGAGTTGGCCGACCATGTGGTCTGCCTGGGCAACGGCGTTGACGGCTTGAACAGCGCCATCGACGCCGGCCCCTGGGATGCCATCGTGCTGGACCTGCGCCTGCCCGGCATGGGTGGCTTGGAGGTTTGCCGGGCCTTGCGCGAGCGCGGCAACAGCACCCCCATCCTGATGCTGACGGCGCGCAGCTCGGAACTTGACCGGGTGCTGGGTCTGGAGCTGGGCGCCGACGACTACCTCAGCAAACCCTTCAGCGTGCTCGAACTGCAGGCCCGCATCCGCGCCCTCTGGCGCCGTATGGGCCAGCCGACGGCGCTCGGGCCGGCGGGCATGCAGGCGTCGGCCGAGCCGGTCGACGTCAGGGCCGGCGGCCTGCATATCCACCGCGTGCAGCGGCGCGCCTGGTTGGGGCCGACCGAGTTGGTGCTGACGCCGCGTGAGTTCGATTTGCTCTGGCACTTCGCCCGCCAGCCGCTGCGCGCCTTCAGCCGCGCCGAGCTGCTGGATCAGGTCTGGGGCTATGGCCACGATGGCTATGACCACACCGTCAACACCCACATCAACCGCTTGCGTAACAAGTTAGGCGAAGGCTATATCCAGACCGTCTGGGGCGTTGGCTACCGCTTCGAGGCACAAGCATGAGCGGCCCCGCCCTGCCTTTGTGGCGTCGCCTGGATCTGCGCCTGGCGCTGGTCGTCGTGCTGGGTTTGACCTTGCTGTGCGGCGCCATGCTTTATTGGCAAGACCGCCAAGCGCAACGCCGCCAGGACGCCTATGACCAATGGCAGAACCTCAAGCTGGCCCGCTACATAGCCGACCGCCAAGCCAAACCGATGATGGACGCGCAGGGCCAGGTTCGCAGCAGCGCTTTGGCCGATACCGCCATGTATATCGGCCTGATCCACCCGGCCTTGGAAGTCTATCTGCTGGACCGTCAAGGGCGCGTGCTGCAGCACAGCCTGGTTCAGGATCTGGTCCTCCGGGATCTCCAGTTGCAACAGTTTGAGCACGTCCGCGTAAGTGATGGCGGCCGCCCCGCCGGCAGCCGGCTTTTTCG
>NZ_JANNMI010000098.1:0-5366 GCF_031397715.1 Roseateles sp.
TCGATGTGGCCGACACCGGAGACATTCAGGTTCAACTTCTCGCTGACCCACAGATCGGCGTTGCCGACGCCACTGATCTTGATGTTGGCGGCCTCGGCAAGCAGGTCTTCGGCTTGAAGTTTGCCTTTGCCGGAGATCTTCAAGTCCAGCAGTTCGACCCGGCCGCGCAAGACCCCCACACCGGAACCCGAGATATTGAAGTCGAGTCGCTCGGCCGTCAGGTCGTCAAAGCGGACCGAGCCGGCACCGGAGATGCGGATGCTCAAGGGGCCGGCCGTGATGCCGTCCGGCGCATGCAGCTCGCCGGCGCCGGACAGCACCAGCTCGCGCAGCCGGCGCAAGCTCACTTCGACCTCCAGCCGCTTGGTGCCCCAAAACTTCCAGGTCTCGATGCCGCGAATGTCCAGCCGGCCTTGCGACACCGTGACCGCCACGCTGTCTTGCAGTTGGGCATCGCCGACGATGAAGACTTGGTCCTGCTCGCCTTGCAGCAAGCGCACATGGGTGGTGCCGGCGAGTTCGATGCGGTCGAACGGCCCTGGCATATAGAGCCGGCCCTCAACGCCCTGGCGGACAACGAGTTTGGAGTTGCTTTGGCCAAAGGCGCTGCCCGCTAACAGCCAAACCAAGCAGGCGATGGCGACGGGGAACTTGCTCATATCGATTGCTCCCGAAGTTTCTTGGACACATCCCGGTTGGCGGTGAAACGCGCTCCGTCTTGCATCTGCACGATCAGCTGCGAGTTTTCGTCCGGCGTCATCGAGACGACGAAGTCGAGGTTGACGATGCAGCTGCGCTGCAGCTTCAAGAAGCGCTGCTGATCGAGCCGCTGCTCAAAGGCGGTGATCGGCAGGCGCACCAGATACTGCTTGCCGGCGCTGGCCACGGCCGTGTATTTGATGTCGGAGCGCAGGTACTCGATCGCGTCGACCTGCAGCGGGAAGATCTTGCCTTGGTCGCGCACCAGGATGCGCGTCAGTGGGCTTTGCTCGTCAGCGGCCGCTTCGACCGTGCTTTGCAGTTGCGTGCTGCTGACGACCGATCGCAGCGCATGTTCGACCGCCTCGTTGAAGCGCTCTTGCGTGAACGGCTTGAGCAGATAGTCGGCCGCGTGCAGCTCGAAGGCGGCCAGGGCATGTTCGTCGTAGGCGGTGGTGAAGATGACGCGCTGCTGTGCGTCAGCGTCGGCCTCGGCCTCGGCCAAGCTGCGCAGCACCTGCAGGCCGGTCATGCCGGGCATATTGATGTCCATGAAGATCAGGCCCGGCTGCAGGCGGCGGATCTCGGCCAAGGCCGTGATGCCATCGGCGCAGACGCCGACCAGCTCCAGCTGCGGCAGCTGCGCCACCCAGTCGGCCAGCGCCTCGCTGGCGAGCGGCTCGTCCTCGGCGATCAGGGTGGTGATCCGTGAAGTCATGTTTGCGGTATCCAGATATCGACGCGAAAGCCGGCGCCGGGTGCGGTGTGGACTTGCAGGCGGGCGCGGCCCTCGTAGTCGAGTGCGAAGCGGCGGCGCAGCGCACTCAGGCCTATGCCTTGGCGCTGAGCCTGGGGCTGGCTGGGACTCAGGCGGGCGGGCTCGCAGCCGGCGCCGTCGTCTTGTACCGTGAGCGCCAGGCCCTGCGTCAGCGCATCGCGGCGCGCGCTGATGCTGACGCAGCCGCCGGCCACGCTGGGCGTGATGCCGTGGTTGATGCAGTTCTCAACCAGCGGCTGCAGCGTCAGCGGCGGGATCTCGTCGTCCAAGGTGGCGGAGTCAATCTCCCAGACCAGGCGCAGGCGTGCGCCCAGGCGCAAGCCCTCCAGCGCCAGATAGTCGCGCACAAAGTCCAGCTCCTCGCGCAGGCTGACCCGGTCGGCGACACCGCGCTTGCTGTCGAGTACATAACGCAGCATGTCGGAGAAGTGCATCAGCGCGGTCTCGGCCGCGCGGGCGTCTTTGCGGGTCAGCGCGATCAGCGAGTTCAGGGTGTTGAACAAGAAATGCGGGTTCAGCTTGCCGCTGATGGCGGCCAGCTCGGCGCGCGCCAGGGCGCTCTCGGCCTGCGCCGTTGCCAGGGCGCTGGCGCGCGCCTGCCGCGCACTCAGGACGGCCGTGAAGCCGGTCGCCAGCGGCACATAAACAAACACACCGGTGACGGTGCGCCACAGCGCCGCTTGCATCAAGGTGGCATGCGCATGCTCGGGGCCAAACAGCAGGCTGGCCAGGATGAAATCGGCCGCCAGCCAGAGCGCGCTGAACAGCAGGGCCGCCAAGGTATGCAGGCCGAACAGTGACGCCACCGCCGGCTGGGACTTTTGCAGCCGGCGCACCCAGGGGAAGACCGCCACGCCCAGCAGCATGGGTGCCCACAAGGTCATGCTGGCCTCGTAGATGGCCGACCAAACCTCCCAGGCGCCCTTTTTGTAGTCGGTGCCGGCCAGCACAAACAGCAGCCAGCTCAAGCCGCACACGCCGGCATAGGTGAGCCAGAAACGGCGGCGGGCTAGGCCGGTGCGGTCTGCGGTGGGTTTGCTGATCAAGCTGTCCATGACGCCATCTTAGGCAGGCCCAGCGTTGCGGCGGCCCGGGCGGCGATCAATTGCGAGAACCAGGCGCTGTTGTGCGGCTTGGTGAGATCGGCGTCAGTGCCTATGTGGCTGGTTGGGCGCCAGGCCGGCCAGCAGTTGGGCGTCGATCTGTTCGAAGCGCAGCAGGCGCCCACCGCGTTGGGCGGCGAAGGCCTCGGCGCGGGCCTTGTCGGCAAAGGCCGGCAGATTGCCGGCGCGCATCGGACCGAGCGCGCTCGAGCCCTGCACATAGACGGCGGTCTCGGCCTTGATCCAAGCGCCGTTGTTGGCATCGCTGACATAGACCGCGCCGATCTCGGCCGCGCTGCGGCCACGCGTGTAGCGGCCCACCTCCTGCAAATAGATGAACAGCGACAGCGGTGAGTCGAAGAACTGGGTGTCGCCGTTGTCTTTGAAAATCACCTGCGCCGCCCAGTCCCGCGAGCGCGCCGGGTACATGCCGCAGACCGGGCAGCGCGCGTCGGCGGGCACCGGGCGCGCTGCCAGCAAGCCCAGGCCGGTGCGGGCATCAAACGGCGTCGGCGGCGCGACCAGGCAGACGTCGGTCGGCGGCGCCGGTCTGCTGGGCAGCAACTGCAGGCTGCCTAGCAAGGCCAGCGCGAGGAGCGCGCCCCAGATCAGGCGCCGCGTCGGTGCTGCAAAGTTCCGCATGGCGAGCCGTGGCGCTACATCCGGCTGTCGTGCAGCGCGCCGCCGCTGAGGTCCACCATGTCCGGCTTGATCTCGGCGTAGCTGAGGAGCTTGCCGCCCCATTGTTTGATGAAGGCCTGGGCATCGGCCTGCTGGCTGAAGCTGGCGATGGTCGGCCCCATCGAGCCATGGCGTTTGCTGCCCAGTACATAGAAGCCGGCCTTGGCATCAATCCAATGGCCGCGCGGCTGATCCCAGTCGGCGCGGCCCATGTCCTGCACAAACACCGCCTCGACGGCACGCACCTGCTCGGGCCGCAGCAGGGTGTTGAAGAGTTCAACGGTGTCGCAGAAGAAGACCGGCTCGGCCGCGCCGGCGTAGTGGATCTGCGCCTTCGGGCCGGGGTAATCGGCCAATAGCATGCCGTCCAAGTCGCAGGTGGTGCGGGGGTCGATCTCAAGTGCCACCAGCGGCTTGGCTTCGTCCTTGCGGCCGCAGCCGATCAGCGTGATGGCGGCCACCAGCAAGAGGGAGCGTCGATGGATGCGTTTACTCATGATTTGAATCTCCAACGTGCAATGCCGAGCGGCACAACAATCCAGGCGCCCATCACCAAGCCCATCAGCCAAGGCTTGGCCAGCGCGGGCGGCACGATGCTGCCCAGGCCATAAAGGTTGCGCATATCGTCGAGCGAAAAAATATTCAGGATGCGGAACACATCGGCCGGGTTGAGCAGCAGCAGATAGGCCAGTGACTCACCCCCCACATCACCGCCGCTAGCGACCAGCGCGCCCAGCAATAGCAGGTCAAACACCAGCACAAAAAAGAACCACAGCGCGATCGCCAGCCCCGATGCACGGGTGCGTTCGCGGCTCAGCACCGACAGCAAGACCGCCAGGCTCAAAAATGCCAGGCCCAGCAGCGTGCTGCTCAGCATGAAGCCCAAGTAGTGAAACAGACCGGCCCAGCCGAACTGTTGATATAGCAGCGCGGCGACCAAGGCAAAGCCGCCCAAGGTCGACAGCGTCAGCGCCGCAGCCAGGCCCAGATACTTTCCCAGCAGCAACTCCAGTTTGGTGATGGGCAGGGCCAAGAGCAGGTCCAGCGAGCCGCGTTCACGCTCGCCGACGATGGCGTCGAAGCCCAGCAGCAGGGCGATCAGCGGGATCAAATAAATCACCAGGCTGACCAGGCTGGCGATGATGAATTCGATCGAGCGCGGCCCCAGTTGGCCGGAGCTGGCACCGCCGAAATAGGTGATGACGAGCGAGAAGGCGGTGAACACCAGGGCGACCGCCAGCACCCAGCGGTTGCGCATGCGGTCGCGGAATTCTTTCGCGGCCAGGGTCATGATTTGGCTGAATTCCATGTCTCTACGCGGCCTTGCCCAGTTCGAAAAATACGTCCTCAAGCGAGGGCTCTTTGATCGTCAAATCCAGCAGGCGTGCGCCGAGGCTACCGGCCACGCCCAGCACCGCCATCTTCGCCTCGCGTGGGCAGCTGACGCTCAGCCCGAGCTTGGCGCTGCTGCAGCTGACGCCCTGAATTTGAGTCAGCGCTTGGCGCGCAAACACGGCATCCACCGCACTCAGGCAAAGCTCGATCGTCAGCGCCGCCTGCTGCTGCTCGCGCAGGCCCTGCACCGTGCCGAGCGCCTGGATGCGGCCGCTGACCATGATGGCCAGCCGGTCGACCCGCTTCTGCAGTTCGGCCAGGATGTGCGAGGTGATGATGACGGTCACACCGCTATCGCGCAGCTCGTGCAGGATCAAATAGAAATCGCGGATCGCCTGCGGATCCAGGCCATTGGTCGGCTCGTCCAGAAACAAGACTTGCGGCCGGCCCAGCAGCGCCTGCGCGAAACCCAGGCGCTGGCGCATGCCCTTGGAATACTCGCGCAGCGGCCGGCTGCCGGCGTGCGCCAAGCCGACGCGGGCCAGCGTAGGCGCACATTGCTGCAGGTCGGCACCCTTCAGCTTGGCGAAGAACTTGAGCGTCTCCAATCCGCTCAGGTTGTCGTACAGCACCACGTTCTCGGGCAGGTAACCCAAAGCGCGGCGCGTGGCGCGAAAGCCCCGGCCGGTGACCGAGCCCCCGTTGATCAAAATCTCACCGCTGGTGGCCGGCGTTAGGCCCAGCATCAGCTTGAACAGCGTGCTCTTTCC
>NZ_JANNMI010000103.1:0-4277 GCF_031397715.1 Roseateles sp.
TGCCGTTGTTCTCTAGCTCCATCAGTCCCAGCACGTCGGCATCGATGGCGACCATCGCCTCGACGATTTTGGTCTGCTGGCGGGTGAATTCGGCGGCGTTGTTGGCGCCGCGGCAGTGGGCCGTGCTGACCGTGCCGCCCAGGCTGCAGCCGCTGGCCGTGCCGCCGCCGTTGGTGTAGGCGGTGAAGTAGTTCAGCACGTTGAAGCTGGCCACCTTGAGGTTGCCGCCCACGGCGTCGGGCGCTGCCGCCCTGGCATTGCCGGGCGTGAAGACGGGTGGCGTCAGCGGGTGGATCTTGTACAGGCCCAGGCCGGGGTTGTTGTTGGTGGCCAGGCCGTAGTCGATCACGCCGGTCAGCGAAGCGATCGTGTCACCGGCGCGCACCGTCAGGTCCTCGCCCATGAAAGGCACCACGGCAGGATTTTGAGCCGAGCTGTTGTCGTCCAGGATGATGGCGCGGGCCAGATTGCTCTTGGCTAAAGCCTGCGCATCGGGGCCGGGGCGCATCACATTGGTCGGGTTGAGCAAGCGCCCACCGGCGGCCAGCGTCAGTTGACCATAGCGGCCCAGGAAGTAGTTCTGCTGCACCATCACCGGGCCAGCCAGCGTCACCAGCATGCCTTCGTAAGCCTCCAGTGCGCCGGTGGCCAGGGTGCTCAGGTCGACCACGGTCGGGGTGATCGCATGGCCGCTGCTGAGGGTCGTCAAACCGCTGACATTGGTCAGCTGCGTGATGCTGCTGTTGCCGGACGCAAACTCGGCCACCACGCCGCTCAGTTTGATCTCTTGCCCGACCGCCACCGTGGGCGCGGCGGCGGTGAAGACAAAGATGCCGTCCGACGTGGCGGGGTTGCCGTCACCCAGGGGGTCTTGCAGGTAGAACCCGGTTGGCGCCAGGTAGGTGACGATGCCACCGGTGCTGACCGTGGCCTTGTCCATCGGGCTGCTGTTGCCGCTGCCTTGGATGCCATAGATCGGCGCGAAGCCGGCGGCGCTGACCTTGATGGTGCAGCTGGCGGTTTGCGCTTCGTTGTTGGCCCAAGCCAGATTCAAGCTGTAGCTGCCACCGGTGACACTGCTGGCCACCTCGATTTCTTGGCTGGCCACGCCGCCATCGGCGCTGGCGGCGCTGAAGGCGCCGAGCGTGAACGCCGCGGGCCAGCTGCCGCTGATGGCCGCGGCGTTGACGATGCTGTCGGCGTCGCTGGCCGTCACGCTGAAGCGCGCGGCAGTGCCGGCGGTGACGGTGGTGTCTGGGCAGACAGGGACGATGGGCTTGTCAAGCGGCGGCGTCACGCCACCGCAGACATTGAACGCCGATGCGGTGTTGCGCGGCGCCGGCGCGGCGGCGGAAAAATCGCTTTGGTTCTGGTCGGTGTCGGTACAGCCACCGAGCGCCCGGAAAACGGCGGCGCTGTTCGACGGCGCGGGCGTCGGGCCGGCGCCTTCAAATGGCGTGGCGGTAGCGCCATAGGCCACCAGATCCAGCACGGTCGCTGCCGTGGCAGCCGCCACCGGCGTGGCGATATTGGCCAACACCACCTTGCCGGCGGTGCCGGACATCGCCAGGGTGCCGATCTTGTCGGGCGTTGGCAAACTGACCGTGCCGCCGGTGCCGGCGGCTTGCTGCACCAACAAGTACTGGCCCGGCTGCAGGCTCACATCGGGCAAGGTCGTGACTTGGAAGCTGGTGCCGGCGGCGCTGGCGTACTGCACGCTCCAGCCCTTCAGGCTGATGGGTGCCGCACCGCGATTGAATAACTCGATGAAATCGTTCTTTAACGTGGCGCCGTTATTGCCGCCGCCGCCATAGACCTGGCTGATGACAATATCATTCGCCGCCATCGCGGCCGGGGCTGCAAACGCGACTGCCAATAAGCTGACGAGAGTTTTCAATTTCATGCGGACTCCAAGAGGGGTATAGAAACACCAGCGAACCAAAAAGACACTCCGGTCGGGCACCCTGCTCATTGGCGGCGGCAAACGTTTGCCACCCTCCATTCAATCCAGTGCCAGCCCCAGTTATTTGAATGTTAGCGTCGAAGTGTGACAAGCCGAGACACCGTATTCACGGGGTTGCATTAATTAGACAAATGCAAGTTCTGCGTGAATAAAGGGTTTACCCGTGAGCCAAAAGGACTATTTTCAAACGGTCACAGATATTGTTCGGCAATATCGCCCGATATTGGTTCATGCGCAAAACAAGCGCACCACCGGCGTTTGCATTGCACAAACGCGGTGCAGCTATTGCAACGCAGCCCACAGCCGTCCCGGCTGCGTGCTGCGCTAGCAACAATCAATGCTGGAGGATCTTGTCGAGGAACTCGCGCGCCCGAACCGAGCGCTCTTCGGGCTTGCCGAAGAATTCTTCGCGCTTGCAGTCCTCGACGATCTTGCCGGCGTCCATGAAGATGACGCGGTGGCTGACTTTTCTGGCGAAACCCATCTCATGGGTGACGCTCTTCCTGGTCATGCCCTCCTCGGCCAGCTTGACCATCACGTCCAGCACCTCGCCGACCATTTCGGGGTCGAGTGCCGAGGTCGGCTCGTCGAACAGCATCACGATCGGGTCCATCGACAGCGCCCGCGCGATCGCGACCCGCTGCTGCTGGCCGCCCGACAGCTGACCGGGGAACTTGTCCTTGTGCGCCGACAGGCCGACCCGGTCCAACATCTTCAGGCCACGGGCCTTGGCCTCGTCGGGCGTGCGGCCCAAGACCTTGATCTGAGCGATGGTCAGGTTCTCGGTCACGCTCAGGTGGGGGAACAGCTCGAAATGCTGGAACACCATGCCGACCCGCGAGCGCAGCTTGGGCAAGTTGGTCTTGGGGTCGGCCAGCGAGATGCCGTCGACGATGATGTCGCCCTTTTGAAACGGCTCCAGCGCATTGACGGTCTTGATCAGGGTGGACTTGCCCGAGCCGGACGGCCCGCAGACCACCACGACTTCGCCTTTTTTGATGCTGGTCGTGCAGTCGGTCAGCACTTGGAAGGCGCCGTACCACTTAGAAACGTTTTTGATATCGATCATCGAGTAACTCCTGATATGTTGGCACGGCTCAAACGGTGCCGGGCCGCCCCAAACCGTTTGAGCGCCCCCGCGGGGGGCGGCAGCGTACGCGCTGCCGGGGGCCGCATGACTAGCGGATGATGGCAATCTTCTTTTGCAGTCGGCGCACCAGCATGGACATGCTGAAGCAGATGACAAAGTAGACGACAGCGGCCACCAGATAGGTTTCCACCGGGCGGTTGAAATTGCGGCCGGCGACCTCGAAGCCCTTAAGCAGGTCATAGGCACCGATGGCGTAGACCAGCGAAGTGTCCTGAAACAGGATGATGGTTTGCGTCATCAACACCGGCAACATATTGCGGAAGGCCTGTGGCAACACCACCAGCTGCATGGTCTGGGCGTAGCTCATGCCCACGGCGTAGCCGGCGTTGACCTGGCCGCGCGACACCGACTGGATGCCGGCCCGCATGATCTCCGAAAAGTAGGCGGCCTCGAACACCGTGAAGGTAATGATGGCCGACAGCTCGGTGCGGTTGTTGGCCCCCCACTCGCCGCCAATGACGCCGTAAAACGCGGCCGGAATCAACAAGAAGAACCACAGAATCACCATCACCAAGGGGATCGAGCGCAAAGTATTGACGTAGAAGGCCGCCGGTATGGCCAGCCACCTTTTGCCCGACAAGCGCATCAGCGCCAACAAGGTGCCCAACAAAATGCCGCAGACGGTGGCAATCAGCGTCAGCTGCACCGAAAAGATGAGGCCCTTGAGGATAAAGCTGGAGATGACGCTCCAGTCAAGAAAGGCGAAATCGAGTTGAAGATTACTCATTTGCCCGCTCCCACCATGCCCGGCACCTGCGCCCGGTTTTCAATCAAGAGGGCAATGCGGTTGACGGCGAAGGCGGACACAAAGTACAGCCCGGTGACGGCCAGATAGACCTCGATGCCGCGGGAAGTTTCCTCCTGCGCCTGCATGGCGAACATGGTCAGCTCGGTGATGCTGACCGCGAAGGCCACTGAGGAGTTCTTGATGATGTTCATGCTCTCGCTGGTCAGCGGCGGTATGACGATGCGAAAGGCCATCGGCAGCAGCACATAGCGGTAGGTTTGCGGCAGCGTGAAACCCATCGCCAGGCCCGCATAGCTCTGGCCCTTGGGCAGGCTCTGGATGCCGGCGCGCACCTGCTCGGCAATCCGCGCCGAGGTGAAAAATCCTAGCGCCAGCACCACCAACACAAAGCTGGGCACCTGGCGCAGCTGCAGAAA
>NZ_JANNMI010000136.1:0-14172 GCF_031397715.1 Roseateles sp.
GATGGCTTCATCACCAGCGTCGGTTTGAACTGCGGATGGCCTTCCCAATTCGGCACGTTGACGATGCTGGTGAATCCGGCCTTCGAGGCGACGCGCTACGACGGCATCGATCGAATGCTCGCCCTGAGCCCGGGCTGCGGATCCGGCAAGCCTTTGACCCTGACGTAGTACATATAGAGCAAGGGATTGGTGATGAAGGCATCGAAGCGCCGCGCTTCAAACATGCGGAACAGCGCGCCCGGGTCGGCCGCCTCGCTGTGCCGACGCGCCAGAATGAGTTGGTCGACAAAGGCGTCGTAGTTGGCGCTGTAGCGGTAGGAGCGCACCCCCCCCAAGGTCAGTTGCGGGTCGGCCAAAAATGCCTTGAACGACTGCATGCTCCGAGGCACCCGGGGGCCGAGTACCATCACATTGTCTTCGATGATGTAGGGAAAGAACCAGGCGAAGGCGTCCCGTTCGGCGGTTTGGATGCCCGAGCCGGCCATGTCGATGCTGCCGCTCTTGAGGTCCACCCAGGTGCGTGCACGTGGCTGCAAACTGACCTCGAATGCGCAGCCACTGCGACGCATGAGCTCCTTCTGCAGATCGTCATCAATGCCGCCGTAGCCGCTGCTGTAGGCCATGCCAAACTCGTAATGGGCGAAGCGAATCGGATGGTCCGGGCACAGGGAAGCTGGCGCGGCGCTGACCGGCCGCAGCAGGGTCAGCCCGAGGGCCAAGACTGCCACTGCGCGCGCAAGTTGCCGCTGCTGCCGCACGGTAACCCAATGCTCTCTACTCAACATGAACAAAACCCCTGCTATCAAAAATCGAACTACGCGGGTTCTGAATGTACTTGAGGCGAGCATCGGCTCGGCGCCAACGCTGCACCGAGGAACTCAGGCGTCGGTTGCCCGAGATGGCCGTTTCCGTGACCTTGATGTCGGCGATGGGGCCCGGCTTGACCGCCGTTGGGTCTTTCGACAGCACGGCAAACTCAGCCACTCAAGCTTCGACCAGTTGGAGCTGGCCATCAGGGACTTCTGGCCAACACCGGCCGCAGCGCCACCCCCGTGTGCGAACCCGCAGCCACCACCGCCTCCGGTGTGCCCTCCACCACCACCGCGCCGCCGGCCGTGCCGCCATCCGGCCCCAGATCGATGACCCAATCGGCTTCGGCGATCACATCGAGATCATGCTCGATCACCACCACCGAATGCCCGCCCGCCACCAGCCGGTGCAGCACGCGGATCAGGCGCTCCACATCGGCCATGTGCAAGCCCACGGTCGGCTCATCCAAGACATAGAGCGTGTGCGGTGCCTTCTGGCCGCGCCGCCCGACCTCGTCGCGCACCTTGACCAACTCGGACACCAGCTTCATGCGCTGGGCCTCGCCGCCGGACAGCGTCGGCGACGGTTGGCCCAGGGTCAGATAACCCAGGCCCACGTCTTGCATCAGCTTGAGCGGATGGCCGATCGCCGGCATCGCGGCGAAGAACGGCGCGGCCTCGTCGACCTCCATCGCCAGCACATCGCCGATGCTCTTGCCCCGCCAGCTAACGCCCAAGGTCTCCGGATTGAAGCGCTGGCCATGGCATTGGTCGCACAGCACCTTCACATCGGGCAGAAAGCTCATCGCGATGGTGCGCATGCCCTGGCCTTCGCAGCCGGGGCAGCGACCTTCGCCGGTGTTGAAGCTGAAGCGGTTCGCCGCATAGCCGCGCGCGCGGCTTTCCAAGGTGTCGGCAAAGAGCTTGCGGATCGCGTCCCAGAAACCGATATAGGTCGCCGGGCAGCTGCGCGGGGTCTTGCCGATCGGCGTCTGGTCAACTTCCAGCACCCGGTCGACCAGCTCATGGCCTTCGATGCCGGCGCAGCCGATCCAATGGACCGGCGCCTTGCGCAGCGGCACGGCTTGCGCCATGTTCGCCAGCAACACATCGCGGGCCAGCGTACTCTTGCCGCTGCCCGACACACCGGTCACCGCGACCAGGCGGTGCAGCGGCACATCGACCGTCACCTGCTGGAGGTTGTGTAGCGTCGCTGCCAAGACCCGCAGGCGCGGCGCGTCAGCCACCATCTCGCGGCGCGGCGCCAAGGGGTGAATCAGCGGCTTGGACAGAAAGCGCCCGGTGACCGAATCAGGCCGCAGCGCCAGATCGGCCACCGTGCCTTCTGCCACCACATGACCACCGCGCTTGCCCGCACCGGGGCCAATGTCGATGATGTGGTCGGCGCGGCGTATCGTGTCCTCGTCATGCTCGACCACCACCAAGGTATTGCCCAGGTCGCTCAAACGGCCCAAGGCCTTCAAGAGAATCTGGTTGTCGCGCGGATGCAGGCCAATCGTCGGCTCATCCAAGACATAGCAAACGCCTTGCAGATTCGAGCCTAACTGCGCCGCCAGGCGGATGCGCTGCGCTTCGCCGCCGGACAGCGTCGGTGCGGCACGGTCCAAGGTCAGATAGCCCAGGCCGACTTCCTCCAGAAACTCCAGCCGGCCCTTGATCTCGCTGACCACATCCCGTGCAATTTCGGCGTCACGTCCCAACAGCTCCAGCTCGGCGACCCAGAGGCGCGCGTCCTTGACGCTCCAGGATGCCACCGTGCTGATGGCCTGATCTTCAAACGTTACCGCCCGCGCGGAAGGGTTCAGGCGTGCGCCATGACATTCGCCGCAGGGCTGGTCAACCAGACCTTCGATCTCGACCTCCTGGCCGGCAAAGCTCTGCTCACGGCCGCCTTTGTCGTCTTGAATGGAATCATCCAAGGCCTTACGCTGCTCGCGCGTCAAGGCCAGACCTGTGCCCACGCAGCCCGTGCACCAGCCATGCTTGCTGTTGTAGCTGAACATGCGCGGGTCCAGCTCGGGGTAGCTGGTGCCGCAGGTCGGGCAGGCGCGCTTGGTGCTGAAGACCTTGACCGTGCCAATCCCCAGCGTCGAATGCGCCTCGGCGATCGCCTCGTGCAGCCCGTCCAGCGGCGTCAACAGATGCAGCACGCCCTTGCCCAGCTCCAAGGCCTTGGCGAGCAGTTCACGCAACTGAGTTTCGTTGTCGGCGGAGATGATCAGATCACCAACCGGCAACTCCAGCGTGTGTTCCTTGAAGCGATCCAGGCGCGGCCAAGGCGCGGTGGCGATGAACTCGCCGTCCACGCGCAGATGCGTGTAGCCGCGCGTCTTCGCCCATTTGGCCAGGTCGGTGTAGAGGCCCTTGCGGTTCATCACCAGCGGCGCCAACAGGCCGACATGCTGACCCTTGTGATCGCGCAGCAGCTGGGCGGCGATCGACTCGACGCTTTGCGGCCGCACCGGCGTGCCGTCATGCACGCAATGCTGAATACCTAACTTCACATACAGCAGGCGCAGGAAATGCCAGACCTCGGTGGTGGTGGCCACCGTGCTCTTGCGCCCACCACGGCTGAGACGCTGCTCGATGGCAACCGTCGGCGGGATGCCCCAGACCGCGTCGACCTCGGGCCGGCCGGCCGGCTGCACGATCGAGCGCGCATAGGCATTCAACGACTCCAGATAGCGGCGCTGGCCCTCGTTGAAGAGGATATCGAACGCCAGCGTCGACTTGCCCGAGCCCGACACGCCGGTGATCACATTGAACTTGCCGCGCGGAATCGAGACATTGACCGATTGCAGATTGTGTTCACGCGCATTGACGATCTGAATCACCTCGTCGGCCGTGGACCTTGCACGGCGTGCACGCAGCAGCGATTGCAGCGGCACGCCCTCCTCGACCTTGTGGTCAATGGCCACGGCCGGCCGGTCCATATGGGCCGAATACTCGCGCAGCGCCAGCGCGGTATGCGATGTCGGGTGCTCCTTGACCTGCTCGGGCGTGCCGACGCAGACCAGCTCGCCGCCACCCTCGCCACCCTCGGGTCCGAGGTCAATCAACCAATCTGCCGCGCGAATCACGTCGAGGTTGTGCTCGATCAGGATCAGCGAATGGCCAATGGTCAGCAATTTGCGCAGCGCCCGCATCAGCTTGGCGATGTCATCAAAGTGCAAGCCGGTGGTCGGCTCGTCGAACATGAAGAGCGTGCCTTTTTTGGCCAGCGCCTGCCTCGGCTTGCTGGCCGCTTCGGCCAGGAAGCCGGCCAGCTTCAGCCGCTGCGCCTCGCCGCCCGACAGCGTCGGCACCGGCTGGCCCAGCTTCACATACTCCAGCCCCACATCAACAATCGGCTGCAGCTTGGCGACCACCTCGCGGTCGTCTTTGAACAAGCGCACCGCTTCGCTAACGGTCAATTCAAGCACGTCGGCCACGCTCATGCTGCGCTCGGCTCTGTCGAGCTTGACGTCCAACATCTCGGCCCGATAGCGCCGGCCGTCACAGTCAGGGCAGCGCAGATAGACGTCGGACAAAAATTGCATCTCGACATGCTCGAAGCCCGAGCCGCCGCAAGTGGCGCAGCGGCCGTCGCCGGCATTGAATGAAAAATGACCGGCGGTGTAGCTGCGCTCGGCCGCCATCGGCGTGGCGGCGAACAGCTTGCGCAGCTCATCAAAAGCGCCGACATAGGAGGCCGGATTGGAGCGCGAGGTCTTGCCAATCGGCGACTGGTCGACGAACACCGCATCGGCCAACCAGTCGGCGCCGAGCAGGCGTTCATGTGCGCCCGGCGTCTCGGAGGCCTGGCCAAAATGGCGGGCCAGCGCGGGGAACAAAACGTCCTGCATCAGCGTGCTCTTGCCCGAGCCGGACACGCCGGTCACCACCACCAGCCGCTGCAAGGGGAACTCGACCGTCACATTGCGCAGATTGTGCTCACGCACGCCTTCCAGGATGAGCTTGGGCGTGCTGGCCTCGACCGCGCGCTTCAGCCCCATGCCGACCAGCTTGCGCGCTCCCATATAAGCGCCGGTCAGCGTGTCGGCCGCGCGAATCGTCTCGGGCGTGCCGTCAAACACGATCTGGCCGCCGCGCTCACCCGGCCCGGCCCCATATCGATCAGGCGGTCGGCCGCCAGCATCACCGCCGGGTCATGCTCAACCACCACCAGCGTGTTGCCGGCATCGCGCAGTCGCTGCATGGCCTGGATGATGCGACCCATATCGCGCGGGTGCAGGCCGATGCTGGGCTCGTCCAGCACGAACAGCGTGTTGACCAAGGACGTACCTAAGGCCGTGGTCAGGTTGATGCGCTGCACCTCGCCGCCGCTGAGCGTGCGGCTTTGGCGGTCCAGCGTCAGGTAGGCGATGCCGACATCGCAAAGATATTTGAGCCGGTTGCGGATCTCCTCCAGCAGCAATTTGAGCGCGTCGTCCAACAGCGTGCTGGGCAGCTGCAGCTGATCAACAAAGCTGCGCAGCCGGTGAATCGGCAGCTGCATCAAATCATGCAGGGCCAGGCCGGGCAAGGCCTCCAGTTGCGCGCGCGTCCAGGCCACGCCCTTTGGCATCAGCCGCTGGCTCGCCGGCAACAAAGAATCTGCCAAATCCTTCGAGCCGACCCGCCAGAGCAGTGACTCGGTCTTCAGCCGCGCGCCGTCACAAGTGCCGCACGTGGTGTAACTGCGGTACTTGGACAAGAGCACGCGGATATGCATCTTGTAGGCCTTGCTCTCCAGATACTCGAAGAAGCGTTTGACGCCGTACCACTGCTTGTTCCAGTTGCCGGTCCAGTTGGGCGAGCCATTGATGACCCAGTCATGCTGGGCGGGCGAGAGCTGGTTCCAAGAGGTGTCGCGCGGTATGCCGGCGTCGGCCGCGTACTTGAGGAGATCGTCCTGGCTGTCTTTCCAGGCCGGCGTCGACAGCGTCTTGATCGCGCCATTGCGCAGCGTCTTCTTGCCGTCCGGTATCACCAGGCCGAGGTCGACGCCGATCACCCGGCCGAAGCCCCGGCAGGTCTCGCAAGCGCCCATGGCCGAGTTGAACGAAAACAGCGGCGGCTGCGGCTCCTGGTAGCGCAGATCGCTTTGCGGGCAATGCAGGCCGGTGGAGTAACGCCAAAGTTCTGCGTCCACCCCTTCTTCAACGGCCAAGACATAGACATTCATCCGCCCGCTGCCGCGCTTCAGGCACAGCTCGATCGCCTCCATCGCCCGCTGCTTGTCAGTGCCTTGCAGGCGAAAACGATCGGCGACTACATCCAACAGCTTGCGCGGCCCGGTGATAGAAGCCACCTCGCGCTCCGCCTGCACCTTCGTAAAACCGCTGGCCGACAGCCATTGCGTCACTTCCTCGGAGCTGGTCGTCGCCGGAAGCTCGACCGGAAAGGTCAAAACAATGCGCGGATCTTCGCTCTTGGTGCGCTCCAGCAACTCCAAATAGATCGTCTGTGCCGTGTCATGCCGCACCGGCAGCGCGGTTTGCTGGTCGAACAGCTCGGCGGCGCGGGCGAACAAGAGCTTCAGGTGGTCGTTCAGCTCGGTCATCGTGCCGACCGTGGAGCGCGAGGTGCGCACCGGATTGGTCTGGTCGATGGCGATCGCCGGCGGCACACCGTCGACGCGGTCAACAGCGGGGCGGTCCATGCGGTCGAGGAACTGGCGCGCATAGGCCGAGAAGGTCTCGACGTAGCGGCGCTGGCCTTCGGCATAGAGGGTGTCAAAGACCAAACTCGATTTACCCGAGCCGCTCGGCCCGGTGACGACGGTCAACTCCCCCGTGTGCAAATCAAGATCGATGTTCTTCAGATTGTGTTGACGGGCGCCGCGGATGCGGATGGTGCCTTCGGACATGGAGTGATGCCTGTAACTGCGCTGAGGAGAGCCATTCTAGGAAGCCCAAGCACTGAAAGCTGTCAGTAGCATCATGCCGTTCAACAAAAATGGGGTTTGGCCGCATGGCGGTAAGGTCAAGCCCCGATTCCGGGGGGGTGTCGCCTGAATGCCAATTTACCCTAGGCCAGATTGCGGTGGGTCAACAGAGCGGCAACAATGCCGAGTAGCGCCTGCCCCCGGGCTGTTCACCGATGGCGCGCGTCTTGACCGAAGAAGCGGGCCGGCCGGGGCGGGGCGGGCCGGGAGCTCAAGCAGCAGTCGCTGTGGCTGCAAGCAAGTGAGAGGGAGCGGGATGGAAACCACCAGTTTTAAAAGCGCCGTCGCGGCCAACTGGTTGCGCATGTCCGCCCAGGGCTCGGGCGACAGCGCCAAGACATTACCCCCGGGCATCGATAGCCGCAGCGCCATGCTGGCCACCGGCATCGAGCCACCGGTGGTGCTGCTGGTTGAAGACAATCAAATCAACCAAGTGGTGGCGCTGGAGTTCCTGGCCGTCATGGGTCTGCGCAGCCGTCTGGCCAAAAACGGCCTCGAAGCCTTGGCCTCGGCCAAAGCCAGCCCGCCTGATCTGGTGCTGATGGACATCCAAATGCCCGGCATGGACGGGCTGGAATGCACCCGCCAGCTGCGCGAGTTGCAGCGCAGCGGCCAACTGCCGGCTTTCCCCATCCTGGCGCTGACGGCCCATGCCTTGGAGAGCGATATCGCCGCCAGCATGGCCGCCGGCATGGACGAGCACCTGACCAAGCCCTTGGATTTCATCGCCCTGCGTGGCCGGCTGAGCCGCTGGCTGGTGTTGCCGGGACTGAAATCCTGATTTTTCAGTCCGAGCGGGATTACTCACAAACCACGCTTACCGGCGCTAAAAAGCCCGGGCAGGTCAAGCTTGCCCCAGCGGCTTCAGCAACTCCGCCAAATCACCCTCGGTAAAGAGCGGCTGCTTGCGCCCGGTCGAGCCGCTGTACATGCTCTCGGCCAGCGCGGCCTTGCGCTCTTGCAGCGCCAAGATGCGCTCCTCGATCGTGCCCTGCGCGACCAGTTTGTAGACAAACACCGTCTGCGTCTGACCAATGCGGTGGGCGCGGTCGGTGGCCTGGTTCTCGACTGCCGGGTTCCACCAGGGGTCGTAATGGATCACGGTGTCGGCCTGCGGCAAGTTCAACCCCACGCCGCCGGCCTTCAGGCTGATCAAAAACACCGGCACCGCGCCGCTGGTGAACTGTTCGATCAAGGCATCGCGATTTTGGCTTTGGCCGGTCAGCTTGACCCAGGGGATCTCGCACTTCTCCAGCTCGGCCTCGATCAGCGTCAACATGCTGGTGAACTGCGAGAACAGCAGAATGCGCCGCCCTTCGGCCACCATCTCGGGCAGCAGCGTCATCAGCTGCTCCAGCTTGGCCGAGCTCTTGACCTTCTGCGCGGCGGCCAGCTTCAGCAAACGCGGGTCACAGCAGACCTGGCGCAGCTTCATCAGCGCATCCAGGATGGTGATTTGTGACTTGGCCAGGCCTTTGCTGCTGAGCGCCTCGCGCACGGTCTTTTCCATGCCTAGGCGAATGGTTTCGTACAGGTCGGCTTGCTTGCCCTCCAGCTCGACCCGCTCAATCGTTTCCACCTTGGGCGGCAGCTCGGTCGCCACCAGCGCCTTGGTCCGGCGCAACATGAAGGGCGTGACGCGGGCGCGCAGCTGCTGCAGCCGCGCGCTGTCGCCCTGCTTCTCGATCGGGGTACGGAACAACTCGGCAAAGCGCTTTTGGCTGCCCAAAAACCCCGGCATCAAAAAGTGGAACAAGCTCCAAATTTCGCCCAGATGGTTCTCCATCGGCGTACCCGACAAGCACAACCGGTGGCGGGTCTGCAACTGCCCCGCTACTAGTGCGGCATGGGTGCTGGCGTTCTTGATGTTCTGGGCCTCATCCAGCACCACCAGGTGCCACTGCGCCTCCAGCCAGCGCTCCTTGTCGCGCTGCAAGAGCGAATAGGGCGCGATCACGATGTCATGCTCGGCCATCGAATCCGCGACCTCATGGCGGTCCTTGCCGTGGATCACCAGACAGCGCAAATCGGGGCAAAAGCGTTCGGTCTCGCGCCGCCAATTGCCCATCAAACTGACCGGCGCAATGATCAGCGCCGGCCGGGTCAGCCGGCCGGCGTCCTTCTCCAGCTGAATATGCGCCAGGGTCTGCAGCGTTTTGCCCAAGCCCATATCGTCGGCCAAGATGCCGGCCAGGCCATGCTCGCGCAAGAACTGCAACCAGCTCAGGCCTTGGCGCTGATAAGGGCGCAGCTCGGCCCGCAGCGAGGGCGGGGGCGCCACCTCGGGCAGCTCGGCGCGGCCACTCAGGCGCTGCACCAGCTCACGCAGGCGCTCGGCACCGGCCCAGACCGCCCCCTCGCCCAGGCCGGCGACGGTGCGCAGCGCGTCCAGGCGCGAGATTTTCAGCGTCTCGCCACTGAAGTCACCGACCAGTTCCAGCAAGGCGGCCAACCAGGGCTTGAGCGCCGCCGTGGGCAGGCGCAGGAAACCACCTTGCGGCGGCGGCCGGGGCAAGTAGACATGGGCAGGCATGTCCGGCTCGCCGCTGACGGGGTCAAGCGGGCTGCGCGCCAAGGCGGCAATCAGCGCCGGCAGCAAGGGCAAGATGTTGTGGCGCTCGCCGTCTATCTCCATGCCCAGCGACAAATCAAACCAGGGCGAGGTGGCACCGGCTTCTTCATCACCATCCACGCCAGCGCCCTCCGGCCGCAGGCTCACGTCCAGCGACTCGGCGTGCGAGATCCAATCCTTCAGTCCAGCGTCCAGCGTCAGCTCAAAACCAGCTGCGCGCAGAGGCTCGAAGTCGGCCTCGGCCCAGTCCAGCCACGGCTGTTGCGCGGCATTGCCGGCAATGCCGTAACAAGCAGGAGCCACGTCAAGGGCACTCAGCCCCAATTGCCGCAAGGCAGCGACGGCGCTCGCCTCGGCCGGCAAATCACGCTGCAAACGCAGCCGCCCGCTCGGCGTGTCGACCATCACCAGCGCGGCCTGCCCCGGCCAAAAGCCGCGCTGCCCCGCGTAGTCAAACTGCAGCTGCGCCACGATCAGCCCATCGGTTTCGACCTCATTTGGCGTGGTCGCACGCAATTGCAAGCAAGGCGTGGGCGTGATGCCGAGCAGGCTCTCCATGGGCGTCAACATCGGCGGCAGCGGCAACACGCCGAGCTGCTGGCTCAGCGCCTGCTGGTGCTTCTTCAAGGCCTCGGCCTGCATGGGCGGCGCCTTCAGCAAGGCGGCCACTTGGGCAGGGGTCAAGCCCGGCGTCAAGACCGGGCCGCATTGCCGGCGCACGGTGTCGAGATAGAGCGGCGGGCTGTTCAGGCACAGCTGGGCCTCGCGGCCGGCGAATTCGGCCCGCAAGGCCCAGGTGTTGGCCAGCGCGCTTTGCAGCTGTTCTTGCCAGGTCCAGCCCAGCGCCAAGGGCTGCGCCCATTGCAGCGGATGGACCGCCCAGTTATTGCCGCCGGCCGCAAACAAGCGCCCGGTGCTGGCCGCTTTTTCCAGCAACAGCAAGCCCAGCTTGCCCTCCAGCTTGACGACAGGCTGGTAGGCATAACTGCTGTAATAGCCGGTCTTCAGCGGCGGCATCGCGCGCATCAGTTGCAGCAACTCCAGGTCGGCCTCGCCGGCCTGGTCAAACGCCGCCAGGCCCACCTCGGGCGCTTGCCGCAGGGCCTTGGCTACGGCCCAATCGCCGCTGGGCTTCAAGTAGGACGTCAGCGCCTCCAGGTGCAGCACGGGGCCTGCGCCCTGCAGCGAAAGTCGGTACAGAAAACACTCGGTGCGCTGTGCTTGCGGCTTGCGCTGCTGCTGACCCAAAAAACGGTAGACCTCGGCGGCCGGCTGCGGGGCGCTGCTGCGCTCAAGCTCATTCAGCCAGCGCAGCACTTGCGCGTCGGCCTCGGCCCGCGCTTGCTCCTGCTGGCGCAGCAGCTCCGCTCGGGCGGCTGCTTCCAGTTGCTTTTTGGTCGGCGCAGCCTTGGCGGTCTGCAAGGGCAGGTCGGCAGGGGCCGGCTGTGCGGCCAGCAGGCGCCGGCCCTGGTAGGCCGCCTTGATCATCAAGGCCACGCCATGCTTGCACTGCGAGCCCACCGGGCAGCTGCAATCGCTGACCCAGCCCAGCAAGGCGCCGCGCGGGCCGAGTGACACCTCGATGCCCAGCTCATAGGGTTCGCGCTGGCTGCCCTGCACCTCGCCGCTGACCAACCACCCCCGCTTGATCGGATTGATCGCCAGGTCCAACACCTTTTGCGTGCGGTACAGCTGCAGGCCGCGCATATAGCTGGCGGGGTCACAGTCCCGCACCAGGCCCGACAGATCAAACCAGAGATTGGATGATGAAGAAGGAGAAGATTCGCTCGCCATAGCCCTGCTCAGCGCCTTGTTGGAAGGTTTAGGGACGTTCTGCAACAAAGCCGCGAACTGTACGCGAACGCCGCGCCGCGCCGCCAAGTCACAATCGCGTCATTCAGCCCCGTGAGCCATCCTGCCTGCCATGAACGCCAATCTCTTTGCCGCCCTGCAGGGCGCCTTCCCCGCCGACTTGGACGGCTGCGCGATTGAATGCGCTGACGGGCCAAGCCTGGGCTTGCGCTATAGCTGGCGCGACCTGGAGCGCGGCAGCGCGATGCTGGCGAATCTCTTGTTGTCGCTGGATTTGCCGGCCGGCAGCCGCATCGCCGCGCAGACCGCCAAAAGCGTCGAAGCGCTGATGCTCTACCTCGCCGTCTTGCGGGCCGGTTATGTCTATTTGCCGCTCAACCCCGCCTACCAGGCGGCCGAGCTGGACTTTTTTCTCCGCGACGCCGAGCCGGCCGTGCTGGTCTGCGCCGGCGCCAATTTCGGCTGGGCCTCCAAGCTGGCGTTTTTGGCCGGCACGCGCTATGTCTTCAGCCTCAATGAAGACCGCAGCGGCAGCCTGCTGCAGCGCGCCGCTTCTATGAGCGACGAACACAGCATTGCCGAAAGAGCCGACAACGACTTGGCCGCGATTGTCTACACCAGCGGCACCACCGGGCGCAGCAAAGGCGCGCTGCTGAGCCACGCCAACCTGCTCAGCAATGCCCGCACGCTGAAAGACTTGTGGGGCTGGCGGATTGATGACGTGCTGATCCACACCCTGCCGATCTTTCATGTGCACGGCCTGTTTGTCGCCTCACATGGCGCGCTATTGGCCGGCGCCAAGATGATCTGGTTCAACAAGTTCGAGCCGCGGGCGGTGATTGCCCGCTTTGCCGAGGCGACGGTCTTGATGGGCGTGCCCACGCTGTATCTGCGGATGCTTGGTGAGGCCGCGCTGACGCCCGCCGCTTGCGCCCCCATGCGGCTGTTCATCAGCGGATCGGCGCCGCTGCTGCTCGACACCTTCACCGAATGGCGCAGGCGCAGCGGCCAAAAAACGATACTGGAACGTTACGGCATGAGCGAGACCCTGATGCTGACCTCCAACCCCTACCGAGCCCTGGACGGCGACCGGCTCGGCGGCACGGTCGGCCCCGCCGTGCCGGGCGTCGAAGTGCGCGTCAGCAAGGACGGCGAGCGGCTTTGCGCGCCGGGCGAGATCGGTGCCATCGAGGTGCGCGGCCCGAATGTGTTTGCCGGCTATTGGCGCATGCCGGAAAAAACCCAAGCAGAGTTCAGCGCCGACGGCTGGTTCAAGACCGGCGACGTCGGCTTTTGCGACGCCAACGGCTACTACTCAATCGTCGGCCGCAGCAAGGATCTGATCATCTCCGGCGGCTTCAATGTCTACCCGGCCGAGATCGAGGGCTACTTGAATGAATTAGACGGCGTCGCCGAGTCAGCGGTGATCGGCCTGCCGCATGCCGACTTCGGCGAGGCCGTGGTCGCCGTCTTGGTCGCCAAGCCGAATCAAAGCCCGGACGGTGACGCCTTGATCGCCAAGCTGAAGCGGCAAATTGCCGGCTTCAAGGTGCCCAAGCAGGTGTTCATCGTCGAAGAACTGCCGCGCAATGCGATGGGCAAGGTGCAGAAGAATCGGCTGCGCGAGCAATACCGGGCTTGGTTCGCATGAGCAGCGCCGGCCAACTTCAAGCCGACCGCTGCCCACGCTGCGGCAACGCCTTCCACTGCGGCGCCGCCGAGCCGCGTTGCGACTGTTTCGAGCTGAATTTGAGCCCGGCGCTGCGCCAGCAATTGGCCCAGCAGTACGCCGGTTGCTTGTGCGTTGCCTGCCTGAAGTCCATACAACTTGACGCTGAAAGCAACCGGGCAACCCCGCCCGCCGCTTGAAGCAGTCACCCAATTAGGCGCAACAGCGCGCGCCTAATCGACGCTATGCAGGTAAGGCGCTGACCCTAATATTGATGACCACAGGCGGTCAAAATGAAAGGACCGCCCATTTCCGCCCATTTCCGCCCATTTCCGCCAATCCGCCCTCAGCCTTGCGCCGAAAGTCAGCATGAACGCACCTCAGCACAACGCAGCCCTGCCGACCATCTTGGTGGTTGACGATTCGCCCGACATCTTGATCCTGATGGAAGAGCTGCTCAGCGATCAATACAACATCCTCACCGCCCCCGGCGGCGCCCAGGCACTGGAAATCATTGACGGCTCGGTGTCGCCGGACTTGGTGCTGCTCGACTGCATGATGCCCGGCATGGACGGCTATGAAACCTGTCGCAAGCTGCGCAGCTCCGGCGCCGCCGGCACGCCGGTGATATTTTTGTCCGCACTCAGCTCGATCGAAGAGCGCCTGCTGGGCTATTCGGCCGGCGGCGATGACTATGTCTGCAAGCCCTTCGAGATGCCCGAGCTGATGGCCAAGATCGAGCGGCAGCTGTCCGTCTCGGCCGTCAAGCGCGAGCTCGGTGACCAGCTCAATGAGGCGGTCAATGCGGTGATGAGCAGCGCCGACATGGTCGGCGAGGTCGGCGTCGTGCTGGACTTTCAGCGCGCGCTGAATGCCTGCACCGACTATGCCGGCATAGCCGCCAAGCTGTTCGAGTCATTTGAGCGTTACCGGCTGGACGGTTGCATCCGCATGCAGGGCAAGCTGGGCACCATTTCACTCAATAGCCGGTCGGCCTGCACGGCGCTTGAGTTGTCCATCCTGGACCATGTGGCCGCCCAAAATCCCGACCCACGCATACGCCCGTTTGGGCCGCACACCAGCTTCAATTTCGGCAGCGTCATTGTGTTTTTGCGCGATCTGCCGATGACGCGCCCGGCCGACATGGACCCCGAACTGTCCGAGCGCCACGGCCGCGCCATCGACAACGTTGCCTTGCTGATCGAGGGCGCATGCACCAAGGTGACGGCGCTGGACAATGAGTTGGCCGTGCGCGAACTGAACGTCACCGTCATGAAGATGGTTGCTATGACCCGGCTGGCGCTGGCGGACATCTCGGCCAAAAACAAAGCGCAGTCCACCGAGGTGTTGGCGCTGTTCG